>NZ_SSMZ01000063.1 GCF_004799395.1 Phenylobacterium sp.
AAAGCCGGCCGACGAGTCCACGAAGGCCGGGCAGAAGATCGGCACGCCCTCGCGGTAGGCGACCTCGATCAGGCTGTCGGGCTTCTTGGCGTTGCCCGCCGCCAGCCACTTGCCCATCTCGTGGATGAACTCGCGCGAGGAATAGGGGCGCGGTTCCAGCATCTCGCAGATGGCGTAGATCGTGCTGTCGCAGTTCTGCAGTTCTTCCTCGTCGATGTAGGTGTCGTAGATGCGGTCGATGTAGAGGTCGCGCAGGTCGCGGTCGTCGACGTTGGATTGGGCCTGGTAGTGCTTGAAGCCCAGCGCCTCGAAGAAATCCATGTCGACGATGGAGGCGCCGGTGGCCACGACCACGTCGATCATCCCGTACTTCAGCATGTCGCGGTAGATGTGCATGCAGCCGCCCGCGCTGGTCGAACCGGCGAGCGTCAGCCAGGTGGAGCAGTCGGCGTCCTCCAGGCTCATCGACCAGATGTCGGCGGCGCGCGCCGTGTCGCGGCTGGTGAAGCTCATCTGGCGCATGGCGTCGATGACCGGCCGGGCGTCGTACTGGTCGATCGCCACATGCTCGACGGTGTTGGCCAAGAGTTCGGCCTTGCGGTTGGTCTTCTGAACGTCAGCGTTCATCTTCGGAAGTTCCCTTCTGAGAGGTGAAAGCCCGTCCACAGGAAGAGCGCAGCCGGGACGGAGCGACCGGCCGCGCCTTTAGCACGCGAAATGCGTCAGTTGTTACCGCTTGCGACGGCTCTTGCCGGCCCGGCCCTTGGGCCGCGACAGCCGCACGACCTTGCGTTCCTCCTCCTGCGCCTCGCGGGGCAGGCGGATGGCGCGGCCGGCCAAGCCGAACATCGAAGCCATCGGAGCGTCAGCCACCGCGACGGTCTCGGCGTCGCCGAAGCCGTTGAACCGGGTGTTCATGGCCACGCCATAGGCGCCCAGCATGCCGATCTCGATGTAGTCGCCCTCGCGGACGTCCTCCGGCAGCCAGAACGGGCCCGGCATGTGGTCGAGGCTGTCGCAGGTCGGTCCGTAGAAACGAAAGGGCTTCAGGGGGCCCTCCACTTCGCCGGCCTCGCCGCCTTCGGCGCGGAACAGCTTGACCGGAAAGGGCCACTTGGTGTGCGCGGCGTCGAACAGGCTGCCGTAGGAGCCGTCGTTCAGATAGAGCGCGTCGCCCTTCTTCAGCTCGACCTTGGTAAGGATCGACGAGGCCTCGGCCACCAGGGCCCGGCCGGGTTCGCACCAGAGCTCGGTGGTCTCGTGGACCATCATCTCGGCGAAGCCGCGGTCGATCGAGTCGAGGTAGTCGGCCATGTCGGGCGGAACCATGCCCGGATAGACGCTCGGGAAGCCGCCGCCCACGTCGACCACATCGGCGAAGACGCCGGCGCGGACCAGGGCGCGGGAGGCCTGGCTCATCGCCGCCTGGAAGGCGGTCGGGCGCATGCACTGGCTGCCCACGTGGAACGAGACGCCCATCAATTCCTGGGTCGCTCGCCGCGCGGCGAGTAACAGGGCCGGCGCGTCATGCGCATCGACGCCGAATTTGCCGGAAAGCGAATAGGCCGCGCCTTCCGCCTGCACCGCCAGCCGGACCATCAGGTTCAGGTCATTGGCCCCGCCGGTGGCGTCGAGGATCTTGGCGAGCTCTTCATGGGTGTCCAGGGCGAAGGTCCGCACGCCGTGGTCGAAATAGGCCTGGGAGATGGCGTTGCGGCTCTTCACCGGATGCATGAAGGCCATGCGCGCGCCGGGGGCGTGCGCAGCCACCAGCTCGATCTCAGGGATCGAGGCCACGTCGAAGGACGTCACGCCGTTCGCTGCGAGGGTCTCGATGACCCACGGCGAAGGGTTCGCTTTCACAGCGTAGAAGACGTCGCCTTTAAACTTGTCCTGGAACCAGCGCGCCGCGGTCGCTACGGCATCCGGTCGCGCAAGGGCGACGGGACGTTCCGGAGAGCGATCGCGGACCAGGTCCAGGGGCGTATGATACGTGTGCAATTCACGTAACCCCCAACGGATAGTTGAACCCAATCCGGCGTTAGCAGCGCTTTTCAGGACATCGGGTCCGCCGGAAAGCGCGACATAGGGTCATAGAACCGCGATGTAAAGTCATGATTCCATTTGCGGCCTTCGTTGCGGCGCCGCGTGGCTGGGTGTCCTTTCAGGGCAGGCGGTCAATCGCCCCCGCCGACTCATCTATAAGGGCCGTTGTGGTCTGGAGCCCTTCCCCTGCCGGTTGGATCAACCAGAGGGGGCGAGAAGGGCTCCAGGTATCCAGTCGGGACATCTTGCGATGGCGAGCGATGCAGACGTTCCGGGCCAGATCGCGGAGCTCATCACACTGGGCGTCGGCCTATTGGAGGCCGGCAACCTCAAGGCGGCGGCGGATCTCTTCACGGGTCTCCGCGCGATCGATCCCGCCAACCCTGAGATTAGCAAGCAACTGGGCATCGTCGCCGCGACGAGCGGAGACTTCCCAGCGGCCATTCCCTTCCTGCTGGACGCCCTTGCCGCCCGGCCCGACGACATCCTGGCGCACAATGTCCTCAGCGTCTGCCGGTTCGAGACCGGGGATTTTGAGGGCGCGCTGGGCAGCGCCGACCGCGCGCTTGCCCTCCTCCCGCGGTTCGCGCCAGCCCACAACAACCGCGGCAACGCGCTTTGGCGCCTGGGCAGGCTCGCTGAAGGGCTGAAGGCGTTCCAGGCGGCGAAGGCGCTGACGCCGGAGGATGCGGCGCTGCACGTCAACATCGCCAACATCGAGCGCGACCTCGGCCAGACCGAGGCGGCCCTGCAAAGCCTCGATCGCGCACTGCAACTCGATCGGAACATTCCCCAGGCCTACAACCGCGGCAATGTCCTACAGGACCTGGGGCGCCACGAGGAGGCCGTCCGGAGCTACGACGAGGCGCTGAAGCTCGAACCCAATTCGGTGAGCGCGCACTGGAACCGCGCGCTCTGCAATCTGCTGATGGGGCGCTTCGAAGACGGCTGGAGGGACTATGAGTGGCGCTGGCGCCGCGACAGCCCGGAGAACGTGCCCCGCAATTTCCCGGCGCCCCTTTGGCTGGGCCAGGCCCCCTTGGCGGGCAAGACCATCCTGCTGCACGGCGAGCAGGGTCTGGGCGACTGCATCCAGTTCATCCGCTATGCGCCTCTTGTCGCCGCGCGGGGCGCGACGGTCCTGGTTGAAGTTGTCGCTCCGCTCGTGGACCTCTTCACATCCGTGGAAGGCGTCTCCGAGGTGTTCCGGCGCGGCGGGCCCCTGCCGGCGGTCGACTTCCAGTGCCCGCTGATGAGCCTGCCCCTGGCGCTCGGCGACTTCGGCGGCGCGCCCGACGTCCCGACGCCCTATCTGGCGCCCAGCCCGGAGAAGCGCGCCGCGTGGCGCGACCGGCTGGGTTCGACCGAGCGGCCGCGCGTGGGCCTGGTGGGCAGTGGAAGCCCCACCCATCGCGCAGATCATCTGCGCAGCGTCCCCCTGGCCGACCTGGCCGCCACCTTCCCCGTCGGGCCGCAATACCACCTGCTGCAGAGGGACCTGACCTCAGCCGACCGCGCGGCCCTGGGCGAGCTGGGCGGGATCGCCTTCTGGGGAGACCACCTCGGCGATTTCACCGACACTGCGGCCCTGTGCGAACTGATGGACCTGGTGATCAGCGTCGACACCAGCGTGGCGCACCTGGCGGGCGCCTTGGCGGCGCCGGTCAGGATCCTGGTGGCGTTCGATCCCGACTGGCGTTGGGGACGGCGCGTCGAGACCAGCCCTTGGTATCCCTCGGCGCGCATCCTGCGGCAGGCCGCGCGTGGCGACTGGTCCGCACCCCTCGCCCTGGTCGCCCGCGAGATCACCGAGCTCGACGCGGCGCGTCGCTGAGCGCCTAGCGGCCCGTCGCGCTAGACCGGACGTGGGCGGCCATGCCATGAAGCCGGGGTGTGGGATGGGCGGCGCATGCGGCCTCACCCGCGCGCGCTTCATCGGGGAACCCTACAGCCGTCCATGCCAGACGCCGCCGTCCTGTCCATTCGGAAGGCCTCCAAGAGCTTCGGCGCCCGCCGCGCCCTGGACGGCGTCTCGCTGGATGTGCGCAAGGGCGAGATGATCGCCCTGATCGGGCCGTCGGGATCGGGGAAATCCACCCTGCTGCGCTCGATCTCCGGCCTGCAGACCATCGACCCCGGCGAAGGCGTCATCGAGGCCTTTGGCGGCCCGGTGCAGGAAAACGGAAAGATCAGCAGCGGAGTGCGCAGGACCCGCACGCGCATCGGCTTCATCTTCCAGCAGTTCAATCTGGTCGGCCGCCTGTCGTTGTTCACCAATGTGGCCTTGGGCTCGCTGGGCCGGATCGAGACTTGGCGGGGGCTGCTCGGCCTGTGGCCGGAGGAGACCAAGACCGCGGCCATGGCGGCGTTGGCGCGGGTAGGCGTCGCCGACTACGCCGGTCAGCGCGCCGGCACCCTGTCCGGCGGCCAGCAGCAGCGCGGGGCCATCGCCCGCGCCCTGGTGCAGAAGGCCAAGATCATCCTCGCCGACGAGCCGGTGGCCTCCCTCGACCCGGTCGCCGCGCGCAAGGTGATGGAGAGCCTGCGCGACCTGAACAGGCAGGACGGCCTGACCGTCGTCGTCACCCTGCACCAGGTCGACTATGCACTGCGCTACTGCGACCGGGTGATCGCGCTGAAGGCCGGGAAGATCGTCTATGACGGCCCGGCCAACGGGCTGGAGACCAAGCAACTCATCGACATCTACGGTCCGGAATTCGAAGACGTCTTCTGGGAAGGAGCCCCGAAATGATCCGTCGCCGCCTGCTGGGCGCGCTGGGCCTCGCCGTCGCCCTTTCCGCGGGCGCGCTGGGCCTCAGCGCCTGCGCCCCGAAGAGCCAAGGCTCCGCCGACCAGCCCAAGGAGATCGTCTTCGGCATCCTGCCCGCCGAAAACCAGGCTTCCATGGGTCCGATCTGGCAACCGCTGCTGGACGACATGTCGGCGCAGATCGGCGTCAAGGTCACCGCTCGCTACGTCAGCAACTACGCCTCGCTGATCGAGGCCATGCGTTTCAAGCAGGTGCAGGTGGGGTGGTTCTCGGCCCTGCCGGCCCTCGACGCCGTCCAGCGTTCGGACGGTGAGGTGCTGGGCCGGATCATCGACGCCGGCGGCGACGCCACCTACGCCTCGGTGATCATCGCCAAGAAGGGCAGCGGCATCACGCTCGACAAGGTGCTGGCCTGCGGCGGGAAGTATTCCTTCGGCATGGCCGACGCCCAGTCGACCTCCGGCACGCTGGCCCCCATGGCCTACCTCTTCACGCCCAAGGGGATCGAACCCACCAAGTGCTTCAAGACGGTGCGCTCCTCCAGCCACCAGGCCAACAGCGCCGCGGTGGCGAACGGGGTGCTGGACGTGGCGTCCAACAACACCGTCGGCATCCTGTTCTTTAAGCGGGAGAACCCTAGGCTCGCCGACAGCCTGGACATCCTGTGGACGTCGCCGCCCCTGCCGGAGAGCTCCATCGTGGCGCGCAAGGACCTCGACCCGGCGATCAAGGAAAAGATGCGCCAGTTCTTCCTGACCTATGGGACCGGAACTGGCCCCATCGCCGACAAGCAGCGCGAGGTGCTGAAGAAGATGGCCTATGGCGGCTTCCGCCCGGCCGACGACAGCTACCTGGACCCGATCCGCGAGATGCAGGCTTCCGAGGCACTGGGCGAGGCGCGCCACACGGGCGATCCCGGCAAGATCGCCGCGGCGCAAGCAGCCTATGACAAGATCCACGCCGCCGCCGAGCAGAAGCGGGCTAAGGAGCCGAACGTCTGATGGCGCTCGCCGTCCCGTCCGAGATCCCGGCGCCGCCGACCCGTTCGCTGACCCAGCGGGCGCCGGACATGCTGGTCTGGGGCCTGGTGGCGGTGCTGTTGATCTTCGCGGTCAAGCCGGTGGAGATGAACCACGTCACGAAGCTGTTCACCAACTCGGAGAACATGCGCGAGTTCGGCGGCGAACTGCTGCATCCGAACTTCGACCAGTGGCGGCTCTACGTCGGACAGATGTGGCTGACCATCCAGATCGCCATGTGGGGCACGGCGCTGGCGGTGTTGATCGCGGTGCCGTTCGGCCTGGCCTGCGCGCGCAACATCTCGCCAGTCTGGCTGCAGCAGCCGCTGCGCATCCTGATGAACCTCCTGCGCGCCATTCCCGACCTGGTGATCGGCACCCTGTTCATCGTCGCCGTGGGCCTGGGCCCGTTCGCCGGCGTCATGGCCATCGCCATCAACACCGGCGGCGTGCTGGCCAAGCTGTTCTCGGAAGCCGTGGAGTCGATCGACAAGGCTCCCGTGGAGGGCGTGCGGGCCACCGGCGCCTCGCGGCTGCACGAGATCATCTGGGGGGTCATCCCGCAGGTCGCGCCGCATTGGACGTCCTATGCGCTTTACCGCTTCGAATCCAATTCCCGCTCAGCGACGGTGCTGGGGCTGATCGGGGCCGGCGGCATCGGCCAGCTGCTGTTCGAGACGCTGAACGCCTTCGACTATCATCACCTGTCGGCGATCATCATCGTGATCATCGTGGCGGTGACGATGATCGATCTGCTTTCCCAGCTGATGCGTTCGCGCCTGCTTTGATCCTCTGCTTAGGTGGAGGCCTGAAAAAAGGACGCCGCCGCGGGGGTGCGGCGGCGTCGAGGCTCGCGGGGGTATATGAGGGCCGCCGGGAGGCGTCCCGGATTTCCAGGCTGCACGACTAGCGGCGCTCCGTGACGGCCGTCCGGCAGGCGCATGACATTCCTGCGACAGCCGCGTGGCCGGGCCGCCCGGTGTCACCAAACTGTCGTCGGCGGGCGATAAGCACCGGCGCGAGAGCGGCGTGGATGGGGCGCTCTTTTCAGGAGAGAACCATGTTGAAAAAATTGGGCGCAGCATTTGGCGCGGCCCTGATCATCAGTGCGGCCACGTTGGCGCACGGCGCGACGATCTCCGGCGCGGGGTCCACCTTCGCGGCGCCGCTCTATAGCAAGTGGGCGGAAGCCTACAAGACGCAGGATTTGAACTACCAATCGATCGGCTCGGGCGGCGGCATCCGCCAGATTACCGCCAACACCGTGGACTTCGGCGCATCGGACAAGCCGCTGAAGCCAGACGACCTGGCGACGAACAACTTCGTGCAGTTCCCGACCGCTATCGGTGGCGTAGTGCCGGTCGTGAATCTGCCGGGCATCAAATCCGGTGACGTCAAGCTCACCGGCGCCAACCTGGCCGACATCTATCGCGGCGCGATCAAGAAGTGGAACGATCCGCTGTTGGCCGTGAATAATCCCGGCGTCAATCTGCCGAACCTGCCCATCACCGTTGTGCATCGGTCGGACGGCTCGGGAACCACCTTCATCTTCACGACCTACCTGGCGGCGAAAGCCAAGCATTGGGCGACGGACGTCGGCGCCAACGACGCCGTGCAATGGCCCGTCGGAATTGGCGGCAAGGGGAATGAAGGGGTCGCAGCGTTCGTCAAACAAACGCCAGGCTCAATCGGATATGTCGAATATGCTTACGCCGCGACGAACAGCCTGACCTACACCCTGGTTCAGAACAAGGCCGGGAAGTTCACGACGCCCACGGCGGCGGCGTTTGCCGCTGCGGCCGCGGGGGCCAAGTGGTCTTCAGCGCCGGGCTACTATCTCCTGCTGATCGACCAGCCAGCCCCGGACGCTTGGCCGATTTCCGGCGCGACGTTCGTCATCCTTCACAAGAACCAGGCCAATGGGCGCCAAGTCATTGCGTTCTTCGACTGGGCGTTCAAGAACGGAGACGCTGCGGCGTCGTCGCTCGCCTACGTCCCTCTGCCGGCGGCGGTGAAGGACCTGATCCGCAAGACGGCTTTCGCTCAGGTAAAATAAGTCCACGGTTCGTATCGAAACGCGCCCTCGGAAACGTCGAATGGACCTTCTCGAGGGCGTCTCCGTCTCAGCAGGCAGTCTGAAGATGTCCGACGTCATCGCTCAGCCGGTTCTCAGACGGCGTGCGTCCGCACGCGGCGCCATACTGAGCACTCTCTTCGAATGGCTCTGTTTCGGAGCCGCGAGCGCCCTGTTGGCGGCTCTTGCCGGCTTGTTGGTGTCGCTACTCATCGGCGGCTGGCCCGCCCTTCACAAGTTCGGTTTCAGCTTCCTCACCGTCTCGACATGGAACCCGGTGACCGACGTCTATGGCGCCGCTGGCCCGATCGTCGGTACGCTGGTGACGGCAGGCCTGGCCCTGGCGCTGGCGTTGCCGATCGCGGGTGGGGTCGCCTTCTTCCTCACTGAGCTCTGCCCCGGTCCGCTGCGCCGCCCGATAGGCACGGCTGTGGAGCTGCTCGCGGGCATCCCCTCGATCGTCTATGGCATGTGGGGTCTGTTCGTCTTCGCTCCGCTGTTCGCGAAATACGTCCAGCTCCCACTTATGACGGCGGCCAAGCCGGGCTCGCTGCTGGACACGCTGACCACCGGCATCCCGAACGGCTCGGGCATCCTGCCGGCCTCGATCATACTGGCGATCATGATCCTCCCGTTCATGGCTGCGACCCTGCGCGATCTTCTGCTGACCGTACCGGCCTCGGTGCGTGAAAGCGCTTACGGCCTGGGTGCGACGACCATGGAGGTCGTGCTCTCCGTCTCGCTTCCCTATATCCGGCGCGGGGCGATTGGCGCCGTGATGCTTGGGCTGGGCCGCGCCCTCGGCGAGACGATGGCGGTCACCTTCATCATCGGCAACTCGCACGGTTTCCCGACATCGCTGTTCGATTCGGGTTCAACCATCGCCTCGACCATCGCCAACGAGTTTACGGAGGCGACCAGCGACATGCACCTTTCGGCCCTGATCGCCTTGGGCCTCGTGCTGTTCGTGATCACCTTCGTGGTGTTGGGCTTGGCGCGCCTGCTGATCGGACAACAGGAGCGTCGGACTTGACCGTCTCCACGACACTTCTGCTGCGACGACGCGCAGCGAACGCGAGCTTTGTCGTGTTCTGCGGGCTTGTCACAGCCATCGCCTTGGCAGCTCTCGCCGCGATCCTCTGGACGCTGTTGAGCAAGGGTCTTGGCGGCGTGAATCTTGACGTCTTCATCAAGGCGACGCCGGCGCCCAATTCGCACGGCGGTCTGGCCAATGCGATCCTCGGCTCCATCGGCATGTGCGTCGCGGCGATGGTCATGGCGGTGGTGATTGGAATGCTGGCGGGAACCTGGCTGGCGGAATATGGCCAACGGAGCCGCTACGGCGCCGTCGTTCGGTTCATGAACGACGTGTTGCTGTCCGCGCCCTCGATCCTCGTGGGTTTGTTCGTCTACGAACTTCTGGTCCACCCCTTCCACAGCTTCTCGGCGATCGCCGGGGCCGTGGCGCTCGCCCTGCTTGCGGCGCCGGTGATCACCAGAACGACCGAGGATGTTCTATCGCTTCAACCGACTGCCCTGCGCGAAGCCGGCGTGTCGCTCGGCGCGCCGCTTGCCCTCATTATTCGGGAAATCCTATGGCGTTCGGCCCGCAATGGACTGCTCACCGGCGCGTTGCTGGCGTTCGCCCGGATCAGCGGTGAGACCGCACCGCTCCTGTTCACGGCGCTGAACAATCAATTTTTCAGCTTCAACCCGCTGAAACCAACGGCAAACCTGCCGGTTGTGATCTTCAACTACGCGCTCAGCCCGTACGACGACTGGCGAAACCTTGCCTGGGCAGGGGCGCTCTTGATCGCCGCCACCGTGCTTGTTGTGACAATCGTGGCGCGTATCGTCGCCCAGGAGCAACGACGCTCATGAACACCCTCAATCCGGTCGTGGACCAGTTCGAGACCTCCATCGCCGACGTCGATCGCGCGGAGGTGAAGGTCGACGTGAAGAACCTCGACTTCTTCTACGGCAAGACCAAGTCGCTAAAGGGAGTCTCGATCCCCTTCTCGCGCAACAAGGTCACCGCGCTCATCGGCCCGTCCGGTTGCGGCAAGTCTACCCTGCTGCGGACGCTGAACCGCATGTACGCCCTCTATCCGGGCCAGCGGGCCGAGGGCGAGATCATGCTGGACGGCGAGAATATCCTCAGCCCGCGCACGGATCTGGCGCGCCTGCGCGCCCGCGTCGGCATGGTGTTCCAGAAGCCCACGCCGTTCCCGATGAGCGTCTACGACAACGTGGCCTTCGGGGTGCGGCTCTACGAGAACCTCTCCAAGGCCGACATGGACGCCCGGGTCGAAGAAGCGCTCACCCGCGCGGCCCTCTGGGGCGAGGTGAAGGACAATCTGAAAGGCTCGGGCCTGGGCCTCTCCGGCGGCCAGCAGCAGCGGCTGTGCGTGGCCCGAGGGGTCGCCGTGCGGCCTGAGGTCCTGTTGCTGGATGAGCCCACCTCGGCGCTCGACCCGATCTCCAGCGCCAAGCTGGAAGAGACCGTCACCCAGCTGAAGGCCGACCACACCATCGTCATCGTCACCCACAACCTGGGCCAGGCCGCGCGGGTCAGCGACTACACCGGCTTCATGTACCTGGGCGAACTGGTGGAGTTCGGCGCGACCGACGAGCTGTTCACCCGGCCGGCCACCAAGCGCACCTCCGACTATATCACCGGCCGCTTCGGCTAGCTGCCGACGCCAAAGGCATAGGTGACCTTCAGCCAGACGCCGCGCGGTGGGGCGGGCGTGCGGAACTGCTCCGTCGCCAGCGTATAGATGCTGGCCGTGCCCGAAAGTCCGTAGGTCGCGTACGTCTGGTCGAACAGGTTGTCGACGTCGAGGGCGAGCGTCAGCGACTTGCCGATCTGGTACTGGGCGTCGAGATCGACCACGGTGTAGCCGGGGACCTTGCCGGTCGGATCGGCGTTGTTCTCGTTGCCGTGGGCGTACTGGTCGCTGACGGCGATCACCGCGCCGCCCAGATGGAAATTGTCGGTCACCGCGTAGCCGGCGCGTAGCTTGAAGGTGCTGGCGGGGATGCCGGGGATCCGGTCGCCGCTGGCCACGTCCTCGCCGGCGGCCGTCGTGAAGGGTGAGCGGTAGGCGGCCTGCACGTAGCCATAGCTGGCCGACAGCGTCAGCTTGTCGACCTGGGTCTGGGCGCCGAGCTCAACGCCGCGCCGCGCGGTGTCGCCGACGTTGAAGAAGTAGCCGAAGGTGGCCGAGGTGGCGATGAACTGGATGTCGTTGCGCAGCCGTGAATCGTACACCGCCGCGTTCCAGGCCAGCTTTCCGAAAAGCAGGCCCCGCGCGCCGAACTCGTAGGTCTGCGCCGTCACCGCCTTCAGGTTCGGGTCCCCGTTGAACCCGGTGGGCAAGGCGCAGGGGCTGTTGGGGTTGGCGCAGGAGAGCTCGATGGAGGTCGGCGCGCGCATGGTCTCGCTGTAGCCGCCAAACAGGCCCGTGCCGTCGTCGAAGTTGTAGTTGAAGCCGATCCGCGGGTTGAACCGCTGGTAGGTGTGGGAGCCGTTCAGGCTGTTGGTCTCGGGGCCCGCCACCGCGCCGGCCGGCGCGCCGTTGGGGGTCGTCGCGGCGCCGGCGCCAGAGTTGGAGTACTTGTAGGCGCTGGAGTAGGCCGGGTTGTAGTAGCTGACGCCGGTGACGTCGTCGGTGAAAGAGAATCCGCCGTCATCGTTCAGGAAGGTGCTGTTCGCCCCGTTCTGGACGATCGAGGTGTACTCGAAGCTGCCAGACGCGGTGATGCTGAGGTTCGGCGTCACGTCGAAGGTGTCGGTCAGGAAGACGTCCGCCTCCTTCATCCGCGCGCCCAGGGCGACCGACGACAGGATGTTGCTGCCAGTGAACGCCGGGGGATAGGACGCCGATGGCGGCAGGCCGTTGGCCGTGAAGCCGTACTCCTGGTTGGGGATCACGATCGTCTGGTAGTTAATCATCCGCGCCAGAAGTGTGTCCTGCAGGTAGCTGATGTTCGACTGGTCGAACGTCGCGCCCAGCACGAAGGCGTTCTTGTGATCCATCACCGGCGCGGAACTGGCCCACTGCGCTGAGGCGCCGACGGTGTCCTGGCGGATGTTTGAGCTCACCAGGCTGGCGTTGATATCGCCGGTCCAGCGGCCGTAGCCCAGGGCGAGGGCGCTGGGGCCGGTGACCGAGTTGATAGCGGTCCCGTTGGGCGCCTGGTTGGCGCATTTGAAACCGGCGCCGCTGGTCGCCAGCGAACCATCGTCGTTGAAGCAGCCGTCGTCCAGCTCGGCGTTGCTGTTCTGGCTCCGGGCGTTGGACTGACGGTAGTAGACCTGAGCGGACAGCTGGTTGGTGTCGTCGACCCAGTTGCTGGCTTTCAGGTTGACTAGGCGCATGCGGTTGGCGATCGAGTCCGGCGCGGTGTAGGCGGCCTTGGGCGTCGACAGCATGTCCAGCGGCAGGGCCTGGGTGCCGGCGAGCTCGGTGTCGGCGAAGGCGCCTGAGAGTTCGACCAGGGTGCGGTTCTCCGGCCCATGCCAACGCAGCTTGCCGAACAGCTGCTTAACCTCGGACCCGGAGAAGTCGCGGAAGCCGTCCTGCTTGTCCCAGTTGCCGGCCACGAAGTAGTCGGTCGAGGTACGCGCGTCGGACCCGCCGGCCTCGAACGTCGCGGCCCTTCGGCCGAACGATCCGCCGAGCAGGCTGACCGCGAACCCGGGGCTCTCCTTGCCGTTGCGGGTGTTGACGACCAGGGTCCCGCCCAAGGCGTTCAGGCCGAAGATCGGGTTGGAGCCCGGCTGCACGTTGACGGTCGAGATCGCGTTCATGGGAATGAGGTCCCAGTTGACGATCGAACCGAAGGGTTCATTGACTCGCACGCCATCGAAATAGACCGCCAGGCCGACCGGCGCGCCCAGCAGGGACGTCGCCTGATAACCCCGGTAGTTGACGTCGTTCTGGTAGGGATTGCCGCTTCCGTCGCTCACGCTCACTGAGCCCAGACTGCCGTTGAGCAGATCGGCGAGATTGGTGGCGCCCTGCTGGCTGGGGTCGCGAGCGTCCAGGCTCTGCGCGTTGGACGGCGTGCGCGACAGTGAAACGCCGGCGGAGTCGAGGGGCGTGGCCACCACCACCAGTGGGCTCACCGCGGTCGGCGCGGCCTCGTCGGCGGCGTGCGCCAGCAGCGGCGCGCAGCAAACGGCTGCCGCGAACACGGTCGAGACGACACGATGCATGGGAACTCTAAGCGGCCTCGGGTCTACGGCGGCGCACCCTAGCGAGGCGGCGCAGCCGGCGCCAGAAGCGGGTTTTCTCCGGCTCCGGATAGGGCTGCAGATTGCGCACGAAATCCTCGGCGCATGCCCGCCAGGAGAACTTCTCGGCGAAGGCGCGGACGACCTTGCGGTCGCAGGTGAGGGCCTCCAGGCAGGCCTCGCGCAGACCTTCGGTGGCGGTGTGGGCGAGCTTGCCCGCGCCGGAGTTGGGGATGATGTCTATGGGGCCGGGCGCCGGATAGGCCGCCACCGGCGTGCCCGAGGCCATGGCCTCCAGGATCACCAGGCCAAAGGTGTCGGTGAGCGAGGGGAAGACGAAGGCGTCGGCGCTGTTGAAGGCCGCCGCCAGGTCGTCGCCGGACTTGGAGCCGGTGAACACCACCTGGGGGTGCTTGGCCTTCAGGTCGTCGAGCTGTGGGCCGGGTCCGACCACGACCTTGGTCCCCGGCAGGTCAATGCCTAAGAAGGCCTCGATGTTCTTCTCCACGGCGACGCGGCCCACGTAGAGGAAGATCGGCTTGGCCAGGTGGGCGAAGATGTCCGGGTCGTCCGGCCCGCGCGGGTGAAAGGCGTCGGTGTCGACGCCCCGCGACCAGGACGAGATGTTGCGGAAGCCATGTCCCGCCAACTCGTCGCGCATGGTGGGCGTGGCCACCATCAGTCGTCCGGACGGCTTGTGGAACCACTTCATGTAGGCGTAGCCGGCCGCCAGTGGCAACGGCAGGCGCGCCGAGACATATTCCGGGAAGCGCGTGTGGTAGCTGGTGGTGAAGGGGAGCTTCCATTCCACGCAGATGCGCCGTGCGGCCAGGCCGATCGGGCCCTCGGTGGCGATGTGGATGGCCTCGGGCTCGAAGGCCTTGAAGCGTTCCTGCACCGGCTCATAGACCCCGATCGCCACCTTGATCTCGGAATAGGTCGGCAGCGGGAAGGTCTTGAACTGGTCGGGGCTGATCACTTCGACGGAGTGACCCATGGCCTTCAGCTCTGCGACCACGCGGGTGAGGGTGCGGACCACGCCATTGACCTGCGGCTCCCAGGCGTCGGTGGCCAGCAGGATGCGCATCGGCCGGCCGGCGTCGTGCGGCGCCTTGATTGCCTCGCGGATGCGCGGCAGCGAGCGGGGCGGCCGGGGCTTGGGCTCCGGCGGTGCGACCGCCTGGCTTTGCATCCAGGCCCAGAAGGCGCCCAGCAGCGCCTCCTTGGTGGGGAAGTAGCGATAGACGGTCCGCTCACCGACGCGGGCGTCCTTGGCGATCTCGGCGAAGCTGAGGTCCTCGAGCGGCCCCTGCTCCAACTGGTTGCCCACGGCGCGCAGAATCTGCTCGCGGGTCTCCTCCCGCTGGCGGTCGCGCAGACTTGCAGGCGGGGTCGGGGTTTTCATGGCAGCCGAACTGTCACGGGTTGCGATGTTATGTCAATCGCAAGATGGCAGTGCGACTGTCACGAGAGAGGGGGTCAGGCGGCCAGCGGTTCCGCCAGCGGGATCGGTTGCGGCGCGTCGGCGACGGCGGCGCGGATCTTCGGCCACTCCAGGATCTCCAGGCGTCCGTCGAGGTGCTCCACAAGGGCGGTGCAGCTCTCCACCCAGTCGCCATCGTTGATATAGGCCACGCCATCGATCATCCGGCTCTCGGCCTTGTGGATGTGGCCGCAGATCACTCCGTCGACGCCGCGCCGCCGCGCCTCGTCGGCCACCGCCTGCTCGAAGTTCTCGATGAACTGCAGCGCCTTCTTCACCCGGGTCTTGGCGAAGGCCGAAAAACTCCAGTAGCCGAAGCCGAACCGCCGCCGCACCCGGTTGATCAGGGTGTTGGAGGCGAGCAGCGCGCGATAGGCCCAGTCGCCCAGCAGCGCCAGCCACTTGGCGTGCTGCACCACCGCGTCGAAGTCGTCGCCGTGGGTCACCAGGAAGCGGCGGCCGTCGGCGGTTTCGTGCACCGCATCGCGCGCCACCACCACCCCGCCGAAGTGCACACCGCAGAAATCGCGGACCACCTCATCGTGGTTGCCGGGCACGTAGATCACCGAAACGCCCTTGCGGGCCAGCCGCAGGATCTTCTGGACCACGTCGTTGTGCGACTGGGGCCAGTACCAGCCGGAGCGGAGTTTCCAGCCGTCGACGATGTCGCCCACCAGGTAGAGCGTCTCGCATTCCATATGGCGGATGAAGTCGAGAAGTAGGTCGGCTTGGCACCCGCGGGTGCCCAGGTGCACGTCGGAAATGAACACGCTTCGATAGCGGCGGACTGCGGCTTCGGTCACGTTTCGCCCCGTGTCGCCCATATTCCGAGCAGTCGTGCCCTGATTCCGTGTCGGTTTTGCGAAGGTCGTCCAACGGTCTGGCGGGACCTCAGCATGTCCTGCTAGGGGTTCGGCTTGAGCAGACCCTCCCCAGGTCGCCCTTGAATTGGTCCAGATGGACGCCCGAACCTATCCAGCGAAGGCGACGCCCAAGTCGCTGCGAACCCGCGCGCGCATTCTCGATGCGGCGATGCGGCTATTCGCCCAGATTGGCTATCACGCCGCCACCAACGGTCTGATCGCCGACGCCGCGAAACTCACCCGCGGCGCCATGCTCTACCACTTCGCAACCCGCGAGGAGCTGGTAGAGGCGGCGATCACCCATATCGAGGTCGCCCGGGCGCGGCTGTTCGAGGAGGCGGCGCGCGCATCCGCCGCGCCCGGCCAGGACGCCTCGGAGGCCGCCATCGACGCTTACTGGGCGCTGCTGCAGGAGCCGCCGTTCGTCGCCTTCGCGGAACTGGAGGCCGCGGCGCGCACCGAGCCCATGCTGCGCGCCCGTCTGGCCGCCGCCCAGGCCGCCTTCGACCACGCCCAGGTTGGCGGCTTCGGCGCCCTGGCTCAGGCCGGCGAGGACCCGCGCTTCCAGACCAGCCGCGACCTTGGCCGCTTCCTGCTCGAAGGCATGGCCCGCGGCGCCATGACCTACGACCAGTCCGCCCGGCGCGAGCGCCTGCTGGCGGTGGTCAAGCGCGCTGTGCGCATGCTCAACCGCAAGGGCGACGTCCACGACCTCTGGGACTGAGCCCAAAAGAAAAGGCCCGGCGTTTCCACCGGGCCTCAACTCAATCTGACGAAGCGGCCTTTATTTGCCGCCCGCCGTTGGCGTGGCCGCGGCGGCGGCCGGAGCCGCCGGTTTGGTGTCGGCCGACTGGCGGCGATGGCCCATCATCTTCTGCATGGCGGCGAGCTCGTCGGCGTCGAGGTAGCCGTCGTGGTTCTTGTCGAGCACGTCCCAGTACTTGGCGATCTGCTCGCCCATCTGGCCCCTGAGCTCAGCCTTGGAGATCTTTCCATCGATGTTCGCGTCCAGCATTCCCATCAGGCGCGTGGCGTTCAACTCCTCGTCGTAGTTGACCATGTGCTTGGAGGTCTCGTCGTTCCAGCGATAGCGAATCGCCATGTAGAACATCTCCTCCCAGGACTGGTCGCCCCACACCACCTGCTTCGACGGATCGGGGTTGGACGGGTTGCGCTTGGAGTTGTCGTAGATGAAGTGGGCGATCAGCTTGGCGCCCGCCGGCACGGCGATCGGCTGGGCGAAGGTGTAGTCCCGCTGCCAGCTGAAATCGTAGCGCGGCAGGGAGAGCAACAGCTTCTCCTGGCCGTCCGGATAGCGAATCCACAGGTCGGACATGGCGCCGCGGTAGTGCGCGTGCGGGAAGGCCGAATAGAGCAACGCGTCATGCGGGAAGGTCATGTAGGCGACCTCCTGATGGTGCGCGTCGTTCGGCGGGATCACGATGGTCTGGTTTGCAATCACCGAGTTATGCATCACCAGGTCGGGCTTTTCGTTGTCTTTGTAGAAGTATAGCGCGATCTTGGTGTGATCGGTCACTTCCTTGCCGAACGGCGTGTAATGCGTCTGGAAGCCGATGGCGCCGCCGGGCGGGATGTAGCTTCCGACGTTCTTCGGTGCGATCTCACTCTCGGCGCCGACGGCGTAGCCGCCCACCGAAACGCCCCACTTGTTCTCGAAGGCCTGCTGGCCGTCCTTCGGGACCTCGGTCATGTAGCCGGTGAGTACGTGGTGCACGCCCTGGCGGCTCTCGACCTTCACGGTCGAGGCCTTGAGCCACTTGCCCTCGGTCTCCGGGTTGGCGACCCAGGGGTGCTGGTAGTCGACCACGCCGGAGGCCGGGATGGTGTAGGCGGGCACATTCAGGATCAGGTCAGGCTTGCCCAGCGGCCATTCGGCGGCCACCAGGTGCTTGGCGCCCAAGGGGTCCTTGCCCTCGCCGCGCGGCGCGCCTTCCTCGACCCAGTGCACCAGGGTCTTGATCTCGGCGGAGCTCAGGTTCTTGTCGTCGGAGAACTTACCCACGTGCGGATCGGCGTTGTAGGGCGGCATCCGATCGGTGCG
This sequence comes from Phenylobacterium sp., assembly GCF_004799395.1. Lineage (GTDB taxonomy): Bacteria > Pseudomonadota > Alphaproteobacteria > Caulobacterales > Caulobacteraceae > Phenylobacterium. Next base: position 17,560 of record NZ_SSMZ01000063.1, read on the forward strand.
GATGACCTCGCGGATCATCGGCGAGAAGCCCTTGACCATCTCGTAGTTCTTCATCGCGAAGGGGGCGATGCCGCCCTCTTCGTGACAGGCCACGCACTTGGCTTCCAGGATCGGCGCCACGTCCTTGACGTAGGTGATCTCAGCTTTCTTATCGCGGGCCGGGAAGTCGACCAGGCAGCCCTTGGAGGCTTGCGTCGCGGCCGGGGCCGGCTGGCCGGCCAGCACCGCCTTCAGTGCGATGTCGGCGAATGGCTTGCTCGCGTCCTTCTGGATTCCGTAGTCCGAAGCGTCGTTCAGCGGGCCGTGGTAGGCCACGGTCCAGGTCTTCGGATTGATCACGAAGACTTCCGCTGTGCGGGTGACGCCCAGCGCCTCGCCGATGATCTGGTTCGAGTCCATCAGGATCGGGATGTCGATGCCGTATTCCTTGGCCTCGGCGGCGATGGCGTCGCGGCTGTCCTGCAGGTTGGAATCGACCAGCATCATCTCGACGCCCTGGGCCGCGTACTTGTCGCGCAGCGCCTTGAGCGCCGGGGTCATGGCGCGGGCGATCGGGCAGCCGACGCCGGTCGAGACCAGCACGATCGCCTTGTCGTCAGCCATCCGATAGAGTTCGTGGGCCTCCATCTTCTGGGCGTCGACCAGCATGAAATTGTCGACCCGCGCCGGGGTCGCGCTCATGGCCGACGTCCCGGTGGCCGAAGCGTTCTGGCCGGACTGCAAGGCGTTGGTCGCCGGACCCGCCGAGAAACCATAGACCAAGAAGGCGCTCGCCGCCGCTCCCAGTACGCCAAGTCGAGCAGACATCATCTGGATCATTCCTCTCCGAACCGGCTCTTGTCTTCTGCGGCGTTCACTACGCGCAGAGGCCTATCGAGCCCTTAACTTAACACCGATCAGACACTGAAATCCACTGGCGGAGGGTTTCAACTTCGTCATGTGGGGACGGCTGCGCCCCGCACAGGGGCTGCGCCAAGCGCGACCTGGACCTTGGCGAGCGGGCGCGACGCGGGCCATGGTGGCGCCCGCATCCGGGGGAGAGGTCCATGAGTTTCATCACGCGCACCAAGCCGGTGGACACCGGCATGGGGTCCGGCGCCAGTCAGCTGAAGCGCACCCTGGGCTGGCCGCACCTGACGGCGCTGGGGGTCGGCGCGATCATCGGCACAGGCATCTACACTCTGACCGGCGTGGCCGCGGGCCTGGCGGGGCCGGCGGTGATCCTGTCGTTCGGCGTGGCTGGCCTGGTCTGCGCCTGTGCGGCGCTCTGCTACGCCGAGATGGCGTCGATGAGCCCGCAAGCCGGCAGCGCTTACGCCTACAGCTACATGACGCTGGGCGAGATGGTCGCCTGGGTGATCGGCTGGAGCCTGATCCTCGAATACACCCTGGTCTGCAGCGCCGTGTCGGTGGGCTGGGCGGGCTATGCCGCGGGGCTGCTGCATGGGGCGCACATCCCGATCCCCGACAGCCTGCTGGCGGGGCCCGAGGCCGGCGGCTTCGTCAACCTGCCGGCGGTGTTCATCGCGCTCGTGGTCACCGGCGTGCTGCTGATCGGCACGCGGGAAAGCGCCACGCTCAACTTCGTCCTAGTCTGCATCAAACTTGTGGCGCTGGCGGCCTTCGTGGCGCTGACCCTGCCGAGCTTCGACGCCGCCCACTTCCACCCCTTCGCGCCCTTCGGCTTCGGGGCCCACGAGATGGGCGGCAAGAAGTACGGAGTGATGGGCGCCGCGGCGATCATCTTCTTCGCCTTCTACGGCTTCGACGCCATCTCGACGGCGGCCGAGGAGGCCAAAAACCCGAAGCGCGACCTGACCATCGCCATCGTCGGATCGATGCTGCTCTGCACGCTGATCTACATGGTGGTGGCCGCCTGCGCGCTCGGCGCCTCGCCGTTCGACGTCTTCTCCAAGAGCGGCGAACCGCTGGCCTTCGTCCTGCGCCAGCTGAACCATCCCATGGCCGCCTCGCTGATCGCCGGCGCGGCGGTGGTGGCCCTGCCGACCGTGATCATGGTCTTCATGTTCGGCCAGAGCCGGGTGTTCTTCGCCATGGCCCGCGACGGCCTGCTGCCCAACGCCCTGACCGCGGTCAGCAGGCGCGGCGTGCCGTCGACGGTGACCATGATCACCGGCCTGATCGCCGCCGCCGTGGCCGGCTTCATGCCGCTATCGGAGATCGCCTCCCTGGCCAACGCCGGCACCCTGGCCGCCTTCATCGCCACGGCCATGGCGGTGATGGTCCTGCGCCGCCGCTCGCCGCAGATCGTGCGCCCGTTCGCCACGCCCGTGGTCTGGCTGATCGGCCCGGCCGCCGTGCTGGGGTGTCTCTATCTGTTCACCAGCCTGTCGGCGAAGACGATCATCTTCTTCTTCGTCTGGAATGCGATCGGGGTGGTCGCCTACCTGGTCTATGGGCGGGCCAACAGCCGCCTGCGGGCCATCGACGCGGCGATCCAGCCCTGAATCTCACAGGGGTGTGCAAAACCGCCGCTTTGCGTCGCGTCCGGTTGCGGTCTATCCCCGGAGAGGTGGCGGCCTGGCGCCGCAAGGGGAGTGAGACGGCGGTGAACGCGGGCGCAGGTCCAGGCGGCGGCAGACCCGGAGCGCCGGCGCGTCCCGGCGCGGGCGGCTTTCCCGGCCGAAAAGGGCCCGACCTGACCGTCGGCCCGATCGGCAAGACGCTGATCATGTTCTCCCTGCCGGTGCTGGGCTCCAACATCCTGCAGTCCATGAACGCGACGGCAAATATGTTCTGGGTCGGCAGGGTGCTGGGCGAGAGCGGCGTCACCGCGGTCAGCAACGCCAATCAAATCTTCTTCCTGATGTTGGGCGCGGCCTTCGGCATAACCATGGCCGCCAACATCATGATCGGCCAGGCGGTCGGCGCGCGCGACGAGGCCCTGGCCCGCAAGGTGGTCGGCACCGCCACCACCTTCTTCGCAGCGATTTCCATCCTGATCGGGGTGGCCGGCGGCCTCCTCACCCCGCATATCCTCGACGCCATGAAGACCCCGGCGGCGGCCCGCGCCGACGCCATCGCCTACCTGCGGGTGATCTTCGCGGCCATGCCGTTCATGTTCTTCTTCAATTTCATGATGATGGCCCAGCGCGGGACTGGCGACAGCCGCACGCCGTTCTATTTCGCCTTGCTCCAAGTGGGGCTCGACGTTGTCCTGAATCCGCTTCTGCTGATGGGCTTGGGCCCATTCCCCAAGATGGGAATCGCGGGGTCCGCCACCTCGACCCTGATCGCCCAGACGGTGACCCTGGCCCTGATGATCGCCCACCTCTACCGGACCCGGTCGATCCTGGTGCTGCGGCCCAGCGAATGGCGGCTGCTGTTGCCCGATGTGACGATTGTCCGCACCCTCGCCTGGAAGGGCGCCCCGATGGCCCTGCAGATGAGCGTCATCAGCTTCGCGGCGATCACGATGCTCAGCTTGGTCAACCGTTATGGCGTCCACACCTCGGCGGCCTACGGCGCGGCCGCGCAGCTGTGGACCTACGTGCAGATGCCGGCCATGGCGCTCGGCGCCGCGGTATCCTCCATCGCCGCCCAGAACGTCGGCGCGCGAAAGATGGACCGGGTCGAACGCGTCGCCATGATCGGCGCGGGCTATGCGATCCTGTTCACCGGCCTGCCGATCCTGATCCTGGAGGCGATCGATCCCTGGGCGCTGCAGGCCTTCCTGCCGTCGACCAGCGCCTCGCTGCCGATCGCCGTGCACATCAACCACATCGTGCTCTGGGGGTTCATCCCCTTCGGCGTGGCCTTCATCTTCTCCGGCATCGTGCGCGCCACCGGCGCAGTCTGGCCGCCGCTTCTGGCCATGGTCATCTCGCTGTGGGTGGTGCGGGTGCCGCTGGCGATCCTCATGGAGAGGTCCATGGGCGCGGACGCCATCTGGCTGGCCTTCCCGATCGGCAGCCTGACGACGCTGGTGCTGGCCGGCGGCTACTATCGTTGGGGCGGCTGGCGGAAGTCGCGGATGCTCGACATGACCCCCAGCGCCGACGCGCCCGACACCGGCCTCGGCCAGCCCATGGTCGAGGAGAGCGAAGCCATCACCGACGAAGAGCAGCGCGAGCTGGGAGTCGCCGCGGGCGCCTAGGCCCGGCTCTCCATCAGCGCCGAGTAGACCAGGGTTCGCAGTTCACGGCGGATCGGATAGCTCGACGATGGCATGAGCTGGGTCATGAATACCGCCGTCACCTTCTCCACCGGATCGACCCAGAAGGCGGTCGAGGCCGCGCCGCCCCAGTAGAATTCGCCCTTCGAACCGGGCACCAGGGTCTTCGGCGGATCGAACACCACCGCGAAGCCCAGGCCGAAGCCCACGCCCGCGTTGGTGCTCTCCGAGAACAGCGAGCGCGACAGCTGCGTCAGGTCCTGGCCGCCCGGCAGGTGGTTGGTGGTCATCAGCCGCAGCATCATGGGCGAGAGAATCCGCGCCCCCTCCAGTTCCCCGCCGTTCACCAGCATGTTGGCGAAGCGCAGGTAGTCCGCCGTCGTCGAGACCAGGCCGCCGCCGCCCGACTCGAGCTTCGGCGGCGCCAGGTACGGGCTCTTCGTCGGATCGTCGTTCAGGGTCAGGCTTCCGGACGGCGCCGCCTGAAGGTTCATCGCGCCTTGGGCGCTGGCGCTGTAGCAGGCGACGAAACGGCTCCGCTGGTCCTCGCGGACGAAGAAGCCGGTATCGACCATCTTCAGGGGATCGAAGATGCGCTCCTGCAGAACCTGGCCGAGCGGTTTTCCCGCCACCTTCTGCACCAGGTAGCCGACCACGTCTGTGGACACGGAGTAGTTCCAGGCCTCGCCCGGCGAGAATTCCAGCGGCAGCTTGGCCAATTGGGCGATGAAGCCTTCGAGGTCGTGATCGCCATGCGCCTCCGCCAGCTTCAGCTTGCGATAGGCGCCATCGACGTTGGTCCGGCTCTGGAAACCGTAGGTGAGGCCGGAGGTATGACGCATGAGGTCGACTACCTGCATCGGCCGCCCCACCGGCGTGGTGACGAACGGCCCGACGCCGGCGGCGTAGACACCCAGGTCCTTCCAGGCGGGGATATGCTTGGCCACCGGATCGTCGAGCGCGATCAAGCCCTCCTCCACCAGGGTCATCAGGGCGACGGAGGTGATCGGCTTGGTCATAGAATAGATGCGGAAGACCGCGTCGTCCTTCAGTGGGACCTTGCGCTCCACGTCGGCCAGGCCGAGCACTGCCTCGTAGACGGTCTCGCCGTCGCGGGCGATGGCGATCTGGGCGCAGGGAATCCGTCCGGGGCCGACGTACTTCGCCTGAATGTGGCTCTCGATCCGCTTCAGCCGATCCTTCGAGAAGCCCAGGGTCTTGGCCTTGCTCATGTACGCGTCCTCCGTTGTCGTGTCCGTCTTGCCCTTGCCTTCCGCTCCATCGCAAGCCTCAGCTTGCCGAAGAAGGAGAGCTTCGATGGACACCGTCAGCACCGAGACCCGCGGCCGCACGCTTATCGTCACCATCGAGCGGCCGGCCGCGCGCAACGCCGTCGACGGCCCCACCGCGCGGCGGCTCTACGACGCCTTCAAGGCCTTCGACGACGACGAGGCCCTGGACGTGGCGATCCTGCAGGGCCGGGACGGCGCCTTCTGCGCCGGGGCCGACCTGAAGGGCGTGGCCGAGGGGCGCGGCAATCCGGTGCATCGCGACGGCGACTTGGGCCCGATGGGCGTCACCCGCCTGGCGCTGGGCAAGCCGGTGATCGCCGCGATCGAGGGCCACGCCGTGGCCGGCGGGCTGGAGGTGGCCTGCTGGTGCGACCTGCGGATAGCGGCGGAAGGGTCGGTGTTCGGCGTGTTCTGCCGGCGTTTCGGGGTGCCGCTGATCGACCTTGGAACCGTGCGCCTGCCCCGGTTGATCGGCGCCTCGCGGGCCATGGACCTGATCCTCACCGGCCGGCCGGTGGAGGCCAAGGAGGCCTATGACATCGGCCTCGCCAATCGACTGGCGCCGAAGGGCGGGGCGCTGGAAGCCGCGCTCGAGCTCGCGGCGCAGCTCTCGGCCTTCCCGCAGCTCTGCATGCGCAACGACCGGCTGTCGGCCATCAGCCAGTGGTCGCTGGACTGGCAGGCGGCCGCCGCCGCCGAGATCTCACTCGGCATGGAGACCCTGCATTCAGGCCAGAGCCAGGAAGGCGCGGCCCGCTTCGCCGCCGGCGAAGGACGCGGTGGCAAGTTCTAGCGGCGCTGGGCGAGCTCGGTGAAGGTGACCGAGCCGATGCCGTAGGACGCATAGTCCTTGTAGTCGAAGTGCCACCACTCCTGCGGATAGACGTTGAAGCCCTCTGCTTCCATGGCGGTGCGCAGGATCGCCCTGAGCGCCCGCTGGCGGCTCGTGCCGCCGGGGAAGTCGGCGTAGGAGCGGGTCGACATCTCGTCATAGCGGCCGGTCATCTCGACGGGCTGGCCGGTCTTCAGGTCGTAGAGCGTCAGGTCGACCGCGCAGCCGCGGTTGTGGCGCGAGCCCTGGGCCGGATCGGCGACGAAGACGTGGTCTTCCGCCGGCGTAGCGTCCCAGAACATCTTGGTCACGAACCAGGGCCGGTAGGCGTCGTGGATCAGGAGGCCATAGCCTTGCGCCGCCAGCGCCTTCTGCGCGCGGCCCAGCGCCTCGGCGGCGGGTCGCTGAAGATAGGCTCCGGCGCGCTCGTAGAGCGGGAAACCCATGAAGTTGTTCGAGGTCGCATAGCGGATGTCGAGCTTGATCGCCGGATCGACGGTGGTCAGGTCGACCAGATCCGCCGCGCGCTTCGGCGGAGGTTCTCTCGGCGGCATGGCGGCCAGGGCCGCGGCGCGCACGGCGGCGGGGTCGGCCTTCACCTTCGCCTGGATGCCGGCGACGACCTCGGCGCTGAAGTCGTGACGCGGCCAGTCTTCGTGCAGCAGTTTCACCACGGAGGCG
>NZ_SSMZ01000064.1 GCF_004799395.1 Phenylobacterium sp.
CTGGTCCGGGCCGGCGATCTGCAGGTCCAGCGGCGCAGGCGAGCCGAAATTCAGGATCTGGCTGATGATATCGGCCGGCGGGAACGAGAAGGTCGCGCCGGGAAATGCGCTGGGCAGCCGCTCGCGCAGGGTGCGCACATAGTCGGCCGTCGGGTGGTGCTTGGCGTTCAGGCTGACGAAGATGTCGCCGTCCTGATAGCCGATCATGCCGGTGTTGCTGTAGACCGTGTTCACCGCGCTGATCGGCATGCCGATGTTGTCGACGACCGAGGTCAATTCGTTCGGCGGAATGACCTGACGAACCTGCTGCTCGATGTCACCGAACATGGCCGAGGCGTCCTCGATCCGCGTTCCCACCGGCGGCCGCACATGCAGCGTGATCTGGCCGGAATCCACCGACGGGAAGAAGTTCGCGCCGAGGAATGGGGCGAGGCCGAAGGAGGCGATGACGACCGCCAGGAAGCTCACCACGAAGATCCGCCGGTGCGCCAGGGCCAGGGAGAGCAGGCCGCTGTAGGTCTCGCGCAGCCCGTCGAAGCCGGCGGCGAAGGCGTGCTGGAAACGAGCCAGGGGGTTGCGCGACGGCGCCGCGCCGTCCTGCGCGCCATGGCCGTGGGGCTTCAGCAGATACATCGCCAGGGTCGGCACCAGGGTCCGCGACAGCACAAACGAACCGATCATGGCGAAGACCACCGCCTCGGCCATCGGCACGAACAGGAACCCGGCGACGCCCTGCAGGGCGAACATCGGCACAAAGACGATGCAGATGCACAGCAGGCTGACGAACGCGGGGGTGACGATCTGGGCGGCGCCGTCGAGGATCGCTGTCTTGACGTCCTTGCCGTGCTCGAGGTGCCAGTTGATGTTCTCGATGGTCACCGTGGCGTCATCGACCAGGATGCCGACGGCCAGGGCCAGGCCGCCCAAGGTCATGATGTTCAGGGTCTGACCCGCCATCGACAATCCGATGAGCGCGCACAGGATCGCCAGCGGGATCGAGGTCGCGATGATCACGGTCGACCGCCAGCTGCCCAGGAACAGCAGGATCATCACGCTGGTGAGCCCCGCGGCGATCAGGCCCTCCCTCACCACGCCCGAAACCGCGGCTTTCACGAACACAGACTGGTCGTTCAGGGCGACGATGCGAAAGTCCGGCGGCATCAGCGCCTTCACCCGCGGCAAGGCGTCCTTGACCCCTTGCACCACCGACAGGGTCGAGGCCGAACCGGCCTTCAGTATGGTGGTCAACACGGCGCGCGAGCCGTCGACATGTACCACGCTTTGCTGCGGCGGCGCGCCGTCCAACACGTGGCCGACATCGCGGACCAGGATGGTCGCGCCGCCCACCGTCTTGATCGGCAGGTCGTTCAGTTCGTTGATCGTCTCGGGGGAGTCGTTCAGCTTCACCGTATATTGCAGGGAACCGATCTTGGCCGTTCCGGCGGGAATGATCTGGTCCTGGGCGGCGATCGCGGCGTCGACGTCCTGCGCCGACAGGCCTTTGGATTGCAGCGCCTGAGGATCGAGATCGATCTCCACCTCACGGACCTTGCCGCCGTAGGGATAGGGAATGGCCGCGCCCGGCACCGCGCTCAGGATCGGACGGATGGTGTTCATGGTCAGGTCCAGCACCTGCTGCTCGGACTGCCGCAGGCTGGACGTCGCCAATTGCAGGATCGGCACGGTCGAGGCGTTGTAGTTCAGGATCAGCGGCGGCGTCGCGCCCGGCGGCAGCTGCTTCAGGATCGACTGCGAGACGGAGGTGACCTGCGCGGTGGCCGTGCGCATGTCCGCGCCGGGCTGGAAGTAGATCTTCACCACGCCCATGCCAGCCAAGGACTGGCTTTCAATGTGCTCGATATTGCTGACCGTGAGCGGCAGGGTGCGCTCGTAGGGCGTGATGATCCGGCCGGCCATGTCGTCCGGGGCTAGGCCAGTGTACTGCCAGGCGACCCCGATCACCGGCACCCCGATGTTCGGAAAGATGTCGGTGGGGGTCTTCATCGCCGCCAGCGGACCGGCGATCAGGATGAAGAGCGCTAGGACGATGAAGGTGTAGGGTCGCTGCAGCGCGACGCGAACGATCCAGAGCATTTCAATCCATTTCCAGTACGGGGCGGCGAGACTCTTCCCGGCCAGATGGATCCATCTGAACCGGGAAGGAATGGTCTTATTTCAAGTGATTAGCGGGTTCGGCGGGTCAACCGGTTTTCCCTGACCGACGGGCCCCGGGCATCCCCTCGCGGGCTCAATGGCTCGAGGCGCGGCGCAGGGGCGGCGCCATGAATTCCGGGGAGACCGGCTCCTCGATGAAGCGCTTGAGGATGGCGTTGATCTGCGCCTTGGTGGCCTCATCGAGGCGCCAGCCGGAGACCTCGTCGACCGGGTCGAGTTGCGCCGGGCGGCGGGCCCCCCACAGGGCAATGGTCGGCCCCTGGTCGAGGATCCAGCGCACCGCCAGAGCCGGCAACGACTTGCCGAAACGTTCGCGGGCCAGGGTCCTCAACGCATCGGCCGCCGCCAGGTACTGTCGGAACCGCTCCCCCTGGAACTTCGGATCCTGGTTGCGCAGGTCATCGCCGGTGAATGCCGTCCGGGCGTTTATCCGGCCCGCCAGCAGGCCGCGGCATAGCGCGCCGTAGGCCAGCACCGTGAGGCCGGCGGCCTTGGCGTGCGGAAGCACGTCGGCCTCGATCTCGCGCTCGAAGAGGTTGTAGGGCGGCTGGATGGTGTCCAATGGCGTCACGGCGCTGAAGGCGTCCGTCTGGGCCGGGGAGAAGTTACTGACTCCGATCGCCCGGATCTTGCCCTCGCGGCGCAGCGCATCCAGCGCCTCCGCCGTCTGCGCGATGGGGGTCCCGGGGTCAGGCCAGTGCACCTGATAGAGATCGATCACGTCGGTGCGCAGCCGCCGCAGCGACGCCTCGATTTCCTGCCGGATGCGGGCGGGACTGGAGTCGCGGAACGGCTTGCCGTCCTTCCAGGACAGCCCGACCTTGGTGGCGATCTGCACCTTGTCCCGCAGGCCACCCTCTGAGAGCGCCTTGCCGACCACTTCCTCGGAGACGCCGAAACCATAGACCGGCGCCGTGTCGATCAGCGTCACCCCGCGCTCGACGGCCGAGCGAATGGTGGCGATTGACTGGGTCTCGTCGGCGCCGCCCCACATCCAGCCGCCGATCGCCCAGGTTCCCAGGCCGACACGGGAGGTCGTAACGCCCGAGGCGCCGATCATCATTCTTTCCATTTTCAGGTCCTTTCCGCGGCTGGGATCTTGGTCCGGCCAAACAGCGGCTGGCCCGCATCGGAAGCGGCCAAGCCGCCAATGGCGGACCAGTCGAGTTGGTCGCCGCCCTGAGCCATCAGGGTCAGGAACCGGTCGCGCAGGAGGCTGGCGAGCGGCATCGGCACGCTGAGGTCCTCGGCCGCGGCAAGCGTCAGCCGGATATCCTTCTGTCCAAGGGGCGCGGCGAAGCCGGCCGGCTCGAAGAGGCCTTCGGCGATCATGACGCCGTAGAGTCTGTAGGCCGGGACATCGAAGAGCGCCGACGTGAGCGTGTCGAGGAATTGCAAACGGTCGACGCCGGCCTTCCCGATCAGCGCCATCGCCTCCCCCAGCGACTCGATGACGGACGCCAACAGGAAATTGCCGCTGAGCTTCACGAGATTGGCGTGGGCGGGTGTGTCGGAGACGATGAACGTCGCCCGCCCGATTGCATCCAGGATTGGACCTGCGTCGTCGATCACCGCCGACGGGCCGGCCACGACGACGGCGAGACGGCCCTCGGCGGCGACCTCTGGGCGGCCGAACACCGGCGCCGAGATGAACCGGCTGCCGAGCTCGCGGTGCGCCAGCATCAGCCGTTCAGCGAGGGTGACGCTGATGGTGCTGCAGGAGATGTGGATCGCATCCGGAGCCAGCGTCTCGACCACACCGCCGTCGCCGAAGACCACTGCTTCAACGGCCTGATCGTTCGCCAGCATCGTCAAGACGACTTCGCCGCGGGACGCGTCCGCCACGGTGGCGACGACCCTGGCGCCCTGTGCGGCCAGCGCCGCGGCCTTCGCCGGCGAGCGATTGTAGACGGTGACGTCATGGCCCGCCTTCAGGAGATTGGCGGCCATGCCGGCGCCCATGCGCCCGAGCCCAATGAAACCAACCTTCATGACGACGCCTCGCGTTGCGAAGAGTTTCGATCGCGGTGGCCGGCGCCGCCTCAAGCAGCGCCCCTCGATCCTATAGGCAGGATTTGGGGAGCGATCCTGTCAGGCGACGGGGGGCGGTTCTTACATTTGTGTCAGCCGATCCGCTGGGGTGGCGGCCGCAGTGCGAGCGATATTGAGCGTCGGCGCCACGGCGACCGCCGTCCGGCAGGACATGCCGGACAGGGACCACAGGCTCAGCGAAATCCGCCGGCGCGTCGTCTGAGCCGCCTCTAGGGCTCCTCCGCCAGTCGGTAGCCGGCGCCGCGGACGGTATGCAGCAGCGGCTTGTCGAAGCCCGTCTCCAGCGCCTTGCGCAGTCGGCTGATATGGGTGTCGATGATGCTGGTGTGGGGGTCGAAGCGGTAGTCCCAGACGCGCTCCAGCAGCATGACCCTGGTGACCACCCGGTTCTGGTTGCGCAGCAGGAACTCGAGCAGCTTGAACTCGCGGGGCAGGAGTTCGATCGGGCGGCCCGCCCGCACCACCTTGCGGGTCAGGAGGTCCATGACCAGGTCACCGCAGCGGAGTTCGGTTTCCACCGTCTTCTCGGTCCGCCGGCGGATCAGGTTCTCAAGTCGTGCGTGGAGTTCGGAAAAGCCGAACGGCTTGGTGAGGTAGTCGTCGCCCCCGGCCCGCAGGCCTTTGACCCGTTCGTCGAGGTGACCCATGGCGGACAGGATGAGGATGGGCGTCGGCGCGCCGGCGGCGCGCAGGGCCTTGACCACCGACAAGCCGTCCAGACCGGGGATCATGCGATCCATGACGATCGCGTCGAACTCGGAGGAGGTCGCCATATAGAGCGCATCGCGACCGTCGCCGACCTGTTCGACCGTGAAGCCCTCTTCACGCAGCCCCTTGGCAATGTAGTCCGCGGTCGACACATCGTCCTCGACCACCAGCACTCGCCTGGACATGCCCAAGCTCCTTCGTGTCCGACTGCTGTTCAGTCCTCCAGGTCCGGCTTCAACTTCGACCCGGACCCTCGTCTTGGCGGCAAAGCAACTGACCGGACGATGCACGCCTCATCTTCCGCGCACCACGCCGCTTCCTTACAAACCTGTGGGCCGCGATGCACAACCTTGCTTGCATTCCTGTAAGGTCGGGGCGCAGCCCGCTGTGAGATGATCGGCCAAGGATCGCCGCGAGCAAGGGGCGATCCGCTCGTGCGGCTTCAGACCCGAGCGCTCGGCCACGCCACCGGAGCCGCACCATGACGTTCGCCTTCGCCGAGCCGGATACGCAACTCGCCTCGCGAGAAGCGAGCCATCGATTTCTCAATACCCTCGCCGCGTTGCACGGGCTGCTGCGCAACGACTTTGGCGGATTTGCAGATCCGGCGGTGCACGACGCCGTCGGTGTCTTTTCCAGCCGCATCCAGGCGTTCGCGACGATCCATCGAACCCTCGGCGAGGATCCCAGCCAGAGCCGGATCGACGCAGCCGCATACCTGGGACGACTTTGTGAGGAGCTGTGCGCCGCGCACCTGGCGCCGCAGGGGGTGCGGTGCGAGTTCAGGTCCGATTCCGCGAACTTGCCACGCGACGTGTGCCAGAACCTTGGCTTGATCGTCGTTGAACTGGTCACCAACGCCGCCAAGCACGCCTTCGAAGGACGCAGCGGGGGACGCGTCAGCATCTGTCTGCGCCGCGCCGGAGAAGGGTGGATCTGCCAGGTTGCGGATAACGGCGGCGGCCTGCGTGGCGACCGCGTCGGGGACGGGATGGAGCGCGTTCGCGGGCTGGCCCGGGCGATCGGCGGCGCCCTGCTGATCCATTCCGACGCCGGCGGGGTCATCGCCACGGTCCGCCTGACAGAGCCCGACGTCTGATCAGGCGCTGCCGCCGGGGGCCAGGGTCAACACCGCGCGCAGGCCGGGCCGGTTGTCCTCCAGCCGCAACTCGCCGCCGTGCAGCTTCGCCGCCGCCGCGACAATCGAGAGCCCGAGGCCTGACCCCGACCCGCCGCGCGCTTCGTCCAGCCGAACAAATCGATCCTTCACCCGCCCGCGGTCGGCCTCCGGGATGCCCGGGCCGTTGTCGGCGACGACGATTTCCGCAACGCCTGCGCCGTTCAGCACCTCGAGCTTCACGGTCGCGCCCGAGCCCGCGTGCCGCGCGGCGTTGAACAGCAGATTGCCGATCGCCTGGCGGAGCAATTGTTCATGCCCCTCGATGACCGGTGGGCCCTGCGTGACGACCTCCAGATGCTGGCCGGCGTCTTCCAGCACCGGGGCGAACAGGCTCGCGACGTCCAGCACAACTTCATCCAATTGCACCGGCTGCATCATCTCCCGGGACAGGCCGGACTCGGCGCGGGCGATGTCGATCAGGGCGGTGAAGACCGATGACACCCGTTCAAGCTCCAGGCTGACTTCCTCAAGTGCGGCGCGACAGTCTCCGTCGCTGATCGCCGGATCGAGGGCGCTATCGACGGCGCTGCGCATGCGGGTCAGCGGCGTGCGCAGGTCGTGGGCCAGGCTGTCGGTCACCGTTCTCATGCCGGTGAGCAGCTCCTCGATGCGGTTGAGCATCCTGTTCAGGGAGGCCCCGATACGGTCGAAGGCGTCTCCCCGCTCCGAGACCTCGGCCCGCGCCCCAAGGTCGCCCGCCGCGATCCGCTCAGCGACGCCGGCCACCGCCTCTGCCCGCCGGATCACCAGGGCGTTCAGGAGCAGTCCGACCCCAAGGCTCGCGACCACCACGACGGCGAGCGCAATCAAAAGGCCACCGGCGATCCGCGCCTCGAAATCGCGTTGTCCGGCCGCGTCGCGGCCGACGATCAACAGCGATCCGTCGGGCAGCCTTGCCGACGTAGCATAAAACATGATCAGGCCGGTCTCGCCGCGGGCGCGGACCTTGCTCCAGTCGGCGGTCGGCAGCGGCGTTGGCGCCGTCAGCAGGTCGCCGCTGATGCGCCGGCCGGCGGCGTCGAAGACCCCATAGTGCGCTTCCGGCGCGGCCAGCCTGGAGCGGCGCTCCATCCGCGAGGCCAACCCCCGCGGGCCTTCCCGGATGAAGGCGTCCAAAAGTATCTGGCGTTCCGCCAGGGCGTCATCGCGTTCGCGGTCCAGAAAGACGTGCTCGGCCTCGAGGTTGACCATGTAGAAGGCCAGGGCGACCGCCCCCACCACAATGGTCATCGCAAACGCGGTAAAGGCCAGCGGCCTAAGGCGCAGGGACGGCCTCATCCGGCGCGCGCCCTCAATTCGCGGCCTGGGTTCGATGACTCCATGTGCGCCCTCCTGTCGGCGCCTTTGTACGGCCCGGCTCCGCAGACCGCCCGACGGCGAGCTTACACCCTTGTAAGCCCTGGGCGAGGCCGCCGCCGCCTTGGCCGGAGAAGATGCGTCCCATGACCCGGGGGCGGGTTCGGGTTTGGAGACCGGCGTGGGCTGGAAGTCCTGGATTGTGGGCGCTTTGGCCCTTGTGCTGGTGGGCATGCTTTGCCTCGTGTCGCCGCGGTTGGGCGGACTTGCCCTGATCGTCCTCGCGCTGGCGGCGGTGGCGGTGTTCGCCTTCCGCCTACTCTGAGGCGGTCCTCCTCGATTGGTGGAACGCCGACGTACGGCTTCGACGACGTGTTGGCCGATCGCGCGAGGGGCCCTCGTCGGGATTCACACCGGTCGCAAGGGCGTGCAGCGATCGAGATTCCGCTTGGCGTCCTCCTGCCCAGCGTCCGGTCGCCCAAAGGCCTTCTTGATGATCAGGCGCTCGAGGTCTCCGGCCATTCGAGCCTGAATCCCGGTTTCGACCCGCAGCTTCTCTCGGATTCCGGAGACGATCGCATGCACCTCGGCTGAGCCTCTCCGATTATCGATGGCGATCAGCCGCAAGGCCTCTTCCAGAGCCGTGTCAATCGCGTGATGCGCCTGGGGGCCAGTCGCGGTCAGGCCAAACAACAAGGCGTTGCTGATTGCCAAGGCGCTGCTCAGGTCGATTTCGAGCGCTGCGAGACGCTCTTGCAGGTAGGTGTCGTTGGCGGGCTCAAGGACGTTCATGGATTGATCTCGCGGGCAAGGGAGGGGCCAAGGCACTGTGGGTGGACGGGTCGGCCGGGTGTTCATTCCCCAGGCCGCGATGTCGGCGATTTTGGCGAAGGATGCAGACCATCGCTGCGCCGCTTGGCCACCTCGCGGGCCGGGTCGGGCCGCTCAAGCCGGTCATGCGGCCGCCAGAACCAAGTCGGGAACGATGTGGTCCAGGCCGAGCAGGCTGATCATTCGCCCCTCGCTCGGCAGCAGGCCGCGCACGAAGGACCTGGCGGCGTCCGACGCCACATCGGGCGTGGGTTGGATCGCTTCGTCCGTCACCGTCAGGATGTCCGACACGGCGTCGACCAGCAGACCGATCACCCGACCGCCGATCTCCGCGACGATGATCACATGCTTGGCCGTCGGGTCCGCCGTGCTGAACCCGAGCCGGAAGGCCAGGTCGACGATCGGCAGGACGGCCCCGCGCAGGTTGATCACACCACAGACGAAGTTCGGCGAGCCTGGAAGCGCCGTTGCCGGCGTCCAGCCACGGATCTCCCGTACGGCCATGATATCGATGCAGAAGTCCTGGGCGGCCAGACGAAAGGATATCAACTCCCGCTGAGATCCATGATGGGCGGGCTGGCTCATCCTCAGAACTCCGACCATTCGTCGTCCGCCGCCGAGGCCCCGCCGACACTGGCCGCCACCTTGCGGGCCATCGCCCGCGCCGGTGATGGCGCGGCGCGGTCGCTCGCGTCCGCCGCCCGCGGCGCCGAGCGGCCCACCGCCTTGCCGGCGACGACCTTGAACCGCGAAATCAGCGCGGAGAGTTCACTAGTCTCGGTCTTCAGCGCGTGGGTGGCGGCCGTCTGCTCCTCGACCATCGCGGCGTTCTGCTGGACCACCTGGTCCATCTGATTGACGGCGGTGTTGACCTGCTGACGCTTTACCTCCTGATGGGTCCTCGCAGGGCCGGCAAGAGCGTCGCGATGAAGCGCGCGATCGCCGGCCTGCTGGGCGAGGGCGTGGACCCGCGGCGGA
>NZ_SSMZ01000065.1 GCF_004799395.1 Phenylobacterium sp.
CTTCTGCGCGGCCGGCCCGAAGCCCGCGCCGGCGGGCGTTTCGGTGCCGACGCGGCAATCGTGGACTGTGCCCGCGGCCGCGACCGTGCAGACGAGCGTCGCCGTCCCGCTGATTTCGCGCCGCAGCGCGCCGTCCGGGTAGACGCCGGCCATCTCGTCGCCCGTGGGTTTGCGCAGCCAGCTCGGGTTGCCGAGAGTGTGGGAGACCTGCGGCTGCGGGGGGTCAGCCACGACGCTTTGGGTCTGTGGGATCGTCTCGACCAGCTTGAAAGGCGCCGGCGTGTCGATCTGGATCGGCCTGGTTGGCAGGGTCTGGACCTGGGGATCCTGCGGGATCGGCGTCTCGTGGACCTTTATCTGCGGCGGCGGTTGCGGCGCGACCTTCGGGTGGCTCGGCGTCAGGTCGATGATCGGGCCGGACATGATCTCGTCCGGCGCTTCGGCCGGCGGCGCCGGCGGGTTGAACCTGGCGTAGGCGAGGTAGAGCACCACGACCAGATGCAGGCCGACGGAGGCGGCGATGGCGCAGCGGATGTGGGGCGGCAGACGCGGCTGGCCCGCACGCGGCTCAAAGCCCTGGGCGACAGCTTGACGGATGACCATGGCGAACTCCTACGACGTTTCACGCATGTAATAAATTACGCCTGTGATACATGCCGTCAAGGCCTCGCATGCATCGCCTCGCGGTCCCGTGAAGGCTCTGTTCGCGTCCGGTTCATGTTCGCCGAGCGATGTTCCGGCAGCCGGACTTGGAACGGTGAAGCTTCTCCGGGGTTTCTTACGCCATGACCTATCGCCATCTTCTGCTGACCGCCGCCGCCACGAGCCTGGTGCTCGCCGCGTGCAATCAGAAGGCCGCCGGCCCCGTCACCGGCGCGCCGATCGCCAGCCTGCCGCTGGCCGAGGCCGCCCCGCCGCCGGAAGCCGCTGCGCCGCCGGCCAGCGAGCTGCCGCCCGCGCCGCCGATCACCCGCGTGTCGACGCTGCGCCAGCCGGCCTACAGCTACATCGACGACGCCTACGACCTGGGTGACGCCTTCGCCGACAGCCCGCCGGACTACACGGTCGACTATGACGGGGTTCAGCCCTGGGTCTGGCGCTCCAGCGGCGGCGACTACCGCGTGGTCGAGCAGACCTCCTATGGCGAGCGCGAGTACTTCTACCACGACGGTGCCGACGACCCGTTCCTGGTCCGCGACGTGGACTATTCGTACGCCTACGACAACGGCCAGCTGGTCGAGGTCTACGACAGCTACGGGCGGCCCTATCCGAACTATGGCGCGAGCCTTCTGGCGATTGCCGCGCAGTATCTCTACCGCGGCCAGCACCTGCACGACGCGGCCATCCACGACCAGCGCCAGGCCGCCTACGCCGCCGACTGGCGCGCGCGCAGCCAGGGCGTGCTGTCCGCCCAGCAACGCTGGGGGCAGGAGCAGCAGGGCAATCCTGAGTGGCGCCAATTCCACGAACAGCACGTGCAGCGCCAGCAGCCGGTGCAGGCCTCCTTCCAGCAGGAGCGCGCCCAGCGCCAGGCCTATGTCCAGCGCATCGCCCCGGTGATCGCCGCGGCCCCGGCTGCGCCGCCGCTGCGGGAGGCCCCACCGGCCGGTCAGCGGCGCGACTTCGCCCAGGACCGCGGCGCCCCGCCGCCGGCCGCGGGGCCGCAGGGCCGTCCCGCCCAGGCGCAAGCCCAGGCCGGAAATGTCGGTCAGCAGCGCGCCCAGGCCGAGGCCGCCAGCCAGGTTCGCGACGCCGCCGGGCGTCAGCAACAGGCCCAGCAGCAGGCGCAACAGCAGGCCCAGGCGCGCGACCAGCAACGCGTCCAGGCTGACGCCGGCAACCGTTCACGCGACGCGGCGCAGCAGCAGGCTCAGGCCCAGGTCCGCAACCAGCAGCAGGCGCAGGCGGAAACCGCCAACCGCACGCGAGACGCCGCCCAGCAGCAGCAACAGGCCCAGGCCCAGCGTCAGCAGCAGGCGCAGGTCCAGCACCAGCAACAGGCTGCGGCTCAGGCGCAGAACCAGCAGCGGGCGCAGGCAGACGCGGCCAATCGCGCCCACGATGAGGTGCAACGCCAGCAGCAGGCCGCCAACCGCGCTCAGACCGAGGTCGCCCATCAGGCTCAGGCCCAATCGCAGGCTCACCAGGCCCAAGCCCAAGCCATCGCGCAGCAGCACCAGGCTCAGGCGCAGGCCGCCGTCCAGCAGCACCAGATGGCCGCGCAGCAGGCCCAGGCAGGCGCCGCGCAGCACGCCCAGGCCGCCCAGGCCGCGCAGGTCCAGCATGCCCAGGCGGCGGCCCAGCACGCCGTCCCGGCCGCGGCGCACCCGCCGGCTCCTCATCCTCCGGGCAAGCCTGACGATCCGAAGAAATAGCGTCCGCCGGTAAGTCTCCTCGCGCCATCCGACTTTCTTTCTCAGGACGGGCGGGGAAGGCGGATGGACGCGAGCGCCCGACAGGACCAACGCTGCGTCGCGGCCGCCGCTGCCGATCTTGCCGGGCGGTAGGCAAATTCTGCACCATGGTTAGCGGCGCATTAACCACGATCGTTCAGGACTCCTGTCCATGGCCGCGATCGAGGGAATCCGCAGCGTCGTTGAGTCGGCGATCCAGCGCGCCGCCAGCGCGACCGGCGTCGACTTCTCGTTCCTGATGAAGACCGCCGGCCGCGAAAGCGGCATGAACCCGGCGGCCAAGTCGGGCGCATCGTCAGCCGCAGGCCTGTTCCAGTTCGTCGAGCAGACCTGGCTCTCCACCCTCAAGCAGCACGGCGCCAAGCATGGCTACGCCCGCTACGCCGAGTTGATCCAGAAGGGCTCGGACGGCCGCTACCATGTGAACGGGTCGGAGGCGCACCGTGCGGTGATGGACCTGCGCCTGGATCCCCACGCCGCCTCACTGATGGCCGGCGAGATGACATCGGACTCGGCGGCCTACCTCAAGGGTCGCACGGGTCGCGCGCCCACGGCCGGCGAACTCTACGCCGCCCACTTTCTGGGTCCGCAGGGCTCGGCCAAGCTCATCGAGGCGGCCGAGCGGCAGCCGGGCGCGACTGCGGCCCACCTGTTTCCCGACGCGGCCCATGCCAACAAGGCGATCTTCTATCCCGGCGGCCAGGCCGCCACGGTGGGGCAGGTCTACGCCAACCTGACCAAGACCGCAGGCTCCGCTGCGCCCATCGCGGCTCCGGCCGCGGCGCCCTCCGAAGACGGCGGCTTCGTCCAGTACGCCTCGGCCCGCAGCGCCGACCACAAGGCCCAGCAGGAGGAGCTGATCTCGCTGATCCTGCGCGGCAGCCAGCAGACGGACCAGATGGGCGTCGGCGCGCGCCTGACCGGCTCGCTGTTCACCAGCGAGATGCTGAAGATGTTGTCCGAGAGCCGCAAAGGCTGACGAACCTCCTCTCTGTCAGCTCACGGCGCGCCCCACGGCGGAGTCTCTAGGCGGCAGGGCCGGCCGGTCCTAGGATCGCGCCAAACGGGAGGATCCGATGAACCAGCTCGTCCGCAACCTGAGGGTCTCGACCTTCAGCCTTTCGCCGCTGACGCCGGGGATCGGGGCCGAGGTCGGCGACTTAGACCTTTCGAAGCCCCTGGACGGCGAGACCCGCGATGGCCTGCGGCAGGCGCTCCGCGACTGGAAGGTCCTGTTCTTCCGCGACCAGGCCATCACCACCGAGCAGCACCTGGCCTTCGCCCGCAACTTCGGCGATCTGGAGGTGCATCCCTTCGCGCCCAGCAAGCCCGGCGACCCCGAGGTGATGACCATCACCCACAACAAGGATGACCGCGGCCAGGAGAACACCTGGCACTCGGATGTCACCTGGCGCGAGGCGCCGTCGCTGGGTTCGATCCTGCGCTGCCTGGAGTGCCCGCCGGTGGGCGGGGACACGCTGTTCGCCGACATGTACGCCGCCTATGACGGCCTGAAGGACGACGTGAAGGACGCGATCGAGGGGCGGTTCGCCGTGCACGATTTCGCCCACTTCCGCCGCGGCCTTCGCAAGCAGGGCAAGAGCGAGGCGGAGATTGACGCCTTCAACAAGGCCTATCCGATGGTGCAGCATCCGATCGTGCGCACCCATCCGGACACCGGCCGCAAGGCGCTCTACGTCAACGCGGCCTTCACCCAGTCGGTCGTCGGCATGGAGGCGGCGCAGTCGGAGGCGCTCCTCAAGCACCTCTACGCCCAGGCCGCGATCCCGGAATACCAGTGCCGATTCCGCTGGGAGGCAGACTCGGTGGCCTTCTGGGACAACCGCGCCAGTCAGCACTACGCCGTCTCCGACTACTGGCCCGCGGTGCGGCGCATGGAGCGCGTGACGATCGTCGGCGACCGTCCAGTCTAGGCGGCCGCTTCCGCCGCGAAGATCGCCTCGATCTCCTCCGCCGAATAGCCGATCTCGGCCAGCACATCGCGGGTGTGTTCGCCCAGGCGCGGCGCGCGCGGGCGAGGCGCCTGCGGCTCGCCCGGGAAGACGGCCGGACTGGCCGGGGAGCGGTAGGTTCCGCCCTGGCCGTCCTCGACCTCCACAAAACCGCCGGCGGCGGCGATCTGCGGGTCGGCGTCCACCTCGGCCGGGGTCTGGAACGGCGCCCAGACGAGGTCCGCCTCATCCAGCCGACGGGCGATCTCGGCGAAGGGAAGTGCTGCGAAGGCGGTTTCCAGCTCGGCGGCAAGCTCTCGGGCGTTGGCGCGGCGCTCCTTGCCGGTGGCGAAGCGCGGATCGGTCACGAGGTCCGGCCGGCCGGCGACGCCCACGAATTTCTCCCAGCCGCCCGAGCCGCCGCGCGGGTTGTGCACGAACCAGCGGCCGTCGGCGCTCTTGAAGTGGTTGGCGACCGCGTTGATCGGGTTCTCGCGTGCGCGGATCGAGGCGACCCGTCCGAGCTTGAGCTGCACCGCCAGGTCCGAACCCCAGAGATAGACGCCGGTGGCCAGCAGCGAGGTCTGCACCATGCGGCCGACGCCGGTGCGGTCACGCTCGTAGAGCGCGGCCAGGATGGCCGAGACGGTGGCCAGCGAGGTGCAGTGATCGCCCATGCCCGAGGTGCGCATGAAGGGCTCCGCGCTCTTGGGCGCCGTCATGTAGCCGATGCCCGACCGCGCCCAAAAAGCCGTGACGTCGAAGCCAGGCAGATGGGCGTCAGGGCCATCCAGGCCGTAGCCCGTGATCACGGCGTAGACCAGCCTCGGGTTCGCCTGGCGCAGAGTGGCCTCGTCCAGGCCGTACTTCCGGAGCGAGACGGGCCGGGTGTTGGTCAGGAACACATCGGCGGTCTCGGCGAGCTTGGCCAGGGCGTCACGGCCGGCCGGCTTGGTGATATCCAGCACGATCCCGCGCTTGCCGCGGTTGTCGAGCTCGAAGGTCGGGTTGGCGCCAATGTCGTTCTTCAGGTCGGCGAAGACGTGGCGCATGGAGTCGCCCTCGCGCCGCTCCACCTTGATCACGTCTGCGCCCCAGTCCCCCAGGATCGCGGCCGCGCCGGGCCCGGCGATGTAGCTGGTGAAATCGACGACCTTCAGGCCCTGTAGCAGCACGCGTGAATCTCCGGCTTTTGGCGAATGCTAGAGCATCAGGACCTTCCCAAGGGAAGGGGTTTAGCCCTGGGCGCGCATCGCCACGGTGGCGGCGACGGCGTATCCCCCCGCGCCCAGCGCAAGCACGGCCAGCCGCCAGAGGTTGGGGCTAGGCGGCTTCAAGGCCGATCACCCTGGCCAGCGCCTCGGCGATCTGGCGCGACTGGAAAGGCTTGGCGACGAACTCCGACCGGGCGACGCCGTGGAATTCATGCCGCGGATCGAGCATCGCGGACATGAACACCACCGGCAGGCGAGGCAGGAAGGCGCGCGCGTAGCGGGCGACATCGACGCCATCGGGCCCTGGGCCCAGATCGATATCCGTCAGGAGCGCGATCAGGCGCCCGCGTCGGTTGATGGCCTCGAACGCCGCCTGTCCACAGTAAACAGCCCTGGTCTCGTGCCCATATTCGTGCAGGAATTCGCACAGATCGTGGTTCAGAATGAAATTGTCTTCGACGACTAAGATTCTATCGACCTTCATTGCCCAGCTCCCCTTGAGATAGGACAATTCCTGAGTTGGGTTTTGTTTCCACTCAACCTAAAATAACGCTGACAGTGGCCGTATAAATACTTGGTAATTTCTTGTTCTTGGCCTGTCTTAATTGCGGCCAAGTGTCTGCCCGACCCGTGGTCACGCTTGGCGTCTTCATCCACAGATTCGATCCCTAACCCGCCGTTAAGCATGATCGCCGACAGTCAGACTCGTGGGAATTCGGAGCTCGGGATTGGGCTCCGCACCCAGGTCAGGGACTCTAAACCGGCATGGCGACGACGCGCTCAGCGCTGACGCAGGACGATATCCGCACGCTGGTGAAGGGCGCCACGCCGGACGTCCGCGCGGCGGCCGCCTATAAGCTCTGCCGATCGATCGACACCGCGCCGCTGTGCGACGCCGACCGCGACACCGCCCAGGAAATCCTGCGGGTCATGGCCGGGGACGCGGCCGAGCTGGTGCGCCGCGCGCTGGCGGTGACGCTCAAGGCCTCGCCCCTGGTGCCGCGCGACGTGGCCCTGAAGCTGGCCCGTGACGTCGAGGCCATTTCCCTGCCGCTGCTGAACTTTTCGCCGGTGTTCCTGGATAGCGACCTGGTGGACATCGTCCGCCTGGGCGGGCCGGTGCGCCAACTGGCCATCGCGCGCCGCCCGATGCTGTCGCGCAGCGTCACCGACGCCATCGCCGAGCACGGTGGCGACCGCGCCGTGGCCGCGGCCTGCGCCAACGACAACGCCGACTTCGCCGAGAG
Organism: Phenylobacterium sp.; assembly: GCF_004799395.1. Classification (GTDB taxonomy): domain Bacteria; phylum Pseudomonadota; class Alphaproteobacteria; order Caulobacterales; family Caulobacteraceae; genus Phenylobacterium. The sequence continues at coordinate 6,828 of NZ_SSMZ01000065.1, forward strand.
CGCCCTGCAACAGGTGATGGCCCGCTTCGAGACGCACGAGAAGGTGCTGGCGGCGATCGCCTACCGCAATGCGCTCCCGCTGTCCGTCAGCGAGAAGCTGGTCACCCTGGTGGGCGACCACCTGCGCGACCACCTGATCGCCCATCACGCCATTCCCGCCGACACTGCGCTCACCCTGGCCGTGGGCGCCGCCGAGCGGGCGACCATGGACCTGGTGGACGAGGCTGGCCGGGCCGCCGATATCAAGGGTTTCGTCGGCCATCTGGCGTCGGAGGGGCGACTGACGCCGTCGCTGCTGCTGCGCGGCGTGGCTCAGGGCCACGTCACCTTTTTCGAATGGGGCATCGCCGAGCTGGCCGGCGTGCCGCATCACCGCACCTGGCTGATGATCCATGACGCGGGGCCTCTCGGCCTGCGGGCGATCTATGAGCGGGCCGGTTTGCCGGCGCGCCTGTTCCCCGCCTTCCGCGCGGCGGTCGACACCTATCACGCCATGGAATTCGATGGCGGCGCCCGCGACCTGGAGCGGTTCCAGCAGCGCATGCTGCAGCGGTTCCTCACCCAGCCGCAGAGCGCCTCACGCGAGGACGTCGACTACCTGCTCGACAAGATGGACCAGGTCTCCGCCGAAGCCCGTGCAGAGGCCGGAGTCTCGCAGAGCGCCTAGACCCCGGGTTGCGCGCGCCGCCGCGTCGCCCCAAGCTCTGCGCATGCCCGACATCCCCAAGACCGCCGAGATCAAGCCCGCCGCGACCATCCTGCTCCTGCGTGACGACCCGGCCTTCGAAGTGCTGATGGTCAAGCGTCACCACCAGATCGACTTCGCCTCGGGGGCCCTGGTCTTCCCGGGCGGCAAGAGTCATGCGGGCGACCACGATCCCAACTGGGAGATCCATACCGTCGGGTGGGAGGGCTATGACGCCGATCAGCGCGCCCTGCGCATTGCGGCCATCCGCGAGGTCTTCGAGGAGGCCGGCATCCTGCTCGCGCGCCGCCGCGATGGGCAGCCGATGAGCGGCGAGGCCTGTCCCATGGCGGTCCGGCAGGCGGTGGACGCCGGCACGACCCGGTTCATCGATGTCGTATCCCGCCTCGACGCCTATCTCGACCTCGACGCGCTGACGGTTTTCGCCCGCTGGATCACCCCGCCGCTGACGCCCAAGCGGTTCGACACCTGGTTCTACGCCGTGACCGCGCCGGCCGAACAACTGGCGGCCTGCGATGGTCGCGAGACGGTGGACGCCGAGTGGATCGCGCCGTCCGAGGCGCTTCGCCTGGCCGCGGCCGGCGAGCGCAAGGTGATCTTCCCCACGCGGATGAACCTGCAGCTCCTGGCGGAGGCGAGCGGCGCCGAAGACGCGGTGGCGCGCGCGGCGGCGCGGAAGCTGGTCACGGTGCAGCCCAAGATCGAGCAGCGTCCCTCGGGCCGTGTCCTGGTCCTGCCGCCCGACGCCGGCTACGGCGCGGTGGCCGAGCCCCTGGAGAACGTGATGTGAGCGGCTGGGCGCGCGGGGGGATGACCAAAGGTTAAGTTGTGCCCGCGCGGCGTGGCTGGTGTCCTGGCCTGGAACCCTGAGGACCTCGCCCATGCGCCTCGCGCCATTGCTCGCCGCCGTCATCGCCATCGCCATCGCCCCAGCCGTCGCCGCGGCGGAGACTGTCGTTCCTGTTGGCAAGTTCTCAGGCGTGGAGCTGCACGGCGGCGGAGTGATCAACATCCGCCAGGGTCCCGTCCAGCGGGTGACCCTGGTTCGCGGCGATCCGGCGGTCGCCCATTTCGAGGTCAACGGCCGCGGGCGGCTGATCGTCAGCCCTTGCGAGGGGTTCTGCTGGGGGTCCCATCACCTGGAGGTCGACATCGAGACGCCGGACCTCAACGCCGCCGAGATCCACGGCGGAGGTCACATCGTGGCGAAGGGTGCGTTCACGCCGCAAAGCGCGGTGTCGGCCGCAATCCACGGCGGCGGCGGCATCGATATCAAGGACGTGCCCGCCCAATCGGCCTCGGTCGCTATCCATGGCGGCGGCAAGATCTTCGTGGCGGCGCAAACCAGCCTGGACGCTGAAATCTACGGCGGCGGTGTGATCCGTTACGCCGGCCACCCGACGGTCAGTTCATCGATCCACGGCGGTGGAACGGTTTCGTCCATCCCGTAGGGGCGGTGGTCAGGCGCCCATCGCTTTGACGCGGCGTTCCAGCTCTTCCACCAGCACGCGGCCGACGGGGTGCTCGTCCGACTTGATGTCGTCGCGGACGGCGGCCTTGATGGCGTCGATGTGGGCGTCGACCAGCTCCAGCGGCACGGTGGAGCGCTTTTCCTTGTCGTCGATCATCCGGCAGAGCGAGCCGGCGATGCGGGTGATCAGCTGGTAGCCGTAGGTGGTGCCGAGGCCCTTCAGGTCGTGGGCTCGCAGGTAGAGGTTTTCCATCGTCTCGGGCGTGACGCCGGCGACCTTCACCTGCTGGCGGGCGGCGTCGAGCTTGACGATTTCGTCGTTCAGCCACTGGGAGAAGTTGCTGGCGAGGCTCTTGAGCGCGGCTTCCGCCTTGGCGATGGCGGCCGGATCTATCGTACCCAGACGGCCGCCGCCCACCTTCAGGCGCAGCGCGTTGTTCGGCTGGATCAATTGACCGGAATTCTGTTGGCTCACGGGACGCCCTCCAGATGACTACGTCTGAGGATAGGCCGGAACCTGTTAATAACCGGTGTGAGGCAACCCACGGTATTGGCTCGACTTCCGATGGCGGCGCTTGGCCGCACCCGCCGATGGCGCAGACCGCCGGGTCAGGCGGAGAACTGCTCGGCGATCACCCGCTCCTCGAGGCTGCGGCCCTCGTCGAACAGCATGTGCAGCGACACCTCGCGGTCCTCGGCGATGTGCACGTCGAGCACGTCACGCACCTCGATGTTGTCAGCCACGGCGCTCACCGGCCGCTTGCTGGCCTCGAGGATCTCGAAGGTCACCTTGGCGGTGTGCGCCAGGAGCGCGCCGCGCCAGCGCCGGGGCCGAAACGCGCTGATGGGGGTGAGCGCCAGGACGCGGGCGTCCAGGGGGATGATCGGGCCGTGGGCCGAGAGGTTGTAGGCGGTCGAGCCGGCGGGGGTGGACACCAGCGCCCCGTCGCAGGCGAGCTCGCCCAGGCGCAGCTTGCCGTCGATGGAGATGCGCAGCTTGGCCGCCTGGCGGGTCTGGCGCAGCAGGCTGACCTCGTTGATCGCCAGCGCCACATGGGTCTTGCCCTCGACGTCGGTGGCGGTCATCCGCAGCGGATGGATCACCGCCTTTTCGGCCGCGGCGATGCGCTCCAGAAGGCCCACTTCGCTGTAGTCGTTCATCAGGAAGCCGACGGAGCCGCGGTTCATGCCGTAGATCGGCAGACCGAGCGCCATGTGATCGTGGAAGCACTCCAGCATGAAGCCGTCGCCGCCGAGGGCGACGATCACCTCGGCCTCTTCGAAGGGCGTCTCGCCGTAGCGCTTCACCATGCGGGCGCGGCCCTCCTGGGCCTCGGGGCGTTCGCTGGCGGTGAAGGCGATGCGCATGACGACTGGGGCTCGCGTTCAGGCTGGGTCCTGAGCGGCAGAAGCGGTCAAGGTCGGGCGCTTGTCAAACCGAGAGCGCGGCCTGCCGGAAGGCGGTGGCGGCCACCTGGGCGCTGACCGGGCCGAAGGCGCCGATGGCCCGACGCGCACCCTCCGGTCCGCCGCCCGGGAACCCGTTGTTCAGGCCACGGATCATCTCCAGGATCGACGGGAAGACGCTGCGGTCGATGCCGATGGCGGCGCAGGCCAGACCCAGCAGTTCCGGCCGGTCGGAATCGATCACCCGGCGCACATGGTCCATCTCGAAGCGGCCGAGCGTCGCCAGGGCGACGACGAAGAGCGACAGCCGGCCTTCCTGCAGGGCCCGGACCAGATAGCCGGGCCGCAGCTGGCCGGCCGAATGCAGCTTCTCGATGAGCCGGGCCTCCATGGTCTCGCGTTCGCCGTCGCGGGCCATGACCACGGCGCCCTGGCCGGAGGGGGCGGCGATATGGGCCTCCTTCACCGAGCGGGCCAGCGCGGCCTCGATCAACTTGGGGTCGAGCCGGAAGCGATCGGCCAGTGATTGCCGGAGCGCCTGGCCGACCCAGATGTAGAGTTGCAGGGCCAGACCGTCGGTCAGCTTAGGGTGTTTCGAGAGCGGCATGCGCAGCGAGGCGATCTCGCGCGCCGCATCCACCAGCTGCCGCATGTCGTCCGGGCCGAGTTCGGCCGAGGTGTTGCCGGCCAGCGCCGTCATCACGGCCGGCTCGGCCGCCTCGAGGATCGCGGCGACGACGCTGCATCCCAGGTTCGGGCGGCGCGCCACCTCGATCTGGTGCTCGATCGTCGCCTCGACCAGGAGGCGGATCAGGTCGGGGTCCTTCAGCAGCGGGCTGCCGGCGATGACCGGGCGCGCGATCTCGATCTCGTCCAGGGCCAGGACATTGATCAGCGCCGGCGGCGCCCATTCTGCGGTGGAGAGCTTCTCGGCCAGCCGCTTGCGGATGTCCCGTTCGGCGCCGGCCACCAGGCCTAAGAAGATCGAATTCAGCAGGGCCTGGATCTGCGGCGAAATCATCGCCGAGGCGCCGTCGCCGGCGTCGCACAGTTCCACGATCCCCAGCAGCAGGCGCTCGCGGTCCGCGGGCGTCCGGCTCTTGGCGAGTTCCAGCAGGCTTTCGCTGCTCATCGCGACGCTCAAGCCTGTCCCTCCATTCTGTCGGTGAGGCTGAACGCGCAACATGGGCGACGCGGATGAAAACATGTTTAAACCGCGGGCAACGACAAAAATGAGGGATGATATGGCCGAGCCGCTGATCCTTGCGCTCGATCAGGGAACCACCAGCACCCGGGCGATCCTGTTCGACGCCAAGGGCCGCGCCCTGGCCGAGGCCGGCCGACCGCTGGAGCAGTTCTACCCGGCCGACGGCTGGGTCGAGCATGACGCTGAAGCCATCTTCCAGGCCTCGGTGGAGGTGCTGCGCGAGGCGGTGGCGAAGGCCGCGCGCGCCATGTCCGAGGTGGCCGCCATTGGCGTCACCAACCAGCGCGAGACGGTGGTGATCTGGGACAAGGTAAGCGGGGTTCCGATCCATCGCGCCATCGTCTGGCAGGACCGGCGCACCGCCGACGTCTGCGACAAATTGCGCGGGCAGGGGCGTGAGGCCGAGGTCACCGAGATCTCCGGCCTGCTGCTCGACCCCTACTTCTCCGGCACCAAGATCGCCTGGCTGCTGGACCACGTGAAGGGCGCTCGCGCCCGCGCCGCGGCCGGCGAGCTCCTGGCCGGGACCATCGACGCCTGGGTGATCTGGAAGCTGACCGGCGGAAAGGTCCACGCCACCGACGCCACCAATGCCTCGCGCACTCTGCTGTTCGACATCCGCCGGCAGGCCTGGTCGCCGGCGATGGCCGAGATGCTGAACGTGCCGCTCGGCCTGATGCCCGAGGTGCTCGACTGC
>NZ_SSMZ01000066.1 GCF_004799395.1 Phenylobacterium sp.
ATGAACAACCGCGCCCGCTTCAGGCAGGCGTAGGCGGTGAGCAGGTCGGTGTCCTCGGTCAGGTTGATGAACTGGTTGCGCATGACCACGTCGCGCAGGCCCTTGGCCAGCTTGGCGTCTTCCGGACCGCCCAGCACCATTAGCCGGCCCCCCTTCATCGGCCCCTCGGGGTCGAGTAGGCGCATGGCGACGCGGGAAAACCGCTCGAGCGGCCAGGTCTTGCCCAGCCAGTTGGCGGCCGGCGCCAGCGCCAGGATCGGCCCAAAGCCGGCGGTCAGTTCGTCGGCGCGCGCCTCGGTCTCCGGAGTGGTGAAGATGAAGGGCGGCGCGGGATCGTCCTCGATCTTCAGGATGCGAGCGGCCTCGATCACCTTGTGCACCGGCGGCCCGGAACCCTTGCGCCAGATGGCTCGCCGCCGCGTGGAAACGAAGCGTGACAGCCCGGAGCCGCGCAGGTCGACCACTAGTCCCCAGCGCGTGCTGCGCACCTGCTGCCAGAGCTCGATCCAGTGGCCGCGATTCTTGGCCTTGGCCAGGACGATGATCCGGTCGAGGGTCGGAACCTCCTCGAACAGCGGCGCGGCCACGGGCCCGGCGACGATGGTGAAGCGGGCGTTGGGGATCTCGTCGGACAGCCGCTTGATCAGCCCCGACGACAGCACTGCGTCGCCGATCCGGTTGGAGGTGATGAACAGGATCGGGAAGGCGCCGCGCGACATCGGCCCTCTATAGGATGCGTAGCGCTGGCGCTCCACCGCCGCAGACCCCAAATTGCGCCTATGAGCGAAACCCTGACCTTTGCGCCACTGACGAGCCGCGCGCTGATCGCGCTGTCGGGTCCGGACTGGCGGGACTTCCTTCAGGGCCTGATCACCCAGGACGTGGAGACGCTGGCCGCCGGCGAGGCCAGATTCGGCGCGCTGCTGACCCCGCAGGGACGGCTGCTCTACGACCTCTTCGTGGTGGGCCGCGAGGACGGTTGCTGGCTGGACGTGCTGGCCGAGCACCGCGCCGCGATCGTCCAGCGCCTGACCATGTACCGCCTGCGGGCGAAGGTGCAGATCGCGGCGGACGAGACCGCTGTGGCCGCTCTCTTTGCCGCTCGTCCCGGCGAAGGCCGGGGTCCGGGCAGTGATTCAGCGTGGGCGCCGGCGTCCGCTGGGGCGCTCGGAGCTTGGGTTGCCGATCCGCGCCTGCCGGCCTTGGGCTGGCGAGGCTACGGCGTCGAGCCGCCGACGGGCGCGATGATCGCTGACGAAGCCGCCCGCGACGCCGCCAAACTCGAACTCGGCGTGCCAGGCCCGGCGGACTGGGGTTCGGACAAGACCTATCCCATCGAGGCCAACTTCGACCTCCTGAACGGCATCGACTTCCAGAAGGGCTGCTTCATCGGCCAGGAGACCACTTCGCGGATGAAGCGCCGCGGCCAGATCAAGAGCCGCATGCTGCCGATCGAGTTCGAGGGGCCCGCGCCGGCGGTGGGCGCGGAGGTGTTAGCGGGCGCGATACGGGCCGGCGTGGTGACCTCGACCGGCGAGGACCGGGCCATCGCGCTGATGCGGCTCGACCGGGCGGAGGGCGCGAGCCTGACCGTCGAAGGCCGGCCGGCGACGCTGGAGCGGCCGGGGTGGCTTCTCGAAGGCCTCGGCCAAGCGGTCGCCTAGGCTAGTGGCCTGACGTCACGCCCTTGCCGGGGAAGGCCGTTTTCACGATCTCGCCCGCCTCGACCACTGGCACGCCGCCCACGATGACATAGGGGACGCCGGCCGACGTGCGGACCGGCTGGGCATAGGTCGCCCGGTCAATGACCGTCGCCGGATCGAACAGTGTCAGATCGGCGTCGTCGCCGACCTGAACCCGGCCTTTGTGGCGCATGGCCGGCGAGATCTGTTCCAGGCGCTTGGCCGGCAGGAGCGTCATCTTGCCGATCGCATCCATCAGGGTCAGCGCGTGCTTTTCGCGCACATAGACGCCCAGAACGCGTGCGAAGGTGCCGGTGCCGCGGGGATGGCCCGCGCCGTTGGCGTAGGGCACGGCGTCCGAGGCGATCATCACGCCCGGATGGGCGACCGCGATCTCCACCGTCGCCGGTGGGATGGTGTGCAGGATCACGAAGGCTTCCGGCTGCTCCTTGCGGAACTTCGCGAAGCTTTCCGCCGTCATCCGCTCGCCGGTCGGCGGCCACTCGATGTCCTTGAAGTCCGCGCCCTGGCGCTCGCGCCAGCCGTCGTTGAAAAGGGCGCTGCCGATCACCGTCGAGCCGGCGTCGTAGGGGTAGACCTCGGTGCTGACGTCCACGCCGTGCTTGCGGGCGCCGTCGATCATGTCGAGCACGGGCACGATGGCCGTAAGGCTCTTCGATCCGATATGACAGATATGTACGGACGCTCCGGTCGAGGCAGCGTCGGCGACCATCTCCTGCATCGGCGTCATCAGGTTATCCACGTCGGCGTGGGTCGCGGCGCGCACGTGGACGAACACCGGCGCGTGAAGCGCGGCCGAGTCTTTCATCAGGTCGTAGATTTCATCACGGCCCAGCGCCGGCAGGTACTCCGAGAGCAAGCCGAGGCCCAGGCCCCCGGCGGCGAACTCTTCACGGTAGATGGCGCGCTCGCGGTCGCGCTCGGCTTTCGTGAAGGGCGTTTCCGCCCACTCGGTCTTGCGGACGATCGTGGCGGGATCGTTCATGGCCCCAGCCTGGCCGGTTTTGATCTTCGCCCTGACGCTCTGGATGCTGACGCTGGCGCCGTAGTTGATCCGGGTCCTGCCCGCGCGAGCGGCATAGAAATCCTTCACCGGATAGAATCCGGCCTCGAGCTCCAGCGAGGTGGTCACGCCGTCGCGGACCTGCTGGTCGTAGCCGAATGGATCGTGGCCGTGGGAATGCAGGTCGATGAACCCTGGCGCCACCACCAGGCCCTTGGCGTCGATGCGACGCTTGCCCGAGAGCGGTGACTTGCTGATGGCGACAATCTTGCCCTTAGCCACGCCGACATTGGCAATGCGGTCAGCGCCGGTCTCCGGGTCCATCACCCGGCCGCCCATGATGACGAGGTCGTAGGTCGGCCCGGCCGCCTGGGCCTCCGGTCCCGCCAGCGCCAGGATTCCTAGCGCGCCCGCGATGCCGGCCAGTCTCTG
>NZ_SSMZ01000067.1 GCF_004799395.1 Phenylobacterium sp.
TGTGATCGGCGTCGTCTCCCTGATGCTGTGGACGCTGATGGTGATCGTGACGCTGAAGTACGTCCTCATCCTCATGCGCTTCGACAACCGCGGCGAGGGCGGGACGCTGTCGCTGATGGCCCTGGTCCAGAAGGCGGGCGGCCGCGCGGCGGGCGCCATCCTGATCATCGGCATGATCGGCGCTGGCATGTTCTTCGGCGACGCGATCCTGACGCCCGCCGTCTCCGTGCTCTCGGCTGTCGAAGGCCTTGAGGTCGTTCAGAGCCTGAGCGGGCGGATCGATCCCTACGTGCCGGTGATCGCGCTGGTCCTGCTTGTGGGCCTGTTCACGGTGCAGAAGCGTGGCGCCGGCGGCGTCGGACGCTGGTTCGGACCGATCTGCGTGGTCTGGTTCGTGACCATCGCCGTGCTGGGACTCGCCGCCCTGGCGCGCGCGCCGCAGGTGCTGGGCGCGCTCAGCCCACTGCCCGGCATGTCCGTGCTGATCCACCATCCGAAGGTCGCGCCCGCCGTGCTGGGCAGCGTCTTCCTAACCGTGACGGGGGCCGAGGCGCTCTACGCCGACATGGGCCATTTCGGCAGGAAGCCGATCCAGTGGACCTGGGTGGCGCTGGTCTTCCCCTGCCTGATCGCCAACTACCTGGGCCAGGGCGCCCTGGTGCTGGCCGACCCCAGCGCTGTCGACAACCCCTTCTTCCACCTGGCGCCCGACTGGTTCCAGCTGCCGCTGGTTGGCCTGGCCACCGCCGCCACGGTGATCGCCAGCCAAGCGGTGATCTCCGGCGCGTTTTCGATGACCCAGCAGGCCGTGCAGCTCGGCCTCCTGCCGCGCCTGACGCTGAAGGTCACCTCTGAGGCACACATCGGCCAGATCTACGCCCCGCAGATCAACTGGATCCTGATGATCGGCGTCGCCGCCTTGGTGCTGGGCTTCCGATCCTCCGACGCCCTGGCCAACGCCTATGGCGTCTCCGTGGTGGGCGCGATGATCACCTCCTCGGTGCTGGCCGTGGTGGCGATCCACCGGCTGAAGGCGCGGCCTATGTGGCAGGCGGCGGTGATCTTCTCTCCGTTCCTGGTGGTGGAGGGCGCCTTCCTGGCCGCCAACCTCGCCAAGGTGATGCATGGTGGCTACGTGCCCCTGCTGATCGCCGCCGGCGTGATCCTCCTGATGTGGACCTGGATGCGCGGCATCCGGCGCGTCCTGAAGGCCGAGCAGAGCGATCTGCGGCTCGCCGACGTCCTGCCGATGCTGACCCAGCGCCCGCCTCTGCAGGCGCGGGGTGCGGCAGTGTTCCTCACCGCCGATCCCGGCTCGGTGCCCGCCGCGCTGATGCACAATCTCAAGCACAACCAAGTGCTGCACGAGCAGGTGGTGTTGCTGACGGTGAAGGTCGCGCCGCGTCCGCGGGTGCCCGATTCCGAGCGGGTCGAGGTCCACGATCTGGCCCCCGGCTTCAAGGCCATGACTCTGTCCTTCGGCTTCATGGAGACCCCCAACGTCGCCAAGGGCATGACGCTGGCCCGCGCCAAGGGGCTGAAGTTCGACATCATGCGCACCTCGTTCTTCCTCAGCCGCCGGACGCTGCTGCCGCGGCGCGCGGGCGGGATCGGCCATATCCTCGACGTGCTGTTCGTCTTCTTGACGCGCAACGCCGTCAGGACCGCCGATTTCTTCCAGATCCCGCCGTCCCGGGTGGTGGAACTGGGCGCGCAGGTGGCGTTCTAGCGCAGCCCTCGTGGCTGGCGTTTTGGTCCGCGGTCGGCTCCAATGACCCTGCTGAATCGGGGACGGCCATGCTGAGACACTTCACCTTCGCCGCGGCCCTGGCCGCCCTGGCGGCCATGGCCTTGCCGGCGCCGGCCTGCGCGCAGACCCCGGCGGCGGGCGCCCCGGTGACGAGCCCCTTCGCCACCGCCACGGAGCAGCAGGCGGCCATGGCCGCTGGGACCCTGACCTCAGAGGCCCTGGTGACGCGCTACCTGGCGCGCATCGCCGAGCTGAACAAGGCGGGGCCCAAGCTCAACGCGGTCATCGCCCTCAACCCGCACGCGCTCACCGACGCGCGTAAACTCGACGCCGAGCGCCAGGCGGGCCACGTGCGCGGACCGCTCCACGGAATCCCTGTGCTCTTGAAGGACAACATCGAATCCGCAGACGGCACCGCCACCACTGCCGGCTCGCTGGCGCTGAAGGACAACATCACCAACCGCGACGCGCCGTTGGTGAAGCGGCTGACCGACGCGGGCGCGGTGATCCTCGGCAAGGCCAACCTGTCGGAGTGGGCCAACTTCCGCTCGCTGCATTCGATCAGCGGCTGGACCGGCGTCGGCGGCCTGGTGCGCAATCCCTATTCCCTGGACCGCACCGCCTGCGGCTCCAGCGCCGGGTCAGGCGTGGCGGTCTCGGCGGGCCTCGTCACGCTCGCGGTCGGCACCGAGACCGACGGCTCGGTCACCTGCCCCGCGGCCACCAATGGCGTGGTGGGGCTGAAGCCCACGCTGGGCCTGATCTCGCGCACCTATGTCGTGCCGATTTCGGCCGAGCAGGACACGCCCGGGCCGATGACCCGCTCGGTGGCCGACGCGGCGGCCATGCTGAACGCCATGGCCGGATCCGATCCCGCCGACCCCGGCACCGTTGAGGCCGACGCCCACAAGACCGACTATCTGGCAGGCCTGAAGCCGGGCGCCTTGCAGGGCGCGCGCGTCGGTGTGCTGCGGATGACCGTCGGCCGCTCGCCGCAGACGGACGCGATCTACGAAGACGCGCTGGCGGCCCTACGAAAGGCAGGCGCGGTGCTGGTCGAGGTCAAGGGACCCGACGACGCGGCGCTGGGCGCCATCTCAGGCGCCGAGGGCGAGGCGTTGCGCGTGGAGTTCAAGGCGGCGCTGAACGCCTACCTCGCCACCACGCCGCCCAAGGTGACCGCTCGGACCATCGACGCCCTGATCGCCTTCGACAACAAGGAGCCGCGCGAGACGCCGCTGTTCGGCCAGGAGATATTCGAGGCCGCCTCGGCCGCGGCGCCGATCACCGACCAGACCTACATCGCCCGGCGCGCCAACGCCCGCAAACTGGCCCGCGCGGCGCTCGACAAGATGATGCAGGACAACAGCGTCGAGGTGCTGGTGGGCCCGTCCACCGGTCCGGCCACCATCGTCGACCCCATCGACGGCAGCCGCAGCCTGGGCTCCTATTCCACCCTGCCAGCGGTCTCGGGCTATCCGCATCTGACCGTGCCCATGGGCAATGTCTCGGGTCTGCCGGTGAACCTGTCGCTGATCGGGCCAGCCTGGTCGGAGGCCCGGCTGCTGGCGCTTGGCTACGCCTTCGAACAGGCCACCCACGCGCGCATCGATCCGTTGTTCCTGCCCAACATTGCCGCTCGCCCGGAATTCGCCAAGGCGTACGATCCACACTGAAGCCCTTGTCGAGTCGGGCTTTCGCCCCAATCTGAGCGTCAAGCTTCAGCGTCCACGAAAAGGTGCGGGTCCCCTGGCAAGGCTTTGGAAAAATTCGTCCGAACGCGGTAGGCTGAAGAAGCTGCAGCGGGATCGAACGGCCGCGCTGTTCGTTGCATCATCAACGGGGGCCCCGATGGGGTTCGAGGATAGAAGGGCCGATCGCGTGGCGGACGTTTCGCCGGTTTCTCCGGACCGGATTCTGCGCGCGGATATGGCGGGCGCGCCGGCCTTCGGCGACGACGGGCCCGGCTTCCACCTGATCGACACCACCATGATGTATGCGCCGCGTTCCGGCGGCGTGAAGCGCTACCTGACCGCCAAGCGCACCTGGCTGGAGAAGCGCCAGCCGGATATCCGCCACACCCTGGTCGTGCCAGGCAAGGCCACCCGGCGCGAAACACCGGGGCTCTACACCGTCTCGGCCACCAAACTGCCGTTCGGCGACGGCTACCGCATGCCGGCCAGCCCCAACAAGTGGGCCGCGGTGCTGGAGATGCTGCAGCCGGACATCATCGAGGCCGGCGACGTCTTCGTGCCCGGCCACGCGGCGCTGATCGCCGGCCAGACGCTTGGGGCGCCCGTCGTCGCCGTCTGCCACACCGACGCCCCAACACTCGCCGCCCTGCACCTGGGCGAATGGGCCGAGCAGCCGACCTTCAACCTTTGGGCCCAGGCCTATCAGCGCTTCGACCATGTGATCGCGCCCAGCCGGCATTCGGCCAACCGCCTGGCCGAAGCGGGCGTGAAGGAAGTCAGCGTCCATCCGCTCGGCGTCGACCTGGAGCTCTTCCACCCCAGCCGCGGCGACCGCGAGGCCCTGCTGAAGCGGCTGGACTTCCCCTCCGACGCCCGCCTGCTGGTCTTCGCCGGCCGGCCAGCGCGGGAGAAGAACATCGATTCCATGGTCGCCGCCGTGCAGATGCTGGGCGACCCCTACCGCCTCGTGCTGATCGGAGCTGGCAAGGATTCCCGCTATCCGTCGAGCGTCGGCTGCATCGACTTCGAAGGCGAGCCGGAGAAGCTGGCCGGTGTGATCGCCTCCTGCGACGCCTTCATCCACGCCAACGAGAACGAGATCTTCGGCCTGGTGGTGATCGAGGCCATGGCCGCCGGCCTGCCGGTGATCGGTCCCGACAAGGGCGGCGTCGGCGAACTGCTCGACGAGAGCGTCGGCCAGCTGGCTGCCGGGGTCGATCCGGCCAGCCTCGCCGAGGCGACCGAGGCCCTCTTCGCCCGCGACCTTCCGGCCCTGAAGATCGCCGCCCGCCAGCGCGCCGAAAGCCGCCACAGCTGGGACCACACCTTCGAGGGCCTGACCCGGCTCTACACGCGCCTGCTGACGCTCAGCCCGCGCCGCGCGCCGATGCGGATGAGCGCCTAGGCGAAGCGCCTGCCGCCACGCCTAGCGGCCGGTAGGCATGTCCTTGAAGGCCACATCCTTGTCGACTCGGATATCGCCGGGCAGGCCGAGGACTCGCTCGGCGATGATGTTCTTGAGGATCTCGTCGGTGCCGCCGGCGATGCGCAGGCCCGGCGCGAACATCAGCGACCAGTGGAACGCCGCCTGCATCGGGGCCAGCTCCGGGTCGTTGAGGATGCCATACTGGTCCAGCATCTCGATCGCTGTATTGCCCAGGTCCTGCATCTGCAGCGCCGAGACCACCTTGCCGATCGAGCTTTCCGGGCCGGGCGTCTGACCGCGCGACAGCGCGGTCATGGTGCGGTTGCGGGTGTGCTTCAGGCCTTCGGTGGCCACATACCAGTCGGCCAGCTTCTCGCGGATCGCCTGGTCCCTCAGCACCGGCGCGCCGTCCAGGCCCGGGATGCTGCGCGCGGCCTCCAGGAACTGGGCCCAGCCCGCGCCCGAGGGCCCGCCCACCGCCAGCCGCTCGTTCATCAGCGTGACCAGGCTGACTTTCCAGCCTTCGTCGACGGCGCCCAGCCGCTGGCTGTCCTTCACGCGCACGTCGGTGAAGAAGACCTCGTTGAACCCGGAGCCGCCGGACATCTGGTGGATCGGCTTCACCTCGATGCCGGCGTCGTGCATGTCGACCCAGAACATGGTGAGGCCCTTGTGCTTGGGCGCGTCCGGGTTGGTGCGGCAGACCACGATGCCGAAGTCCGAGAACTGGGCTCCCGTCGTCCACACCTTTTGGCCCGAGATCAGCCAGTCGCCGGAGCCGTCCGGCGCGCGCACCGCCTTGGTCCTAGCCGCCGCCACGTCCGAGCCGCCGGAGGGCTCGGAGAACAACTGGCACCAGATCTCCTCGCCGCGCAGGGCCGGGCCCACGAAGCGGGTCTTGGTGGCGTCGTCAGCGAAGGTCATCACCGTCGGCACGCACATTCCTAGGCCGATCTGGAACGGGTTTCCCGGCACCGGGAAGTGGGCCTCTTCCTGGTTGAAGATCACCTGCTGGATGGGCGTGCCGCCCTGGCCGCCCCATTCTTTGGGCCATGTGATCTGAGCGTAGCCGGCCGCGGCCTTCTTCGCCTGCCAGGCCTTGGACGCGGCCATCGAGCCGCCGCCTTCCGGATCGTCATCGCCCGCGCGGGCTTTTGGCGCATTGGCCTCCAGCCAGGCTTTGACCTGGGCGCGGTAGGCGGCTTCGTCGGGGCTGTCGTTGAAGTCCATCTATCCACTCCTTCAGGCTGCGTTGCGCCGTTCGAGATGGCTCACCAGCCGCTCTTTCCACACCCTGGGCGCGCCGGCCACCAGGCTCAGCTGGCGCGAACGGCGGTAGTAGAGGTGGCAGTCCATCTCCCAGGTGAAGCCGATGCCGCCGTGGGTCTGGATGTTCTCCTTGGCGGCGAACCAGAAGGCCTCGCTAGCCGCGATCCGCGCCGCGCTGGCCGCCAGAGGCATCTCCGGCGCGTCGGTGTTGAGCGCCCAGGCGCCGTAGTAGGCGTTTGAGCGGGCCAGCTCGTTCTTGACGTAGATGTCGGCGAGCTTGTGCTTGATCGCCTGGTAGGAGGCGATCACCCGACCGAAGGCGTAGCGCTCAAGGGCGTAGGCCTTGGCCATCTCCAGGCACTTGTCGGCGCCCCCGCACTGTTCGAAGGCCAGCAGGATCGCGGCGCGGTCGAAGATCTGCTCCAGCAGCGCGAAACCTTCGCCGGCGCCGCCCACCCGTCGCGCCGGCGTGTCCTTGAAGGTCAGCTTGGCCGCGTCGCGGGTCGGGTCGAGCGTCTGCAGCGCCTCGCGGGTGACGCCTTCGCCGTCGAGATGGACGGCGAACAGCCCGGGCTTGCCGCCCTCCTTGGC
>NZ_SSMZ01000068.1 GCF_004799395.1 Phenylobacterium sp.
CGAGGAGAACGGTCAGTTCTACGGCCGCGGTGTCTCGGACATGAAGAGCCAGGACGCGATCTGGGCCGACAACATGGTACGGTACAACGCCGAGGGCCTGCGCCCGCGCAGGACGATCAAGCTGGCGCTCACCTGCGGCGAGGAAGGCGGCGGCTTCGTCAACGGCGCCAGCTGGCTGGCCCAGACCCAACGCGAGCTGATCGACGCGGAGATCGGCCTCACAGAGGGCGGCGGCGGAGATCTCGACGCGCAAGGCCACCGGCTGGCCGTCACCGTGATGGCGGACGAGAAGACCTTCAGCGCCTGGACCCTGGAGATCACCGGCCCCGGGGGCCATTCCTCCAAGCCGCGCGATGACAACATCATCATCGCCCTTGGTCAGGCGCTGGCCAACCTGAAGTCCCTGTCCTTCCCCACTGAGCTCAATGACAACAGCCGGCGCTATTTCACCGCCCTGGCGCCCCGTGTCTCACCGGAGGTCGGCGCCGCCATGCGCCGGATCCTCGTCGACCCGCAGGACCCTCAAGCCAATGCGGTCCTCAACCGCTCCGTCAGCTACCGCGCCATGCTGCGCACCACCTGCATCCCGACTCTGGTCGAAGGGGGCCACGCGCTGAACGCCCAACCTCAGCGGGCCAAGGCGACCATCAACTGCCGCACGCTGCCGGGCTCTCCCCTGGCGGCCGTCCAAGCCGCGATCCTGAAGGCCGTGGACAATCCGCAAATCTCCCTAAGTCAGGCCGTCCCCGGGATCGTCAGGCCGCCGGCCCCACCCTTGTCACCAGAGGTGCTGGGCCCGATCCAAAACGCCTCCAACACTGTTTTCCCGGGCGTTCCGGTGACGCCCATGCAGGAGACCTTCGGCACCGACGCCGGCCGGCTGACCGCCGTGGGCGTCCCGGTCTACGGCTTCTCCGGCCTGTTTCGCGGCGACGACGCCGGCAACATCCACGGCCTCAATGAGCACATCGCCGTGCAGTCGGTGATGGACGGCCGCGAGCTGATGTACCGGCTGATCAAGCTATATGCAGAGCAGAACTAGGCGCCGGGGGGCTCGCCAACTCACTACGGTCACATCCCGCAGCGCGTCAGCGCCGCGCCAGCAGGAGACCTTGGTTTACGCCCCGAAGGCGGACCTTCAACCTGTCGTCAGACGAGCGTCCGCCTTTGACCCATAGGCCCGTCCCTTCCCGCCGATTGTCTTTGACTCCGTCCGCCCGGGAGCTCATCGGCACAGTCGAGTGGCATCGAGGCAGTGCGCGTTGGGTGAGCGTGGTTTTGAGGATTGGGAGGCGCTGCCGCCGCTTTCCCCGGCCGCCTTCGAGGCCTTGCGCAGCGACCCGCGCTTCCGCGAGGCTTGCGAGACGGCGGCCCGCGCGGCGATCTCGCATTTTGCGCGCCAGGACCCGGCGACACGCTGGCTCACCAAGGACCTGGGCCGCTTCTCGCTGCACCTCGCGGCGCTGATCCTGGCCGCGGAGCCCGAAGGCCTGACCGTGTCCGCCCTGGCCGCCGCCGCCAAGGCGAACGGGACCTGCAGCCGCGGCCGCGTGCTGGCGTTCGTCGACTACGCCCTTCGGGCCGGCTTCCTCGGCTTGCCGGCGGGCGAGATGGCGTGGACCCAGCGGCGGCTCGTCGTCCACGAGGGGTTCCGCCGCTACTTCCTCGATCGCATGCGCAGCGACCTCACCGCGCTCGCGGTCGTCGCGCCGCGGACCGCCGCGGCGGCCGACCGGGTTTCGGAAATCCCCGCGTTCGACGCGGGGCTGCGGTTCATGGGGTTGCTGGCCCAGGCCCGCGGGGACCTGTTCAAGAACCCCGAGGTGCCGGTCGGTTTCTTCCTCACGCGCGACGGCGCGTTCCGGATCCTGCAATATCTGCTCCTTCAGCAGCCGCCGGGGCGCGAGCGTCTCCTTGAGACGGCCCAGGTGGATCGCTCGGAGATCGCGCGCGCTGCGGGCGTATCGAGACCGCACGTGAACAGGGTGCTGCACGAAGCCGCGGTGGCGGGCCTGATCGCCTGGCTCACCCCGCGGCGGATCCAGTTTGCGCCGGAACTGTCACAGGACCTGGAGCGCCATTACGCCTTCTCACTGCAGGCCCTGCGGCTGTTGGCGCTGCAGATCCAGGCGGCGCCGGCGACGTAGAAAAATGTCATCCTAGGGCCTTGGGCCGTCGCGACCTTAGGGTCCCTCCGGTTTCGCGTATCGCCAGGGCATGACCTAGGGCGGCTGGAGGAGTCGAATGCGTATTCGAGGCATCGCTGTCGTGGCGGCGGGCGCGTTCGTCCTGGCGGCGGGAGGCGCACACGCCGCCCAGTATTTCGTCACCATCGACTGGTCTGCGCGCAGCATCGGGCTGGGCCCCGCCGTGACGGAGACCTTCGATTTCGATACGTCTGAGGGGGCTCGTCCGACATTCAGCGCTGATGGCGGCGGCCTAGTCTACTTCCCGATTATGAACGACTCCCTTGGATTGACCGAGGTCTTTTTCGGGAACTTCTTGGACGTGACCTGCTGCTACAATTTCGGCGTCTTCGGGACCGGCAACGGAGGGTCTGTCTACCCTCCCGGCAGCGCCGACTTTGCGGATCTCTTTTCCGGCGACGCGTATTCCTCGTCTTACGATGGGGGGCCGTTGTCGACGGCGCGCTATAGCGGCACGGGCACGGACCTCGATCTGACGTCCGGCGTCACCTACCACGCTTTCTACGACAGCACCTTGACGGCCATCGCCATTCCGGAACCTGCGACATGGGCCATGATGCTCCTGGGTTTCGGCGGCTTGGGCGCGGTGTTGCGCGCGCGCCGGCGCGGGCCGAAGGTGTCGGCTGGGGCCTGACGCCGGATAGCCTGACGCCGCAGGGGCTGACGCGTGACTCTTACGGACCTGGTGAGCATTGGCGCCCTGGTCAACTGCCTGGCCGTACTGGCGTCGCCGGTCTACCCCAACATCCAGACGCGCCAGACCGTGAAGAACCAGCAGTCGCTGATGCAGCACGGCGGGCGACCGGACCGCACCCGGATCAGCGAAAGACCCACGCCCGATGGCGCGCCAAGGCTGCGCAGGACGCCGCCACGGCCCGCGCCGGCGGGCGCTGGGCGCCGGAGCAGGCCGGGCCGCGTTCTGGACCGCGCCACTAGCGGAACTTGTGGCTCAGCCGAAGAGCAGACCGCCGGCGCGATCTCATTATTAG
>NZ_SSMZ01000069.1 GCF_004799395.1 Phenylobacterium sp.
GCGGCGCCTTTGGACGGCAGACCGTAGCGCCCAGGTCCATCAGCGCCTGGGCCCAGTCGCCGGGGCGCTCGTGGCGGACCAGACCCGCCGCCAGGCTTTTCAGCTCCGGCTTGGCGTCGGGCAAGGGGGTCTCGACGGCGAACAGGCGCGCCATTACGCGCTCGACATTGCCGTCGACCACATTGGTCGGTTCGTCGAAGGCGATCGCGGCGACCGCGGCGGCGGTATAGGGGCCGAGACCCGGCAGGGCGCGCAGGCCCACTTCGCTGTCAGGAAAGAGTCCGCCATGGCCGCCCGCCACGGCGCGGGCGCAGGCCAGGAGGTTTCGAGCGCGAGCGTAGTAGCCGAGCCCGGCCCAGGCGGCCATCACTTCGCCGTTGGCTTCCGCGGCCAGGTCCCGGACGGTCGGCCAGCGCGCGGTGAAGCTGAGGAAATAGGGCGTCGCGTGCGGCACCGTGGTCTGCTGCAGCATCACCTCCGAGAGCCACACCCGATAGGGGTCGGCGCGGATCCCCGCGGCATGCGCCTTCGGCCTGACGCGCCACGGCAGGTCGCGGGCGTTGGCGTCGTACCAAGCAAGGAGCTGGGCGCGGAGACGGGAAGCGTTCACGTCTCCTCATATCGTCATCCTCCGGTCGCGCGCGAGCGGGATGCGCGTTAGATTGGCCCATGCCCCGCCGCGACCTGCCCAGCCCGCAAGAGGCGCTACAGATCCTGAGCGCCAAGCGCACGCGCCCGGCCCGCCGGCCGCCGCCGCCGCTCGGTCGGTCGCTGAACAAGACCCTGAAGGCGCTCGACGCCAAGTTCGGCCAGGGCTCCGGCGCTCTGGAAGCCCGCTGGCGCGAGGTGGTCGGCGTCGAGATCGCCAAGCGCACGGAGCCCGTGAAACTTACCCGCGGCCGCAATGGCGGCCCATCCTCGCTGGAAATCCGGGTGGCCGGACCGGCGGCGGCGATCATCCAGCACCAGGCGCACGAGATCCTGGCCCGGGTGAATCTCTTCCTGGGCGCCGACGCTGTGCAGAAGCTGCGCATCGTCCAGGGCCCGCTGCAGAAGAAGCACGAGGCCGCCGCCAAGCCGCGCCGCCGCCTTGCGCCGCTGGACGCTGCGGCCGAGGCCGGGCTGCGGAGCGAGCTGGCCACGGCGCCCGAGGGCAAGCTGAAGAGCGCGCTCCTGGCGCTTGGCCGCGGCGTCCTGCGCAAGGCCCGAGCTACGGACTGAGGCGGGCCCGCGACGCCATCGCCTGTTGCGCTGTTGGTGGCCCCGGATGGAATCGGGCTTTACTCGCCCCTCTTTAGGAGATCCTGCCCGCCATGAACCTCGCCCGCCCCATCCTCGCAGCAGCCCTCGCGGCCGTGCTGGCGGCTGGCGGGCTGGCCCTGGATGGCTGCGCGAAGAAGCCCCTCGACGCCGCCTCGGTGGCTCAGCCCGGCGACATGAGCCTGGGCAATCCGGCGGCGCGGGTGAAGGTGATCGAATACGCCTCGGCCAGCTGCCCGCATTGCGCACGTTGGGACATGGACGTCTTTCCGGCCTTCAAGGCCAAGTACGTCGACACCGGCAAGGTCAGCTACACCCTCAAGGAATATCTGACCGAGCCCCAGGCCCTGGCCGCGGCGGGCTTCCTACTGGCGCGATGCGCGGGGCCGGACCGCTACTTCCCGGTGCTAGACGCAGTGTTCCGCGGCCAGGATGATATGGTCCGCACCGGCGACCCGCGCGCGGTTCTGGCCCGCATCGCCGCCGACCCCGGTGGCATGACGCCAGCGCAACTCGACGCCTGCATGCGCGACACAACGGCGGAAAAGCAGCTGGCGGCGCGGGTCGAGCGCCATGCGCATGTAGACAAGATCGACTCGACACCCACCTTCATCATCAACGGCGTGCGGATCGAGGGTGAGATGAGTCTGCCCGAGCTCGACGCCGCCATCGCCAAGGCCGCGGGCTAGGAGCCGAAGAATGCTGAACCGTCGCTCCGTCCTGACCGCCGCCGCCGCACTCGCCGCCAGCGCCGCCTTGGCCGCGCCGGCCCCGGCGCCCGACGACCTGAGCCTGGGCAACCCCAAGGCCAAGATCGAGATTATCGAATACGCCTCGCTCTCCTGCCCGCACTGCGCCCATTTCAACGAGGCGGTCTTTCCGGCGCTCAAGACCAAGTACATCGACACCGGCAAGGTGCGCTACACGCTGAAGGAGATGCTGACCGAGCCGGCAAATGTCGCGGCGGCCGGCTTCCTGCTGGCGCGTTGCGCGGGACCCGACAAGTACTTCACCGTCGTCGACCAGGTATTCCGCAGCCAGCCGCGCTGGACGCAGGGCAACGTCAAGCCGATCCTGGCGGAGATCGGGGCCGCCAATGGCGTCGACGCCGCGCATTTCGACGCCTGCCTGCAGAACCAGGCGGCGGTGGACGCGGTGGTGGGCCGCGCCAAGCGCGCCGCCGATCAGGACGGGGTCAATTCGACGCCGACCCTGTTCATCAACGGCAAGAAGATCGAAGCCGTGCCGCTGACCGCCGAAGAGCTCGACGCGACCATTGCGGCCGCCACCAAGGCTCCCTCGGCCAACAAGGGAGGCCGCTAGACCTCCCGTGCACTTCCAGCGGCTGCGCCTTTCGGGCTTCAAGTCCTTCGTCGATCCGGTGGAGTTCCGGATCGAGCCCGGCGTCACGGGAATCGTCGGGCCGAACGGCTGCGGCAAATCGAACCTTCTGGAAGCGTTGCGCTGGGTGATGGGCGCCAATTCGGCCAAGGCCATGCGGGCCGGAGGCATGGACGACGTGATCTTCGCCGGCTCGGGAAACCGGCCCTCGCGCAACCACGCCGAGGTGGCGCTGACCATCGACAATTCGGATCGCCGCGCGCCGGCCGCCTTCAACGACAATCCGGTGCTCGAGGTGGTCCGCCGCATCGACCGCGGTGAGGGCTCGACCTATCGGATCAATGGCCGCGAGGTGCGCGCGCGCGACGTCCAGCTCCTGTTCGCCGACGCCTCGACCGGCTCCAACTCGCCGGCGCTGGTCCGGCAGGGGCAGATCAGCGAGCTGATCGCCGCCAAGCCGCAGAACCGGCGGATGATCCTGGAGGAGGCCGCCGGCGTCTCGGGCCTGCACTCGCGCCGCCATGAGGCGGAGCTGCGCCTGCGCGCCGCCGAGGCCAATCTGGCCCGGCTGGAGGACGTGGCCCGCGAGCTGGAAACCACGCTCGGCCGCCTGAAGCGCGAGGCGCGCCAGGCCGAACGCTACAGGAAGCTGTCGGCCGAAATCCGCTCGCTGCAGGGTGCGGTGCTCTACGCGCGATGGGCCGAGGCCAGGGCCGCCGCCGAACGTCTGGGCGCCGAAGCCGCTGCCGCCATCCGGGCGGTCGAGGATACCACCGGGGCTGCAGCCGCGGCCACCACTCGCGCCGCCGCCGCCGAAGAGGCGATCAAGCCGCTGCGTGAGGCCGAGACCATCTCCGCGGCCATCCTGCACAAGCTGGCTATCGACAAGGACCGGCTGGACCGCGAGCACGAGGCGCACGCCGCTGAGATGGAGCGGCTGACGGGCGACCTCGCCCGCATTGACGCCGACCGCGACCGCGAGGAGCACATTGTCGAGGACGCCGGCGCGGCGCTGGCCCGCTTGGCGGAGGACCTGGAAGCTCTTGAAGCCGCCATCAAGGCTGCGCCCGAGCGCATCCCCGAACTGGAGGCCGCCGCCCGCGCCGCCGAGGCCGCCCGCGCCGCCGCCGACGCCGAGGTCGAGGCTCTGGCCGCCCAGGTCGCCGCCCAGGAGGCCGTTCGCGAGGCCGCCGCCCATCGCGTGGAAGAGGCGCAGGCGCGCCAGTCGCGCACCCGCCGCGCCCTGGACCAGGCCAAGTCCGAGCGCGAAGCCCTGGGCGTCACCGCCAACCCGCAGGCCGTCCAGGCCAAGGCCGAGCTGGAGGCTGCGGAGACCGCGCTGGCCGCCGCCCGCGCCGCCCTCGACAAGGCCGAGGAGGACCGCACCGCTGCGCAGGCCACCGAGGGATCCGCCCGAGAGGCCGCCCGTAAGCTGGACGAACAGCTCGGCCGCCTGACCGCCGAGGCGCGCGCGCTTGCCGCCCTGGTCGCCCAGGCCAAGCGTGGCGGCTTCGCCCCTGTGCTGGACTCCGTCTCCCCCGACCGCGGCTATGAGAAGGCCTTGGCCGCGGCCATGGGAGACGACTTGGACGCGGCGCTGGACAGGTCCGCGCCGTCCTTCTGGGGCGGCCGCAACGCCGAGGCCCCCACGTGGCCAAAAGGCGCGACGCCGTTGGTCGGACTTGTGAAGGCGCCTGCCGCCCTGACCGCGCGGCTGATGTTCACAGCCTTGGTCGACCGGGCGGACGGCGACAAACTGCAGGCCGGCCTCGCGCCCGGCTGTCGGCTGGTCTCCAAGGAGGGTGATCTCTGGCGCTGGGACGGCTTCACCGCCCGCGCCGACGCGCCGAAGCCAGCCGCAGTGCGTCTGGAGCAAAAGACCCGGCTGACCGAAGTCGAGGCCGAGATCGAGGCCCTGACGCCCAAGGCCGTGGCCGCTCGGACGACGCAGGCGGACGTCGCGGCCCGGCTGGCCGCGATCGAAGAGGCTTTGCGCGCCGCACGGCGGGAGACCCCAGCCGCCGAACAGAAAGCGCTGGCCGCACGCACGGCGCTCGAACGATTTGACCGCGAGGCCGCCCGCAAGGAGGCCCACGCCGCCTCCCTGGACGATGTCATCAGCCGCTTCGCCGCGGAGATGGCGGAGCTCGACCAGGCGCTGGCCACGGCCCAGGCCGCGGCTTCCAGCGAAGCGGAAAGCGAGGACCTCGCCGAACGGCTGACCTTCGCCCGCGCCGCCGCGGGGCCTGCCCGCGAGGCCGCCGCGGAGGCCCGCGCGGCCCTGGATGTCGAGGTCCGCGAAAAGGGCGGCCGCGAGCGGCGCCTGGAGGCTCTGACCGCCGACCGTGAGGATTGGACCCGCCGCGCCGCCGCCGCGGGCAAGCGGCTCGAAGCCCTGGCCGCCGCCCGCGGAAGGTCCGAGGCTGAGCTCGCCAAGGCGAAGGCGGCGCCGGAGACCCTTGAGACACGCCGCGCGGCCCTGTTGGATGAACTGTCGGTGGCCGAGGCCCGCCGCGCCAAGTCCTCCGACGCCCTGGCCGGCGCGGAGCACGACCGCGCCGAGGCCGACCGCGCCCTGCGGGCCGCCGAGGCCGCCGCCTCCGAGGCCCGCGAGGTGCGCGCCAGCCTCGCCGCCCATTCGGAGGCGGCGACGGCGCGCCTCGCCGAAGTCGCCGCCCAGATTCGCGAGACCGCCCGTATCGAGCCGGAAGCCCTGGCCCAGAACCTGGCCGACGAGGCGGTCGCCATCCCAACCGACGCCGGCGGCATCGAGGCCCACCTCTACAATCTGGAACGTCAGCGCGACGCCATTGGCCCGGTCAACCTGCGCGCCGAGGAGGAGGCTGCAGAATACGCCGCGCGCCTGGAGACCATGCAGGCCGAGCGCAGCGACCTGAGCGGCGCGATCGCGCGCCTGCGCGAAGGAATCGCCGAGCTCAACAGCGAGGGCCGCGAACGCCTGCTGGCCGCATTCGAGGTGATCAACGAGCACTTCAAGACGCTCTTCCAGGCCCTGTTCCAGGGCGGCCAGGCGGAGCTGCGCCTGGTCGAATCGGAGGACCCGCTTGAGGCCGGCCTGGAAATCTACGCCTGCCCGCCCGGCAAGCGCATGGCGACCATGAGCCTAATGAGCGGCGGCGAGCAGGCGCTCACCGCCACGGCCCTGATCTTCGCGGTGTTCCTGGCCCAGCCAGCGCCGATCTGCGTGCTGGACGAGGTGGACGCACCGCTGGACGACGCCAACGTCGACCGCTTCTGCAACATGCTGGACGAGATGCGCCGGCGCACCGAGACGCGCTTCATCGCCATCACCCACAATCCGGTGACCATGGCGCGCATGGATCGGCTGTTCGGAGTCACGATGGCGGAGCGCGGCGTCTCCCAACTGGTCAGCGTCGACCTCTGCCAAGCCGAGGCCATGGCGGCGCAGTGAGCCGGGCGCCAGAGTCGCCTCTGACGCCGGGGCAGGCGTCGCGCCGTGAGCCCAGGTCGCGGACCATGTGTCGCGACCTCACAAATCTCTTTTAAAAACAACATGATAAACTGTGTTCGCCCAGCCTTGACGCGCCGCAGCACGGTCTATAGGTTCCGCGCGACCTAAAAGCCCCCGCCGTGGCGGCGACGTCTCGGTCATCAGGCCTTCCGACGTATGCCACACCCCCATGAGCCGCCAGATGAGGCCCTAGCCAGCCTCGATCAGCGCTTGGGAGCGGCGGAGGCGGCGCAAGCCCGCAAGGTGAGTCCCGAGACTCACGCGGCCATGGCGCAGGGTTACCGCTTCGTGGGGGAAGTGGTTGGCGGGGTGCTCGGCGGCGTCGGCCTTGGCTGGCTCTTGGATCGCTTCGCGCATACGCAGCCCTGGGGCGTGGTCGGCGGCTTGCTGATCGGCACCGGGTTCTCGATCTTTACCGCGGTCAGCGCCGCGGCGAAGGCGAACAAGACAGCAATGGGCGCGAGCGGGACGGTTCCTGTCGCGGCCGACGACGAAGACGAGGACTAAGGCCGCCCATGGCGAACCAACCCGCCATCGACCCGATGCACCAGTTCCTGATCCACAAGATTGTGGAGCTGCCGACCTTCCATGTCGGCAAGCTGGCGTTCGACATGTCGATCACCAATTCGGTGGCCAGCATGATCGCCGGCGCGGCGATCCTGATCCTGTTCTTCATACTTACCGCGCGCCGCGAGATCGTGCCGAACCGCGGTCAGGCGCTGGCCGAGAGCCTCTACAACATCATCGACCGGGTGCTGGTCGGGCCGATCATCGGCCCGGAGGGCAAGCCTTACGTGCCCTACATTTTCGCTCTTTTCCTGGTCATCCTGGTGCTGAACCTGATGAGCGTCGTGCTGGCGATCTTCAACGTCGGCGGCCTGGAACTGACCTTCGCCGTGACCTCGCAACTCGCGGTGACCGCGACTCTGGCCGTGCTTACCTTCTTCAGCGTCTTCATCCTGGGCTTCGTGAAGCACGGTCCGAAGTTCGTGACCCTGTTCGCGCCCTCCGGCATGCCCTGGCCCATGCTGTTCTTCATGGTGCCGATCGAGATGATCTCCTACTTCGTCCGGCCGGTGACGCTGGCCATGCGTCTGTTCGGCAACATGCTGGGCGGCCACGTGGTGATGAGCCTGTTCGGCTCCTTTGTGGTGGCGCTGGGCATCGTGGCGCTCTCCGGCGGCCTGGCGACCCTGGCCTTCATCCCCAGTGCGCTCTCCTTCACCATGATCGTGGCGCTGACCGGCCTGGAGCTGGTGGTGGCGATCCTGCAGGCCTTCGTCTTCGCGGCGCTGGCCACCGTGTACCTCAACGAGGTCGTGAACTTCGGTCACGGCCACTAACCCCACGAATTTCCAAAGAGGACTACCTGAGATGAACCCCGTCGCTTCCGTCGTCGACTTCCACACCTCCGCCAAGCTCATTGGCGCCGGCCTCGCCGCCATGGGCATGATCGGCGCCGGTGTTGGCCTCGGCGTGCTGTTCGGCAGCTACCTGCAGGCCGCGATCCGCAACCCGGCGGGCGCGTCCAGCCAGCAGACCATGCTGTTCCTCGGCATGGCGCTGACCGAAACCATGGGCCTGTTCGCCTTCGTGGTGTCGCTGCTCATCCTGTTCGGCTCCTGAGCCCGAACTGTTGAGAGGCTGATCGCCGATGGCGACCGAGACCCAAGAAAGCACGGCCGCGCCGGAGGCGAAGCCCGCCGGTCTGCCGCAGTTCGACTTCCAGTGGTGGCCGGGCCAGATCGCCTGGTTCCTGATCATGTTCCTGGTCGTGCTGGTGTTCGTTCGCCTGTTCGCAGCCCCGCGGGTTGGCGGTGCGATCGACGCGCGCGAGGGCAAGATCAGCGGCGACATCGCCGACGCCCGTCGGCTGAAGGACGAGGCTGAGGCCCAGGCCGCTGCTGCGGCGGCAGAGACGGCCCAGGCGAGGGCCGCAGCCCAGCGCTTGGCCGGAGACGCCCGCGCCAAGGCTCAGGCCGAGGTCGCGGCCAAGCTCGCGCAGGAAGAAGCCAAGCTCGCCGAGAAGGCTGGCGTTGCCGAAGCGCGGATCGCCCAGTCACGCGACGCCGCTATGACCCATGTCGCCGGCATCGCCGCCGAGGCCGCCGGCGCCATTGTCGGCAAGCTCACCGGACGCGCCGCGACGCCCGCGGAACTGACCGCGGCGAGAGGATCCTAGGACCATGGAACTGCTCACCGACGCCCATTTCTGGGTCGGCGTCGCCTTCGTCGTGTTCCTGGTCGTCCTGGTCGCCGCCGGCGTGCATAAGTTCGCCTGGAAGGCCCTGGGCGACGCCGGCGACAAGGTCCGCGCGCAACTCGATGAGGCGAACCGCCTGCGCGAAGAGGCCCAGGCGCTTCTGGCCCGTATCCAGTCCGACCGCGAGCATTCCGAGAATCTGGCCGCCGAGATCATGGCCAACGCCCAGGAGCAGGCCACCCGTCTGCAGGCCGAGGCCCAGGAGCGTCTCGCCGAGCAGATCGAGCGCCGCGGCCAGCTGGCCGAGCGACGCATCGCCACCGCCGAGGCTCAGGCCGCGGCCGAGGTGAAGGCCGCCGCCGGCGAACTGGCCGCCCAGATGGCCGAGACCGTGCTCGCCGCCCGCATCGCCGGAGCCAAATCCGATCCGCTGATCGACGCGGCCATCGGGCAGATGGCGGGCAAGCTGCAGTAGACCTGGGTCGCTCAAACACAGAAGAAAGCGCCCCGAAGTTGCCTTCGGGGCGCTTTCGTATCTGGGTCGCATGAAGCGGCTAGGCCATCTTCCGCTTCATCCGCCGGCTCAGGGCCCGACGGCTGCGGCCGGCGAACCGGGCGCGCTTTGGAAGAAGCAGCCGCTCAAGGCGCAGGTACTGCTGCCACATCACCGGGACGATCTCCGGGTCGCGCCGCATCAGGCGGCGGATCGGGAAGACCATGTTCGGGTGGGCATGCTGCATGCGCAGGAACTGCCGCTTGGCGCGGAACGAATTGCGCAGGACGATCATCAGCCCGATCACCAGCAGCGGCAGGCCGATGTGCCCCGGCAGCGGCGCCAGGATCAGCCCCGCGATCATGATCAGCCCGCCCAGCCCAAGCAGCAGCCAACGCGCCAGGCGCGAGGCTAACTCACGGGCGAACTCGTCGGAGGCGCGATAGACGCGCAGGGAGGGCATGGCGAAAGTCACTGGAGCGAAACCTGGGAGCGCGCGCACGACTCAAGGGGAGGCTTAAGCCGCCGCTGCGCAAGCTTGATATGCGAACGCACTCTAGAGTCGTAAAGGCGCCGCCTCGGTTAAATTTCGCTCATTTCGCCTATTCACCGCGGGATGGCGCCGGCGCCACACCTGCGATGCAAGCCGGTCACGAAATCCTCGCGCCAGACGCGAAGTTTCTTTCCGTTTACGGAAGGGGCTATTCCGCGGCGAGCGGCGTCGCCGCCTCCGGCCGCCAGGTCAGCTTCGGCTTGCGGGCGGCCTGGGTCTCGTCGAGCCGGCGCATCGGCGCGAGGTAGGGTGCGCCGGTGAACCGCTCCGCGTCGCCAGCCTTGGCCGCCTTGGCCAGCGCCAGCAGGGCGTCGCAGAACCGGTCGAGCTCGCGCTTGGACTCGGTCTCGGTCGGCTCGATCAGCATCGCACCGTGCACCACCAGCGGGAAGTACATGGTCATCGGATGGAAGCCCTCGTCGATCATCGCCTTGGCGAAGTCGAGGGTGGTGACGCCCGTCCCTTCCAGCCAGGCGTCGTCGAACAGGGCCTCGTGCATGCAGGGCCCGTCCGGGAAGGCCGGCGTCATCTCGGCGGCGAGGCGCGCCTTGATGTAGTTGGCGTTCAGCACAGCGTCCTCGGCGACCTGGCGCAGGCCATCGGCGCCGTGGCTGCGCATGTAGGCGTAGGCGCGGACGTACATGCCCAACTGCCACGGCTCGG
>NZ_SSMZ01000007.1 GCF_004799395.1 Phenylobacterium sp.
GACGTCGAGGGTCAGGACCTGTTTGTTGCGGTTGAAGGCGTGATAGCCGGGATGGTCCCTGCCCCGCTCTCCGCCCGGCGGCTCGACCTTGACCACCTCGGCCTCGAAGTCGCCGAGCAGCATGGCCGCCATGGGACCCGCGATCCCCTGGCTGAAGTCGGCGATACGGATGCCCTGGTAGGCGGACAATTCGGCGACCTCCCTGACCGCTGGGGCGGCGCGTTTTCCGCGTCTCGCTCTGAGGGCATGAAAGCCGCCCGGGCCGCATTCGGCAAGCGCTGCTGACTACCGGGCCTTGCGGACGAAGTCGGCGATCAGATCGGCGACCTCATGTGGATGCTCCAGTTGCATGAGGTGACCGGCGTCCTTCACCACGATGCGGGTCGACCCCGGGACCAGCACCTGGGCGGCGCCAGCCATGGCGTGCACATCGGGGATGTCCCATTCGCCCTCCAGGATGAGCGTCGGGACCTTGAGGTCGGGCATGCGCTTGAGGTCCGAAGGCCACGGCTTGATCGGGTCGTGGGCCTGATGGCGAAAGTCCTGCGGACTGGCCTTTATCATTGCGGCCGCCTTGTCCTTCGCCACCTCGTGCCCGGGCGCAATCAGCCAGGGATCCGCGCGGGCGTTGGCGACGAGGCCGTCGAAGTCGCCAATGACCATCGGCAGCACAATGTGCAGAATTCTATAGTTGAAGTGCCTGGACACCTGGAAACCATTGATGGCGGCGCCGGAGATGATCAGGCGATCGACCTGCTCCGGATGCTCGATGGCGTAGGAGACCGCCAGGCCGCCGCCGAACGAGAACCCAGCAAGGCTGGCATGGTCGAACTTCGCCGCCGCCATCACCGCGGCCAGGTCCTCCTGCGCTGAATAGGGAGCCTTGGCCGCGGGCGATCTGCCATAGCCGCGCCGGTCGTAGCGGACGACGCGGAAGTCCCTGCAGAGAATCGGCCCCATGTCGTCGAAGCTGGCGGAGTTGATCACCCCATCGTGGATCAGGACGATGGCCTGCGGACCCGAACCGCAGGTCTCGTAATAGATCTGGCCGCCCTCGACATCGGCCATCCCGGCTCGCGCCGCGCCGGCCCACAGGGCCGCCAGGCTGCAGGCAAGCGCCATCGTTCGCCCGATCATCGATGGTTCTCCTTGGCCTAGTCATCAGAGGCGAACGGTCAGCTGGCCTGCCGGAGGGCCTCGAGGCCCTCGTCAGGCACGAATTCCAGAATGTCGCCCGGCTGGCAGTCCAGCACCCGGCAGATGGCCTCCAGGGTGGAGAACCGCAGGCCCTTCACCTTGCCGGATTTCAGCAACGACAGGTTGGCCTCGGTGATGCCGATGGCGCGGGCCAGCACGTTCGAGCGGACCTTTCGCCGGGCCATCATCACGTCGAGGCGGATCACGATGGCCATCAGATGAACCCCTCGCGGTCCTGCTCGATCTCGTGGCCGGCCTGCATGACGAGCGCAATGACGAACACCACGGCGCCCAGAACCAATTGCTGCACAGCGACCATGTGGGCCCACATCTTGTCGATCTCGTAGCCAGTGGCCGCGAGCACCAGATGACATAGGAATGGCGCCGCCGCCGCGGCGATCAGGCAGACCCCTATGACCTTGATCAGGCCGGCGTTGCGCGCCGTGAAGACCTCTCCCCGGCCATAGCCCCGGAACAGGCTGCGCAAGCACCAGCACAACAGGATCGTCGGTATAGCCCGGAAGATGACATCCGGCGTGTAGGCGATCTTCTCGCCCACCGGCCAATTGCGGAACGGAATGAAGTCCGCTGGCGGCGACGTGGTGGAAATCAAGCCGCCGCGCGGGCCTACAGTGATCAGGGTTCCCTGGTAGAACCATAGGACCCACAGGCTAAACACCGCTAGAGCGATGAAGCCCACGAACAGGGCCGCGAACAGCAGTTCGAACCCGCGGCTGGCCGCGCGGATCTTGCGGAAGCTGGGCGTGGGCGGCGGACGCGGCAGGGCGATATCGACGACGGAAGCCATGGGCGGTCTCCCCGGATGGATCACCGCAGCGTCTCGCACCAAATATTTTCTGTCAAACAATAATTAATGCGAACTACCGCGCGCCGCCTGTTCACATGCTAGCGTGACCGCAAACGAGAGGATCGACATGCGCACCGGGATGCTCGGAAGCCTTGGGGAGGTGAGCCGCCTGACCCTCGGCGGCGGCGGGATCGGCCAGATCTGGGGTGATACCAGCCACGACGAAGCCAAGGCGACGCTGCGCGCCGCCCTAGACGCCGGGATCACTGTGCTCGACGCCGCGCCCAGTTACCGCAACTGCGAAGCATTCATCGGCGAGACCTTCGCCGGTCACCTGCCCGCGGGGGTCAGGGTCACGACCAAACATCAGCTGGGCGCGGCGCCGCCTGGCGAAGTGGCAGCGCGTCTGACCGCGGCCCTGGAGGCCAGCCTCACGGCCATGCGGCTGGAACGCGTCGACCTCTTCTTCCTGCATTCCAACATCCATCCCGACGGCTTCAGCTTCGCCCACGGCGACGCCAACAAGGCGAGCTTTTCCACGGCCTGGTCGACCTACGTCGAAGCCGCCGCGCCGGCCTTCGAGGCGCTCAAGGCGCAGGGTCGCATTGGCGGCTGGGGGATCACCGGCATCGGCGTTCCGACAGCCATCCTGGCGGCGCTAGACCACACGCCCCGGCCGGACGCTATCCAGGCCATCGCCAACCTGATGGACAGCCCCGGAGCCTTGAGACGCTACGCCGAGCCTGCCCGGCCGCGGGAGATCGCGGCCAAGGCTAAGGCGCGCGGGCTGGGCGTCATGGGCATCCGGGCCGTCCAAGCCGGGGCGCTGACGCTTGCCGTCGACCGCAGCCTGTCGCCCAACAGCCCCGACCGGCTGGACTACGATCGCGCGGCGTCCTTTCGCGAGTTGTGCGCGGCCTGGGGCGAGGACCCGGCCCTCGTGGCGCACCGCTACGCGCTCAGCCTTCCGAACATCGACACGGTCGTGCTGGGCGTGAAGAACCGTCAGGAACTCACGCAATGCATCGCGGCGGAGGCCATGGGCGCGCTTGGGCCCCAGCAGATGGATGAGATCGAGGCCTTGGGGCTTCGAACGGCTTAGAGCCTCAGCACCGTCGTCTCGACGACCGGTCGGCGGCCCCAGATGCGCTGGCTGGCTTTCTTGATCGCCCGCGAGATGGCGGCTTCCACTTCCTCGTCGACGTCCCGCTGCTCGCCCTTCAGCCGCGCGATCGCCTGCTCGGCTTCGTCGGCCAGGTCGTCGAGGATGTCGTCCAGCGGATAGTCGGGCTCCGACGGCAGGCCGAGCGCGCGGACTTGCGGTCCCGACGCGATGCGGCTGTTCCCATCGAGCGCGACCGAGACCGCCAGCATGCCGTTGGAGGCGGCATGGCGGCGTTCGCGCAGGGCGTCGCCGTTCTCCACCGTCACCATGCCGCCATCCACGTAGAGCCGGCCCGCCGGGACCTCATCGATGATCGCCGCGCGACCAGGGGCCAGGCGCACCATGTCGCCGTTGCGCGGGGTCACCTGTTGCGGCACCTGCAGGTCCCGGGCGAAGGCGGCGTGCTCCAGCAGGTGGCGACGCTCGCCGTGAGTCGGCACGGAGATCTCCGGCCGCGCCCAGCGGTACATCTCGGCCAGCTCGTCACGGCAAGGGTGGCCGCTGACGTGAATACCCGGGTGGTCGCGCTCGGTGTAGAGCCGCACGCCACGGTCGGCGAGGCGGTCCTGTAGGTTGCGGATCGGGATCTCGTTGCCGGGGATCACCCGACTGGAGAAGACGCAGGCATCGCCCGCGCCAAGGCTGACGTGCGGGTGCGTGCCATCGGCGATCCGCGACAGGGCCGCCCGGCCCTCGCCCTGGCTGCCGGTGCACAGGTACAGCACCTTGTCCGGCGGGAATTTCTTGGCCTCGCTGTCATCGAGGAAGGGCTGCAGCCCTTCCATCAGCCCCACCGACTTCGCCGCCGACGACATCCGGTGCATCGAGCGCCCCGCCAGCACCACGCGCCTGCCATTGGCCTCCGCCGCGCGGGCGATGGAGTCCATCCGCGCCACATTGGACGCGAAGCAGGCGACCGCGACCTTGCCCTTCAACGTGCCGATCAGCGGGATCAGGGTGTCGCGGACCTCGGCCTCGGACCCGGCGTGGCCATCGACGAAGACGTTGGTCGAGTCGCAGACCATCGCCAGCACGCCCTCGTCGCCCAGCTTGCGGATGGCGTCCTGGTCGGTGATGGCGCCCAGCAGCGGGTCCGGATCGATCTTCCAGTCGCCGGTGTGCAGGATCGTGCCGAGCGGCGTCCGGATGGCCAGACCGTTGGGCTCGGGGATAGAGTGCGTGAGCGTGATCAGCTCCAGCTCGAACGGGCCTAAGGATATCTTGCCGCCCAGGGGCACGATGGTGATCTCGGCCTCGTCCACGAGGCCGGCTTCGCGCAGCTTCTCCTTCAAAATGAACGCGGTGAACGGGGTGGCGTAGATGGGGGCCTTGAACCGCGGCCAGAGCCAGGCGACGGCGCCGATGTGGTCCTCGTGGGCATGCGTCAGCACAATGCCCAGCAGGCGGTCGGCGTTCTCCTCCATGAAGGTCGGGTCGGGCAGGATCACCTCGACGCCTGGCGTGGTCTGATCGCCGAAGGTGATGCCAAGATCGACCACGATCCACTTGCGGTCGTGCGGTGGGCCGAAGCCGTAGAGATTGAAGTTCATGCCGATCTCGTTCGACCCGCCGAGCGGCAGGAAAACGAGCTCGTCGTCTTTCGTCTTGGGCATCAGCTCTTACTGGTGTTGCGGCGCCAGATCTCGAGCAGGCCCCTGATTGTCAGATCGGAATCGAACGTATCGATCGCCATGGTCGCCCCATGAAATAGGGACGCGACGCCGCCGGTGCCAATCACGGTCATGGGCCGCTCCCACTCACCCTTGATCCGCGCGATGAGCCCTTCGATGAGGCCGATGTAGCCCCAGAAGACGCCCGACTGCATCGCCACGACCGTATCCTTGCCGATGATCCGTTGCGGCTTCTGGATCGCCACGCGTGGCAGCTTCGCCGCAGCCTGGTGCAGGGCTTCCATGGAAAGGTTGATGCCCGGTGCGATCAGGCCGCCCTCAAAGCCGCCGTCGGCCGCGATGATGTCGAAGGTCGTGGCGGTGCCGCTGTCGATGACAATCAGGTCGCCGGGATATTCCACGTGGGCGCCGACGGCGTTGACCAGCCGGTCGGCCCCCGCCTCGCTGGGCTTGTCGATCCTGACCTCGATGCCCAGGTCGGCGTTCTCGCCGATCACCAGTGGTTCGACCTTCAGATACCGACGCGACAGGTTGCGGAGGTTGAAGATCGACTGCGGGACGACGCTGGAGATGATGCAGCCGTTGAAGACCCCGAACTGCAGCCCGGCCATGGCCAGGAGTTGCGAGAGCCAGACGGCGTACTCGTCGGCGGTGCGGGTGGAATGGGTCGCCGAGCGCCACTGGGCGATCCACGCCTGGCCGTCATGAACGGCGAAGAGCGTGTTGGTGTTGCCCTGTTCGATGGCCAGAAGCATGGCTCAAGCCTCCCCGAAGAACACGTCGCCGGCCGTTATGCGCTCAAGTGCGCCATCGTCCAGCCGAAGCCGCAGGGCGCCGTCCGGATCCATACCCTCCGCGATCCCGGAAAGCGTGCGGTTGGGCAGTCGCGCCTCACAGCGTTCGCCCAGCCCGTGGGCGCGGGCCGTCCAGCCCTCAGCGATGGGCGAAAAGCCCTGCGTGGCCCAGAGCTTGCGCCAGGATTCGAATCTCGTCGCCAGCACCTCCAGGGCGTCCAGCGGTTTCGGCGGCGGGCCAGCCATATGCTCGGCGAACGAGGTCGCGGGCCGCTCGACGCCCTCCGGCGCGTGCGCCAGGTTGACGCCGATGCCGACGCCGAGCCAGAGGCGTCCGTCCGGCCGCATCCCGGACTCCACCAGGATGCCCACCGCCTTGCGCCCGAACACCAGCACATCATTTGGCCATTTCAGCCGCGCGGCGCCTTCGCCCAGGCAGGTGTCGGCCAGGTCGCAGGCCGCGAGCGCGGCGACGAAGGATAGCTGCGCGGCTTCCGCCGCCGGGACGTCCGTAGTGGTCAAGAGGGTGGCAGCGAGATTACCGGTCTCGGTCGACCAGGCCCGACCGCGCCGCCCGCGGCCTGCTGTCTGCCGTCCGGCGGTGATCCAGACGGGGCCAGCCAGGCCCGCCTCGGCGCGGCGGCGAGCCTCGGCATTGGTGGAGTCGATCTCGGCATGGGCCTCGATCGGGGGATGTTCGGACAAGCTAGACCAGGCCGAAGGCGTGCGCGGCGCGGCCGGCGGCCGGATAGATCCAGATGAGCGCGCCGAGCACGATAGGGAAGGAGAACAGCGCCAGGCCCACACCGATGATCCGAGCCTCGATGGGCGGGGTGTCGGTCACGCCCACGGACCCGTCGAACCACATCACCTTGATCAGGCGCAGATAGTAGAAGGCCGCCACCACCGAGCCCACCAGACCCAACACCGCGGCGATGGGCAGGCCGGCGGCCAGCGCGGCCTTGAATACGAACACCTTGGCCCAGAAGCCGGAAAACGGCGGCAGACCCAGGGCCGACAGCGAGAAGGCGGTCATGGCGAGCGCGATGCCGGGCTGCTCCTTGAAGAGGCCCGCCATGTCCTCGATGGTCTCCATGTCCCGGCCCTGGCGCTTGAGCGCGGCCAGGCAGGCGAAGAAGCCGGTCACGTCGACCATGTAGAGCACCATGAAGACCAGCATCGACTGCACGCCTTCGGCGCTGCCGGCCGACAAGCCGATGATCGCATAGCCGACATTGGCGATGGAGGAATAGGCCCACAGGCGCTTCAGGTTCTTCTGCGCCAGCCCTGCGAAGGCGCCCACGCCGATGGAGATCAGGCCGAGCGCCACCAGCACCTGTTGCCATTGGATCATCGCCCCGCCGAAGCCCTGTCCCAGTAGTCGGGCGAACAGCACCATGGCGGCCAGCTTCGGCGCGGCGGCAAAGAAAGCCACGACCGGAGTTGGCGCGCCCTCGTAGACGTCCGGGGTCCACATGTGGAACGGCGCGGCGGAGACCTTGAAGCCCAGGCCGCAGATCAGGAAGACGAGTCCGAACAGGACGCCCGTCGAGGCGCCGTGATGCACGGCCGCGGCGATGTCGCTGAAGAGCGTCGAGCCGGCGAAACCATAGACCAGGCTCGCCCCATAGAGCAGCAGACCGGACGAGAGCGCGCCGAGCACGAAGTACTTCAGGCCGGCTTCCGAAGCCCGAGCGTTGTCGCGGTGCATGGCGGCCAGGACATAGAGCGCCAGGCTGTGCAGTTCGACACCCACGTAGAGTGAGATCAGGTCGCCGGCCGAGACCATCATCCCCATGCCGAGGGCGGCCAGGAGGATGAGGATCGGGAACTCGAAATTGTCGACGCCCCGTCGCTCGAACCAGCGCTGGCCGAGCGGGATGCAGATGGCGCTGGAGGCATAGATCGCCACCTGCGCGAAGGCCGAGCCGGCGTCTGAGATGATGCCGCCGGAGAAGCCCTTGCCGAACGGGCCGGTGGCGGCCTGGTAGGCGGCGGCGGCCAGGACAGCGACGGCCGCCCAGCCCACGGCGCGGGCGGCCTTGGGCGCGAAGGCGCCGGCGACGAGCAGCACCAGGGCGCCGATCGCCAGGATCAGTTCCGGGTAGGCCAGGCCGAGGTCGGCGGAGAAGGTCATGGAGTAGGTCTTAGCCCCCGATGGCCGCTTGGTAGGCCGAGACCAGATGGTCCACGGAGGCCTGGGTGAGGTTCATGACGAGGCCGGGTTGGACGCCCAGCACCAGAGTGGCGGCGATCAGCGGGGCGAAGATCGCCACCTCGCGCCAATCCAGGTCGGTGATGTCGGCGAGCTTCGGATTGGTGATCGTGCCGAACACCACCCGCCGATAAAGCGTCAGCGCATAGACCGCCGAGAAGATCACGCCGGTCGCGGCCACGATCGCCGTCCAGGTGGAGACGCCGTAGGTCCCGGTCATGGTCAGGATCTCGCCGACGAAGCCGCTCGTGCCCGGCAGGCCGACGTTGCCCATGGTGAACAGCATGAA
>NZ_SSMZ01000070.1 GCF_004799395.1 Phenylobacterium sp.
CTCTGGGATCGCATCGGCCACGTGCTCGACGCCTTCACCCCGCAGGAATGCGCCAACTATTTCCGCCACGACGGCTATGCATCAACTTAGATGTCGAATGCTCTAGTGTTGGCTCTCCGGCATCCGCACCACTAGGCCGTCCAGCGCGTCGCTCACCCTGATCTGGCAGGAGAGCCTTGAGTTGTCCTCGACGTTCTCGGCGAAATCCAGCATCGACTCTTCCATGGCCGACTTCTCGCCGGTCTTGGCGCGCCAGGCTTCGTCCACATAGACGTGGCAGGTGGCGCAGGCGCAGGCGCCGCCGCAGTCGGCGTCGATGCCGGGGATGTTGTTCTTCACCGCGCCTTCCATGACGCTGAGCCCGTTCTTCACGTCGATGACGTGCTCGGTTCCGTCGTGCTCGATGTAGGTAATCTTCGCCATTAGTCCCTCGACGGGCCGCCCTTAAGCAGCGACCTCTTTCATGGAAACGGTGGGGTCTGCAAGTCTGGCCTTGTCCACCGGACGCCGCGCTCCGATGAGCTGTTTGCCCATCATGAACTCAGGCGGTGAATTGATCGCTTCCACCGACTGGACGAGATCGCCCTTCAGGTGGAACACCGCGAACTTGCCTGACGCCGGGTCACCGCGGAGCAGGATCTCGTCGACGTCGAAGGCGTAGCCGGCGATCTGCAGCTTCAGATCGTACTGATCCGACCACTGCCAGGGCGTTTCGCCCGGTGGCGGCGGCCGGCCGACGATTGCGCTGGCCGCCTGTTTGGCCTGTTCCAGCGCATTAGGCACGCTCTCCATGCGGAACATCCGGTCGTAGATCGGCATCGGCCGGTGCGTCACGTCGCCGATGGCGAAGATCGACGGATCGGATGTGCGCGCCTCCAGGTCGACGACGATGCCGCGGGCTGTGTCCAGGCCGCAGTCCTTGGCGATCTCGTCGTTGGGGTGGGCGCCCACCCCGACCACCACGGCGTCGCAAGGCACGGTGCGGCCATCGGCCAGGGTGACGCCGGTGACATGACCGTCCTGCCCTTCGAAGGCCGTCGCCGTGGCGCCGAGCTCGAAGGTCACCCCGTGAGCCTCATGGTAGCTTTTGAAGAATGCCGACAGCGTCTCGCAGGCGACGCGGGCCAGGAGGCGGTCCTCGCGCTCCAGCACCACGACCTCCGCGCCCAGCGCCCGGCCCGAGGCGGCCACCTCCAGCCCGATATAGCCGCCGCCGACCACGGCCAGGGTCTTGCCCGGCCCCACCGTCGCCTTCAGTGTCTCGGCGTCGGCGGCGGTGCGCAGGAACATCACGCCCTTCAGGTCCGCGCCCGGGATGGGCAGGGCGATGGCCCGCGCCCCGGTGGCCAGGATCAGGACATCGTAGGCGAGGCTCGATCCGTCGGAGAGCGCCACCGTCTTGGCCCCGCGGTTGATGGCGGTGGCGGTCGTCGAGGCGCGGAAGTCGATGTTGTGCTCGGGGTAGAATTCCAGCGGCTTCAAGGCCAGGGAGTCCGCATCGGCCTCGCCCTTGAGCCAAGCCTTGGAGAGCGGCGGCCGCTGATAGGGCGGGATCGGCTCCTCGCCGATGAGCGTGATCGGCCCCTCGAACCCATACTGGCGCAGCAGGGCCGCCGCCGTGCCCCCCGCATGGCCGGCCCCCAGGATCACCACATGCGCGGCTGGATCGCTCATTCGGCTTCGATGCCCAAAAATGACGCTGGCGTCAACTTGGACGCCTTTCCCCCGGCGCAGCCGAGAGGGGGAGGGTAGGGAGAGGGCGGCTCCGCGTCACCCTCGAACCACCGGTTCAGCCATGTTCCAACTTGGCGATGGCTGGATTATCATGCCGGCGGCGAGGCCTCCGCCGCCCTCTCTCCACCCTCCCCCTCTCGCTTCGCAGGGGAGAGGCCTTTGTCACGCTGCCTTCTGCTCGGCGATCCAGGCCTTAACCCGCATGTCGAGCACCGACAGCGTCAGCGAGCCGGAGGCGATGATCATGTCGTTGAAGGCCCTGATGTCGAACTTCGGGCCGAGCGCCTTCGAGGCCTGGTCGCGGAGCTGCATGATGCGGATCATGCCGATCTTGTAGGCTGTGGCCTGGCCGGGCCCGACGATGTAGCGGCGGGTCTCGGCGCGGGCAGTGTCGTCGCTGCGGTGGCCGACGGTCTTCAGGTAGTCGATCGCCTGCTCTTCGCTCCATCCTTGCGCGTGGATGCCGGTGTCGGTGACCAGGCGCACGGCGCGGAACAGCTCGCCGTCCAGGCGCATGAAGTCGGACGGGATGTCCGGATAGACGCCCATCTCCTTGCAGAGATACTCGGAGTAGAGACCCCAGCCCTCGTTGAAGGCGGCGTTGCGGGCGGCCAGGCGGAACTTGGGCACATCCTTCTGGCGCACCCGGATGTCTCCCTGCATGGCGTGACCCGGGATGCCCTCGTGGCACATCAGGTCGGGCAGGCTCGCGCGCATCGGCGTCTTGCCTAGCATGTGCAGATAGACCCGGCCCGGGCGTTTGCCGTCGGGGCTGGCCCCATTGGTGTGCGCCGCGCCGCCGGCCACCTCGCTGAACGAGGGCTCGCGGATCACTTCGATGCCGTAGATCGGCAGGACGTGGAACATCGACCCCAGATGGGTGCGGTCGTTGGCGATCAGGTCATTGGAATATTTAAGGATCTCGGCGCGATTCTGGTCGTTGTAGGGCTGCGCCGGGTCGAGCCGCTGCAGCTCCTTGTAATAGGTCTCGGCGTCCGGGAACCCGGCCTTTTTGGCCAAAGCGTCCATCTCGCCCTGGATGCGCTTCACCTCCGAGAGCCCCAGGGCGTGAATCTGGTCGGCGGTGAGGTCGGTGCGGGTCTGCAGCTTCAGGGCCGCGGCGTACCACGCCAGCCCATTGGGAAGGGTGACGGCGCCCACCTTGCCGGATTTGGCGTTGGCGATATCGCTCTGCAGCCAGTCGGCCATCCGCTGGTAGCCGGGCTTCATCCCCGTCAAGAGCGCGGTTTTCGTCCCCTCCAGCAGCTTCTGCGCCTCTTCGGGCGTGACCTTGCCGGCGGCCTGCAGCTTGCCGACCTTGGCCTTGGCGTCGGCCCAGAGGGGCGAATCCGGGCCGGCGGCGTCGAACGGCTGGCCGGAGGTGAGCTTCTTGTTCTCGGCGATCGCGCGCTCGTACTGGAAGCGGGGCATGCGGATGCCCTTGGCGACGGAGGCCTGGGCGCGCTCGCGCACCTGGTCCATGGCGTGGCCCATCGCCATGACGCGGGCGTTGTAGGCGACCATGTCGGAGGGCGCCTCGACCAGGTGCGAGCCGATCAGGAAGTTCGGCAGGGACGACTGGATCTGGCCCACGGCGTATTCGTAATCGCGGAACTTGTAAGCGAGCTCCGCGGAGTCCAGCTCGTCGATCCACATGTCGTAGCTGATCTGCGCGTCCAGCGGCAGCTTGGCCCGCTGGAACTGGGCCTTCAGGCGCGCCACGCTGCCGCGCCGCCATTCCAGGCGCTGCAGGTCGGCCGCGTCGCTGAGGTCGTTCAGCTTGTCCAAGCCCTCCTTGCTGCCGAAGGAGCTGGACTGCTGCGGGCTGAAATTCATCGCCTGGGCGTATTCGCTGTCGAGGAAGGCGGTCAGGCGCGCGC
>NZ_SSMZ01000071.1 GCF_004799395.1 Phenylobacterium sp.
GGCCGGTGCCGCCGAAGCGGCACCGGCCTGGGCCTGGCGATCTGCCGCGAACTCGCCCAGCTCATGGCTGGCGAGATCAGCGTGGAGAGCGAGTTCGGCCTGGGTTCGAAATTCACCCTGCGCGTCCCGCTCGAATGGATCGGCGCGGAAAAGTCCGCCGGGTCGGGCGGCATGCCGGAACTGTGCGCCGAGCCTTCGGAAATCACGCTGCGCGTGCTGGCCGCCGAGGACAACGCCGTCAACCAGCTGGTCCTGAAGACCCTGCTGCATCAGATGGGCGTGAATCCCACCGTCGTCGACAACGGCCGGCTGGCCGTCGAGGTCTGGGAGAGCGGCGACTGGGACGTGATCCTGATGGACATCCAGATGCCGGTGATGGACGGCCTGACCGCCACCGCGCACATCCGCGCCAAGGAGCTGGCCACAGGCCGCACCCGAACCCCGATCGTGGCGCTGACCGCCAACGCCATGTCGCATCACGTGGACCAGTACGCCGCCGCCGGCATGGACGGCCATGTGGCCAAGCCGATCCAGGCCGCCGATCTCTTCGCCGCCCTGACCACGGCGGCCGTCCCGCCGCAGGTGAAGCCCGGCGGCGGCGCGCGGGCCGAGGTGGCTTAGCGCGCGCTTGGCGGGGGCTTCAGCCACGCCGGCTTGTCGTCGGCGTCGGCGACGCTTTCGGCCAGCTTGTAGAAGAAGCGATTGAACGCCCCGGCCGCCTGGAAATCCATCGGCTGGGTCAGGTCGTCCTGCGGGCGGTGGTAGCGGATCTGATACCACTCGCGATAGCGCTGCTCGGCCTCGGTCCCCGGCTCGTAGCCGAAGATGAAGCCGGTCCCGGGAATGCCGGCCTGCATGAACGGCCAATGGTCGGCCCGCGTCAGCAGACTGCGCTCCGGCTCCGGGTCGGGCTGGATGCGGATCGCCATCGAGGCGGCGACCTCGCGGGCCGTACGGCCGAGCGTGGTGTCGTCCACGGCCAGCTCGGTCAGGATCTTCAGCGGGAATAGCGGGCGCAGCTGGTCGAGATTGATGTCGGCGACGATCTCGGCCTTGGGTACGGTCGGGTGGTCCACAAACCAGTGGGCGCCGAGCAGGCCCTTCTCCTCGCCCGTGAAGGCGGCGACCACGACGCTGCGGCGCAGCGGCCTGTCTTTGTGCTTGTCGGCGAAACGGATGAGCGTGCCGACATAGGCCGCGTCGTCCAGCGCGCCGTTATAGAGATTGTCGCCCTTCACCGGCTCGCCATAGCCGTAGCCGTCGAGGTGAGCCGTAAGCGCCAGGTACTGGCTCTTCAGCCCTGGGTCGCGGCCCGGCAGGACGGCCAGCACGTTCTTGGCGGTGAAGTCACGCCTGGTCAGATGGAATTGAGCGTGGAGGCGGCCGGGAACGTCGAAGGCCGGCAAGGGCTGGCTGTCGCCGCCCAGCTTCAAGATCTCCGCGGGGTCATGGTCGGCGCCGGCGATCGCCGTCTTGAAGGCATCCGCGCTCAGCGTCATTGCGGGCAAGGCCGCGGCGGCCGGCGGCGCGGTTCCGGCGATCGTCACGGACCGTGCATAGGCCGCAGGCCAGCGCGGCGGCTCGATGGTGAAATAGGGATCATCCACCTGGATCACGCCCGCCGCGCCGGCGGCGGCCGCGGCCTGGATGCGCTGTCCAGCCGAGGGCAGGCCCGCGCGCTTGGTGTTGAAGCAGATCACCACCTTGCCCTTGGCGCCCTCAAGGTCTTTCGGTCCGCAATAGCCGCGGAACGTCATCGGCGCGTCCAGTCCCGCCGGCAGCTGGTCGGTGGGCCGGACGGTGATGTCGTGCAGGAAGACCAGCGGCGTTTCCTTGCCCCCGTCCTGGATCACGCCGAAACTCGTCCCGTCCTTCTCCACGCGGCTCTCGTGCACCGGGAAGACCTGGAACCAGCCACCCTTGTCTCCGGCCGGCTTCAGGCCCGCGGCCTTGAATTTCGCCGCCACGATGTCGGCGGCGCGATCGTAGCCGGCTGAGCCGATGTCCCGGCCCTCCATGGCGTCCGAGGAAAGCGCCTCGGCGATCTGCCACCAGGCCTTGGTGTCCGGGTCCTTGATCCCGGCGGAACGGGGCGGCGCGGCGCTCGCACCGCCGGCGACGAGGCCGGCGAG
Organism: Phenylobacterium sp.; assembly: GCF_004799395.1. GTDB lineage: Bacteria > Pseudomonadota > Alphaproteobacteria > Caulobacterales > Caulobacteraceae > Phenylobacterium. The sequence continues at coordinate 2,133 of NZ_SSMZ01000071.1, forward strand.
CACCAGTCCGGTGAGGGCGGCTTGCGGGCTCATTGGTAGCGGTGGAACCAGGCCATGATCGCCGCGGCCTTGGCCGCAGCCTGCGACGGCCGTTCGGCCAGCCCGCCGTGCGAGGCGCCGGGCACCTGGATCATCTCGCTGGCGACGCCGCGCAGTTGCAGGGCGTCGAAGAACTGCTCGGCCTCCGAGGGGGGGGTGCGGTGGTCGTCGGTGCCGACGATCACCAGGGTCGGCGTCACGACATTGCCGACCAGGGACAGTGGCGAGCGGCGCCAGTAGTTCGCCTGGTCCTCCCACGGCATCTTGCCGAACCAGGAGGTGGCCATGAAGTTGTAGCCGTCCGTTGTCAGGACCTCGCTGGTCCAGTTGATCACCGGCTTCTGGGCGGCCGCGGCGCGGAAGCGGCCGGTCTTGCCGACGATCCAGGCGGTCAGCGCCCCGCCGCCGGAGCCGCCGGTGACATAGAGGTGGTTCGGATCGGCCGAGCCCTTGGCGACGGCGGCGTCGACCGCGCTCATCAGGTCGTCGTAGTCGTGGCTGGGATAGTTCTTATCGATCTCGTTGGCGAAGGCGTCGCCATAGGAGGTCGAGCCGCGGGGATTGGCGTAGACCACCAGGTAACCGCCGGCCGCATAGAGCTGGTCGTCGGTGGAGAACACCGGGCCGTAGGCCGAGAACGGCCCGCCGTGGATTTCCAGGATCAGCGGATACTTCTTCGACGGATCGAAATTGGGCGGGGTGACCAGCCAGGCGTCGATCGGCTTGCCGTCGTAGGACGACTTCACCGCCAGGGGCTCGACCTTGGCCAGGGTCTTGTCGGCGAACAGGTCGTCATTCAGGTGGGTGAGCTTAACGGCCTTGCCGGCCTTGACCACCGCAATGTCGGGCGGGCTAAGGGCATCGCCCATGGTGAAGGCCACCAGCCCGTTCTTGCCGACTGAGAACTCGCCGCCGGTATAGGGACGGTCCATCTCCGCACCGTCGGTCAGGCCCGCGGCCACGTCGGTCATCTTTCCGTCGAGGGTGACGCGGGCGATCCTGGTGACCCCGTGGTCGGCGTAGTCGACGTAGATGCTCTTGCCGTCGGCGGCCCAGGCCGGGCGACCGACGCTGCGATCGAAGTCGCCGGTGATGACGCGGCTGTTCTTGCCGTCGGCGTCCATGACGTAGAGGTGGACGTTGTCGTAGCCGCGGTGGCCTTGGTCGTCGAAGCCGACATAGGCGATCTTGCTGCCGTCCGGCGAAGGGGTCGGCGCCTGGTCGGGGCCCTTGCGGGTGGTCAGCTGGGTCATCACCCCGGTGGCGGTCGAGACCGAGAAGATGTCGCTTTCGCCGGCGTCGCGTTCCCAGTCCTTGGAGCGGTTGGACGAGAACAACAGGCTCTTGCCGTCCGGCGTGTAGGTCAGCTGTCCGCCCTCATCGAACTTGCCGAAGGTGATCTGCCGCGGCTGTCCGCCGTCGGCGGAGACCGTGAACAGGTGGCGGTAGCCGGGTTTCACATAGCCCGCGCCGTCGCGGCGATAGGTGACGCGGTCGATCAGGTGCAGCGGCTCGGCCCAGTGGGCGCCGGGAGGCGCCGCCATCGGCGCGCCCAGCGGCAGCGGCGGAACCGGCGTCAGCATGACGAAGGCCAGTGTCTTGCCATCCGGCGACCAGGTGATGGCGTTGGGCGCCTGCTCAAGGTTGGCGACCTTGGCGGAATGGCCAGTGGCCATCCAGCGCACATATAGCTGGGCGCCCCCGGGGCCGGCGGAGATGTAGGCGATGCGCGTACCGTCCGGCGACCAGACCGGCTGCAGGTTGGCCGTGTCATCGGCCGCCAGCGGCGTCTGGGCGCCTGTCGCGGGGTCCACCAGCCAGATCGACGGGTGGCCGTTGTCAGTCATGATGTCCTGCGTCGTGCGGACATAGGCGACCATGCCGCCGTCGGGACGCACCTGCGGGTCGCCGGCCGCGCGCAGGCCGAAGATGTCGCGGCCCTGGAAGAGGCGGTTGGGTCCCTCTGGCACCTGGGCCGAAGCCGGCGCAGTGACGGATGACGCACACGCAATCGCGAGGGCAGACACGAGCAAAGTAAGACGCATAGATGATCCCCGAACTTGAAGCGCGCTTACAAAGGCCGCGCCGGGAGGGTTTGTCCAGCGCGGCGCGGATCGCTACATGCTGCTTCCATGGCCGAAGCCTTCAACGACAAGATTCTGCCCACCGACAAGGCGACGCGGTACGCCGCCGTGGCCGAGGAGATCGCCGCGGTGCTCGAGGGCGAGCCCAACCTGACGGCGCGCATGGCGACGGTGACGTCCATGCTGGCCGCCAGCTTCGACCACTTCTTCTGGACCGGTTTCTACGTCGTCGATCCGGACAAGCGCGAGGAACTCGTGGTCGGGCCCTACCAGGGCACGCTGGGCTGCCTGCGCATCGCCTTCGGCCGCGGCGTTTGCGGAACGGCGGCGCGCACGCGCCAGACCCAGATCGTGCAGGACGTCGAGGCCTTCCCCGATCACATCGCCTGCGACAGCCGCGCCAAGAGCGAGATCGTGGTGCCCGTGGTGGACGCGCAGGGCCGCCTGATCGCGGTCTTCGACGTTGATGCCGAAAGTCCGGCCGCCTTCGATCAGGTCGACGCCGATTGGCTGGAAGGCATCTTGCAGGACACGTTCGCGGACTAGTTCCAGCGCCAGGTGATCGCCCGGCAGAACCCGTTTGTAGACCGGCTCCGCGGGGCTGGACGAAGCCTCGTCGTGGCCGGCGGTGGCGGGTTCGGCGCCTTGCCTGGCGATGGACAAGCCGGTCGTGCTCGCGGGGGCGGCGCGCGAAGGCGCCCCTAAGTTTCAACGTTTCGGTTTCCGCATGGCCGTCTTTCGGCGCAGCGGCAACCACTATCCTCGACCCGCCCACCCAGGCCGAGCCGCAGACACGTTGACGTTCGCGTCAACCGGTCTTGTCTTACGCAGCGGCGCCTTCATACAGTCGTTTTGACGCGCCAATAGAGGCGTTTGGATTTCACCAGGGAGCTTAAGGCTATGGCCGAAGCCTATATCGTAGCTGCGACGCGGACCGCCGGCGGACGCAAGGGCGGACGTCTCCGCGAATGGCACCCGGCCGACCTGGGCGCGGTGGTGCTGAACGAACTCGTCGATCGCACCGGCGTCGATCCGGCGGTGATCGAGGACGTGGTCATGGGCTGCGTCATGCAGGTGGGCGAGCAGGCCACCAACATCGCCCGCGGCGCGGTGCTGGCCTCCAAGCTTCCGGAAAGTGTGCCGGCCACCAGCGTCGACCGTCAGTGTGGCTCCTCGCAGCAGGCCCTGCACTTCGCCGCCCAGGCGGTGATGAGCGGCACCATGGACGTGGTGATCGCCTCGGGTGTCGAGAGCATGACCCGCGTGCCGATGGGCCTCTCCGTCGCCCTGCCGGCCAAGGAGGGCTTCGGCAATCCGATGAGCCCGAACCAGCAGAAGCGCTATCCGAACATCCAATTCAGCCAGTTCATGGGCGCCGAGATGATGGCCGCCAAGTACGGCCTGACCAAGGATCAGCTGGACGAATACGCCTACAACTCGCACCAGCGCGCTATCGCCGCCACCCAGGCCGGCGCCTTCAAGAACGAGATCATCGCCATCGACGGCAAGGACGGTAAGGGCGACGAAGGCTCCACGGTCCGCCACGATAGCGACGAGGGCATCCGCTACGACTCGAGCCTCGACGCCATCAAGGGCGTGAAGCTGCTGCGCGAAGGCGGCGCGATCACCGCGGCCACCTCCAGCCAGATTTGCGACGGCGCCTCGGGCGTCATGGTGGTCTCGGAAAAGGCGCTGAAGGAATATGGCCTCACTCCGCTGGCCCGCATCCACCATCTGACGCTGATCGGCCATGACCCGGTGATCATGCTGGAAGCCCCGCTTCCGGCCACCGAGCGCGCGCTGAAGAAGGCCGGCATGTCGATCGACGACATTGACCTCTTCGAAGTGAACGAGGCTTTCGCCTCGGTGCCGGTGGCCTGGCTGAAGGCCACGGGCGCGGACCCGGCGAAGCTCAATGTCAACGGCGGCGCTATCGCGCTCGGTCACCCGCTGGGCGCCTCGGGCACCAAGCTGATGACCACCCTGCTGCACGCGCTGAAGGCCCGCGACAAGAAGTGGGGCCTGCAGACCATGTGCGAGGGCGGTGGCCTCGCCAACGTGACGATCGTCGAGCGGCTCTAGACTCCGTCTCGCCATGGCCGGACGCGTCTTCGCCATCACCGGCGCGTCGGGCGTCCTGGGCTCGGCCGTCGCCAAGGCGGCGGTGGCGCAGGGCGCGCGCGTCGCGCTGATCGACTTCGCCAAGACGCCGCCCCCGGGATTGCCGAGCGGCGACGGCGTGCTTGTGCTGGGCGGCGTCGACCTCACCGACGCCGTGGCGGCCGGAGCGGCTATCGACGCCGTGGCCGACCGCTTCGGAGGCCTGGACGTGCTCCTGAACATCGCCGGCGGCTTCCGGTGGGAGACCCTGGAGACCAGCCTGGCCGAGGGCTGGCATCGGCTGTTCCTGATGAACGTCCAGACCGCCGCGAACACCAGCCGCGCGGCCATTCCCTATCTGCGGGAGAGCAGGTCAGGCCGCATTGTCAATGTCGGCGCCAACGCCGCGCTGAAGGCTTCGATGGGCATGGGGCCATACGCGGCGTCCAAGGCGGGCGTGCACAGCCTGACCGAGAGCCTGGCCGAGGAACTGAAGTCCGACGGCGTCACCGTCAATGCCGTGCTCCCCTCGATTATCGACACCCAGGCCAACCGCGCCGACATGCCCAAGGCGGATTTCGCGACCTGGGTGACGCCGGAGGAACTGACCGCGGTTATGCTGTTCCTGGCCGGCGAGGAGGCCAGCGCCGTCACCGGCGCGCTGATCCCGGTGACCGGTCGCATCTAGCGCGACGCCCGCTGTGCCAGCCGTGGATCGAGGCGGATCGCCTCGGAATCGTCGGCTCCCGCCCGGCGCAGGTCGTTCTTGGCGGCATAGGCCTTGCTGCGGAAGTGGAAGGCCAGCGCGTCCCCGCCGTTAAGAGCGATGGCCTGGCTGAGGTCGGCGATGGCGGCGTCCATGTCGTGCGCATCAAGGTGGGACAGCCCGCGTCCACGCCAGGCCTCCTCGTCCCTGCGATCCAGTTCCAGCGCCTTGGTGTAGTCGACGACGGCCCTGCGGTTGTCGCCCTTGGCGTGCTCCAGGAAGGCTCGGTTGCGGTAGGCGATCGCCGAATCCGGCTGCAGCCGCACCGCGGCCTCGAAGTCGGCCAGCGCCAGGTCTTGGTCGCCCCGCGCCGTCAGCGCCTGGCCACGGTCAAGGTAGGCGACAACCTGCGAGGGGTTCATCTCGATCGCCTTGCCGAAATCGGTGATAGCGTGGTCCCAGTCGGCCTTGGCCAGATAGGCCGCGCCGCGATTGACATAGGCGTCGCCGAACCGCGGTTCGAGCGCGACGGCCTGGGAGAAGTCAGCGATGGCCAGGTCGCGGTGGCCGGTGGCCAGATAGGCGTCGCCGCGGGCCTTGATCGCCGCAGCGTCGCCGGGATCCATGGCGATGGCGCGGCTGAATTCGGCGATGGCGCGCTCGGGATCGCCGCTGGCCCGCAGCGCCATGGCGTGTTGCAGATGCGCGCCGGCGCTGTTGGGATTGAGCCGCAGCGCCTCGGCGGAGTCCGCGCTGGCGTGGGCCGAGTCGCCCTTGCGCTGGTAGGCGAGGCCGCGGCCGCGCCAGGCGTTGGCGTCGGCGGGGTTCACCGAGATGGCCGCGGTGAAGTCGGCGATGGCGCGGTCGACGTCCCCACGGTTTACGTAGATCGCACCTCGGCTGACCAGGATCGCCGAGTCGCGGCTGTCGAGGTTCACCGCCGCGTTCAGGTCGGCCAATGCCTTGTCCTGCTGGCCGTGCTTCATCTCCAGCGCCGAGCGGTTGAGGTAGGCGGAAGCGACCTTGGGGTCGAGGGCGATCGCGGCGTCGTTGTCGGCCTGGGCCAGGGCGTCCTCGCCACGGGCGGCCCGCAGGAGGCCGCGGTTGACGTAGACCCGGGCCAGCGCCGGCGCTGGCGTCGCGGCTTGCCCCAGCTTGATCGCTGCATCGTAGTCGCCGATGGCCCGGGGCAGGTCGCCGCGGCTCTGGTAGAGGAAGCCCCGGTTCCGCAAGGCGCCGGCTATCAGGTCGGGCTGGCCTATGTTCCTGGATTGGATGATCCGCGTGCAGGCGGTCACCGCCTTGGCCGGGTCATTGCCGGAACAGGCCTCGATGTCGGCGATCCCGGCTGCGCCGCTCCCCGCCGTCATCTGACCGTGAGCGGTCGTGGCCGAGAGAAGGACCGCGAACGCAACGGCAAGCTTCGTGATCCTCATCACCTCACCGGCCCGGCGTCAGCGTCACCACCAGCTCGGCGTCGTGGTCGATCGCGGCGCGGCTGAAGTCCAACGGCACGTAGGACCCGGTGGCCCAGAGCGGGAAGAGGTCGCGGTAGTGGACGCTGAAGGGGTCGCCGGACTGGCCTGGCGTGTTCACGGCGACGGAATTGTCCCAGGCGCCGACGTCCATCACCAGCCTGACCGAGGCCCCGGCGATCTGGTTGAAATCGCTGGCGCGGTAGGTGGCCGCCCGCGGGCTCTGGGCGGAGCCCGGAATCTCCAGCGCGCCTGTGCCCAGCTGCTGGGCGAGCTGGCGGTCGGCGAGGACGGCGATCGGCGGGGTGAAGTCGGCGTGGTGCAGCCGGCCCCAGGTCCAGGTCGCCATGTCGGGGCCCAGGCGGGCCCTCAGGTCGCCCAGCGCCTCGGCGAGGCTGGCGAGCAAAAGGCCGTCGCGGGTTGCCGCGGCCTGCGGCGACTCCAGCCAGGTCACCACGCCATCGAGACTGCCGGAGCCGACCAGCGCGCGGGCGGACGAAGGGATCGTCGAGGCGACCACGGCGCGGCCCAGGTGGCCGCTGACCCAGACCTGATAGATGGCCGCGGCCGCACTGCCGGTGGTCTCGTCATTGTCCCAGGTCCGGAGCAGCTCCAGGGCCTTGGCGAGCGGCGGATCGGGCGCGTTCAAGCCCTTCAAAAGCGCGATGGTGCGGCGCGACAGGGCGTCGTGGCTGTCGGTCTGCAAGGCCATGGAATCGGCCAGGGTCGCCTTGGGCAGCCCCGCCAGAACCTCCTCGATGCGGGTGATCCGCGAGCGGTCGGCCCACTCGTAGCTGGTCGTGCGGTTGGCCGGATAATCGGCGGGCAGGTTCATCTGGTTGGCGGTGGCGACGAAGCCCCTGGGCGGATTGTGCAGGGCGGGAAGCTGGCTCTCCGGCATCATCCCGGCCCACTCGTAGCGCCCGTCGCCCGGCACCGGCAGCAGGCCATCCCAGTTGGGCCGTGACGGCGTCAGGCCTGCGGCTGACCAGCCGATGTCGCCGCCGGTCTCGGCGAAGACCAGGTTCAAGGGCGGCGTGCCCCAGGCCTCCTGCCCGGCCTTGAAGTCCGCCCAGGACTTGGCCCGCCACATCCGCGAGGAGCCGAAATAGCCCGATGCGCCGGGCAGGTTCCAGACGGTGCGCATGGCGAAGGCGTGGGCCCCCTTTCCAGTGTCTGGCGTCTCGTCCAGCACCGGTCCGTGGCGGGTGAATTTCAGGGTTACGTCGCGCGGCGCCTCGCCTTTCACTTCGATGGTCTCGTGGACCACCTTCATGGCCTCAAAGCCGCCCTTGTAGCGGTAGGATTCCCCCTTGGTCTCGTAGACGTAGAGGTCCTCCTGATCGATGTAGAAGATGGTCAGGCCCCAGGCCATCTGGCCGTTGTGGCCGAAGGAGACCCCGGGCAGGGACGGCTCGCCGGCGCCGATGATGTCCAGGTCCGGCGCGTTGAGGTGGACGATGTAGCGCAGCGAGGGCAGGCCGACCGGCCGGTGTGGATCGTTCGCCAGGATCGGACGTCCCGTCGCGGTGCGCGACGGCGCGATCACCCAGTTGTTGGAGCCTTCGTTCTGATAGGCGTCCAGGGCCTCAGCCAATTGGACCTGGGGCGCAGCCTCGGCTTTTTTCCCGGCGGCGGTGAGGGCTTCGAAGCTCACCGGCTCGGTGGCCAGCAGATAGTCCTTCAGCACGTCGGCGGGCACGATGCAGGGGTCGAGTCCGGCGGGGATCGTCGGGGTATGCGCCGGCGACAACGTGCGGCGCAGGAGGTCGGCGGGCAGGCCCGCGGCGCAGGCCACCTGGGCCCGGGCGACTTCGGATGAGACGTTCGAGACCAGCGCGTGGCTGCGGATGCGAAGGACGTCCTCGGCCGCCCAGGCCTCCGGCCTGCTGGCGGTCAGCTTGAACTCGACGGGAAGCGGCCGCTTGCCCGCGTTCACCTCGGCCACATAGGCGTTGACGCCCGCGGTGAATGCCTCGACGGCTTCGCGCGCGCCGGGCGCATAGGCCGCCCACTCGGCCGCCATGTCGCCGCGGTAAAGGAAGAGCCGCGCCGCGCGGTCCTGGGGCACATAGGACGGCCCCAGGCTGGCGGAGAGCCGGCCCAGGCCGCGCTTCCTCCAAAGGTCGATCTGCCACAGCCGGTCGCGGGCGGCGTTGTAGCCCTGCAGGAAGAAGGCGTCTCGGGAGCTGGCGGCGAAGATGTGTGGGATACCCCAGTGGTCGACGACCATCCGGGCCGGGGCGTTCAGGCCTGCGACGCTCCAGGCTTCCTGCTTGACCGCCGTCGACTGAGCGGACGCCGCGCCGGCGCACAGCAGGCCCGCGACCGCGCCCATAAGCGCCTTGCCGACCCTGCCCATGGCCACACTCCCCCCAATTATTGCGAAGAGTTGACGACAGATTGGGCCATTCGTCCACGCACGCTTGCGGCGAGCCCGGCGCGGGGCTTTAGAATTCCCGGACCAGCAAAGGGGAAACGCCATGATCGGCTATGCAACCATCGGCACCAACGACCTCGACCGCGCCAAGGACTTCTACGACGCCGTGCTGGAGCCGCTGGGCGGCCGACGCACCTTCGCCAACGGCGAGCGCATGCAGTTCTACGGTTCCAAGGAGACACCGGGGATGATCGCCATCTCCAAGCCCTATGACGAGCAGCCGGCCACGGTCGGCAACGGCAGCATGTTCGGCCTGCCCGCCGCCACCACGGACCAGGTCGACGCCGCCCACGCCGCGGCGATCGCCGCCGGCGCGACCTGCGACGGCCCGCCCGGCCAGCGCATGCCGACCTTCTACGGAGCCTATTTCCGCGACCTCGACGGCAACAAGATCTGCGTCTTCAAGCTGGGCTGAGATGATCAGCTACACGACGGTCGGGACCAACGATCTTGATCGCGCCCGGGCGTTCTATGACGCCGCGCTGGCCCCGCTGGGCGGCTGGCGAACGCTGACCTATGAGCGGTCGCAATACTATGGCGGGCCGGACCGCGGGGCGATGCTGGGGATCGTCCTGCCCTTCGACCGCGAGGCGGCGACCGGCGGCAATGGGACCATGGTCGCCCTGACCGCGGCCTCGGCCGAGGACGTCGATCGGGTCTACGCCGCCGCCCTGGCTGCGGGGGCGACCTGCGAGGGCCCGCCCGGGCAGCGCATGGCCAACTTCTACGGCGCCTATTTCCGCGATCCCGACGGCAACAAGCTGTGCGTCGTCTACATGGGGAAATAGTCGATCCTGACTGCACTGTGGAATCTGCGGCGTCAGGCGCGCGCTCTTCAGAATAACGGCCTTGCTCAAGCCGGATCGCCGCCGCAAGACTGGCCACGCCCACAGCAGGATTGGGGCTTGTGCTGAGGATATCTGACCATGCGCGCCACGTTTGCGTTCGCGGGCCTCGCCGCTCTGTTCGCCACTTCCGCGCTCGCCCAGACGGCTCCGGCCGAACTTGCCAAGCCGCCCCCTGGCGCCACCCACTTCATCATCGAGTCGACCGGCGGCAAGCATGGCGATTCCTGGAGCTGGACGGCGCCGGACGGCACGCGGATGGCGCGCGAGACCTGGAACCTGCGCGGCCAGCAGTGGGATCAGGACTACACCGGCAAGGCCGGCGCCGACGGGATGCCGGCGAGCCTGGCCATTCACGGCGTCTCGCCCTCGGGTGACGCCGGAGAGACCTTTAGGGTCAGCGGCGGCCAGGCGAGTTGGAAGAGCCCGATCGACGCGGGCCACGCCGCCTACGCCAAGCCCGCATTCTACGTTTCCCAGGGCGGCCCTTTCGACATCAACGCCTGGTTCCTCGAGCGCCTGTTGGCCACGCCTGGCAAGACGCTCGACCTGCTGCCCAGCGGCAAGGCGACTGCGGTCAAGCTGACCACCGCCGGGGTCGGGGAGGGCGCCAAGAAACAGACGATTGTCCTGTGGGCGATCAGCGGCCTCTCGCCCACGCCATTCCCGATCTGGGCGGATGCGAAAGGCAAGCTCTTCGGCGCTACCGGCGTCGTCGCCTGGCTGCCCGAGGCCTATGCCGGAGAGCTGAAGAAGCTGGACAAGATCCAGGGCGACGCCATGGCCGCCCAGGCGCCGAAGATCTACCAGGCCGTGGTCAAGGTCCCGGCCGGCGCGGTGGCCTTCACCCATGTGAAGATGTTCGACGCCGACGGCCTGAAGTTCCTGTCCGACCAGACGGTCGTGGTCGACAGGGGCGTGATCACAGCCGTCGGCTCCGCCGCCACGGTGAAGCTGCCGGCCGGCGCCCAGATCATCGACGGCAGGGGCAAGACGCTCGTCCCGGGCCTCTGGGACTGCCACATGCATGTGGGCGACGACTACACCGGCCCGCAGGAGCTTTCGCTGGGCGTGACGTCAGTCCGCGATCCCGGCAACAACGACCTCCTGACGATCGACCGGCGCACCCGTGCGGCGGCGGGCCAACTCCTGATGCCGCACGTCTATCCGTCGTCGCTGATCGACGGGAAGGGCCCCTACACCGCCCAGGTCGCCAATGTCGCCACCAGCCAGGCAGAGGCCATCGCCCTCGTCGACAAGGCCAAGGCCAACGGCTTCACCGGCGTCAAGTTCTACGGGACCTTCAACCCGGACTGGCTCCCGGCCGCGGCCGCCGAGGCGCACAAGCTCGGCCTGCACGTCCACGGCCACATCCCGGCCGGCATTCGCCCGGTGGACGCGATCAACGACGGCTATGACGAAGTGACCCACATCAACTGGATCATCATGCAGGCCGCGCCGGACGACGTGATCAAGGTCTCCAACGGCATCGCCCGCTTCGAGGGGCCTGGCCGTTTCGGCAAGGACGTCGACCTGAACGGCCCGGCTATGAACCTGATCGTCGATACGATGGTGGCCAAGCACATCTACAACGACCCGACGATGGTGGCCTTCGAAAGCCTCTATGTGCCGGACAACGGGGACCTCGATCCGTCCTACGCGCCGTTCGTCGGCACCATGCCGGCGGCCACCGAGCGCGGCTTCCGCACCGGCGGCTTCGCCGTGCCCAAGGACCTGACGCGCGCCGACTACCGCGCCAGCTGGGCCAAGATGGTGGGCCTGCTCACCAAGATGCATAAGGCCGGCGTGCCGATCGTCAGCGGCACCGACGGCATCGGCATCGAGCTGATCCACGAGCTGGAGATCTACGAGCAGGCCGGCTTCACCCCCGCCGAGGCCCTGGCCGCGGCGACCATCGTGCCGGCCACCCTGGTTGGGCAACAGGCCCACACCGGCTCCATCAA
>NZ_SSMZ01000072.1 GCF_004799395.1 Phenylobacterium sp.
CTTCGGAAACCGCCGCGCCAAAACCGATCGCTCCCATGGGGCCGATGAGCGTACCGGCGCCCGTCGTCGTGTTCAGGCTGTAGAGGTTGTTGGCCATGAGCTCATAGAGCGTCGATCCGCCGGCGGAGAATCCGAAGAAGCCGTTGACGCCCACGTTCGTCGGGCCAAGCAGAGTCGAGACGCCGGTGGCGGTGTTGATCGAATAGAGGTTGTTGTCCGACCCGTAGCCAAAGATCCCGCTCGTCGTCGAGCCGATGCCGTAATAGGTGATCGACCCGTCGCCCACCGGCGTCAGGGCGCCGTTTGCGGTGTTGACGATATCGAGCGTGTGGCCCCTCACGGGGGCGCTGTAGACGACACCGGAACTGTCCTCGGCCAGACCGGCTGGTTCCACGCCGCTGTTGCCGAGACTGGTGAACACGCCGGTCGCGAGATCCAGGACGCCGAAATCGCCGTTGACGGCGTTCTCCCAGGCCAGCGGATCCGCCGCGAAAGCCGCGGATGGCGCGAGCGCGCAGGTCGCGAGGGCGGCGGCTATGGCCGCCGAGCGAATGGGTTTCATGTTCCAAGCCCCAGAATGTCGGTCCGGCAGCCACCCGAAGAGGCGGAGACCCGCGGTCGAGGGAGAAGGATAGAGGCCATAGAGCGCGCGCGGCTATTGCCTATTTAGGCATACTTTGCTGATTTCATTAGGTAAATTCGCGCAACAGGCGAGTGATTGGCCTCACGGCCCCGACGGGGCCGGGTCCACGTGATCCAGGGCCTCCGGCCGCGGACGCGGGGCCAGCGCCAGGCGCGACAGGCTGACCATGGCGGCCAGCGCCGCCAAGCCGGCGGCTGTGGCGAGTGCAGTGGTGGTGGCCTTGGTGCCGGCCAGGTGGAAGAAGACAGCCGTGGTCACGGCGCCCGCCGTCTGGCCCAGCAGGCGCGCGGTGGCCAGCGCCCCGCCGGCGGCGCCGCTGCGGTGCATGGGCGCGGCGGTGACCATGGCGCGGTTGTTGGGAGACTGGAAGAAGCCGAAGCCGAGGCCGCACAAAGCCATGCGCCAGGCGATGTCCCAGTTGCCCGCATGCACCGGCATGATCGACAGCGCGAAGAGGCCGATGGCGAAGACGCTGAGACCTATGCCGCCCAGGGTCCCGGCCCGGTGCCGGTCGGCCAGACGTCCGGCCAGCGGCGCGGCGATCCCCACCGCCAGCGGCCAGGGGGTCATCAGGAGGCCGGTCTCCACGGCGGTGCGGCCCATCACGCTCTGGAAATAGAAGGGCAGGCCGACATAGGCCATCATCTGGGCGGCGAACGAGACGATCGAGGTCAGGATCGACAGGCCGAAGATCGGCAGCCGCAGCAGGTCGAAGGGCACCAGCGGCGCCTCCCGCCGCAGCTCGCGGTAGCTCAGCAGCGCGCCGGCCGCTGCCCCGACCGCCAGCTTGGAGAGGCCCGACGCCAGGCCGTCGCGCGCGACGCTTTCCGCCCCGGTGATAAGGAAGCCGAACGTGAGCGCGTTCAGCACCGCTGAGATCCAGTCGAATTTGCGGTCGGAGCCGACGGTGACCGGCAGGGCGCGGAAGGCGATGGCGATGGCCACGACCCCGATCGGCACGTTGATCGCGAACAGCCACTCCCACGACGCGCGGGACAGGATGACGGCGGCGACCGTCGGGCCAAGGGCGGCTGAGACCGAGATCACCAGAGCGTTCAGCCCGATGCCGCGGCCGAGGAACTTCTTCGGATAGGTGAAGCGCACCAGGGCGGCGTTGATGCTCATGATCCCGCCGGCGCCTAGGCCCTGGAACACCCGCGCCAGGGTCAGGCTGGCCAGGGTGTGGCTGAGCGCGCAGCCCAGCGACCCGAGGGTGAACACCGCCAGCCCGACCATATAGACCCGCCGGTACCCCAGCCGGTCGCCGAGGGCCGCCAGCGGCAGCAGGGTCACGGTGATCGCCAGCTGATAGGCGTTGACGATCCAGATCGAGGAGGCGGCGCTGGCGTGCAGCTCGCCAGCGATGGTCGGCAGCGCGACATTGGCGATGGCCCCGTCCAACACCGACATGGTCATGGCCAGCCAGATCGCCGCCACCGACCAATATCGCCGAGGGACCGGCAGGCCATCCGGCGTCGCCGCTACGGCGTGGGCGTCCGTATCCTCGTCGACAGTCGCGCGCGGCGTCAGCATCTTAGGGTCGGAACTCC
>NZ_SSMZ01000073.1 GCF_004799395.1 Phenylobacterium sp.
CTGCTTGCCGGCGACGGACGCGGCGGGCTTCGGCGCCGGCGCGGCGGCGACAGACGCCGGTGGAGGCGTCGGCGCGGGGGCCGGGACGGGAGCTGGCGCCGGCTTCGGGGGCTCGGCGGGCGTCGGGGCGACACGGCCGGTGAGCGCATCGAGCGCCCTCAGGAAGATGTTTCGCATCGGGTCGGTCTCCATCAGGATTTCGTGGAAGGCGCCGGGGACGTTGATGAACTTTCCCTGCGGCAGGTGACGGGCGGCGGCGGCCTGGGCCGCGTTGTCGACAAGCTGATCGTCCTCGGCGGATACAATGACCACCGGTACGGTGACGTTCCGCAAGGTGTCGGGCCGGGCGAGGTAGGCGGTGGCGCGCAAGCCGAAATCGATCCAGCCCCATGTGGGGCCGCCAAGGGCCAGTTTCGGCTCCGCGGCGACCAGTCCCCAGGCGCGCGCATAGCGCACCGGGTCGTGGGTAAGCGCATTGCCTTCGAAGGGCGCGTCGAACGGCACGCCAGGTCCGGCCACGGTGTAGCGCCCGGCGCCGCCGACAGCGATGTTAAGGCCGGTCAGCAGCTTTGACACGATCAGGGGGAACGGCGTCCGCATCCCCAGCATCGGCGCCGAAAGGATCGCGCCAGCGAAGCGGTTCTCGCCCTGGGCCATGGCCAGCAGGGTCAGGCAGCCGCCCATGGAGTGGCCTAAAGCCACCCAAGGCTTTGGGAGCTGGTCACTGTAGGCGCCCAGCAGGGCGCGGAAGTCGTCGAGGTAGGCCTTGTAGCCCCGGGCGTGGCCCTTCAGAGGGTCGGCCAGATCGCGTTGCGACAACCCTTGGCCGCGCCAGTCGTGCGCCAGCACCACGAAGCCGCGATCGAGGCACTCTGCGATGACCTCGTAGTACTTCTCGATCGCCTCGGTGCGCCCTCCCGACAGAACGATCGTGCCGCGCGCGCGGGCCTTCGGAACCCACAGCGCCGCGCGTAGCTTCGCGCCGCCCGCGCCCGTGAACCACGAGGCCTCGCCGCCGGGCGGAGCCTTGGCGTCGGCGGTCTCGATCAGGGGCGCCGGGTCAAGCATCTGAACAGGTCTTACGCGGCCTTGGAAAACAGGGATTGAATCTTCGGCTGCAATCGCATGGCGAGACCCATGTCGGAGAGCCGAAGCCGTCCGCTCATCATCGCCCGTGTCGGATCGAGCTCGCCCTTGCCGAGCGCGGCGAGGTCCTTCAGGCCGACGGTGACCACGAGGTCTGCAGGCAGGTCGGCGTTGGTCACTGCAGCGCCGTCAATGTGGATGATCCCCTCGCCCTTGAGGTCGAGCTTGATCGAGGCTCCCAGGCCCGCGGGGCCGGCCTCGGACGCCGCGGCGCGGCGGATCCGATCGGTCAGCTCCTCAAGCGTCGCCATGCGCGAACTCCCAACCTCCGACTATTGCAGCCCCGACGCAGAGCTTCGCTTCTGACGTGTGCGAAGTAAACCGTCACGCACGTGGCGTGCCCGGCTTGACCAGCTTCAGGGTCATCCGATCGCTCTCGCCAATAGCGTCGTATGGGGCGTGATCGAACTTCGGGTCCGGCGGCTGGCCCATGGGCGAAGAGCGGCGCACAGGCGGCAGGGTCCAGACCCCGAACGGATGGTCGTGGTGATCCCGCGGATTGGCGTTGATCTCGCTGGCCGCGGCCAGTTCGAAACCCGCTTCCTTGGCCAACTGGACCGCATAGGCCTGCGGCACGTAGCCGGAGCTGGCCATGACGTCGGGGGTCGCGCCCGGATCGGCGCGGTGCTCTTCGACGCCGAGCACCCCGCCGGGCTTCAGGACCGCGAAGGCGTCGCGGAACGCCTTCTCCGCCAGGCCCGCCGCCATCCAGTTGTGCAGGTTGCGCAGGAACAGGACGAGGTCCGCCGAGCCGGCGGGCGCCACCGCGCCGCTACCCGCGCCAAAGGTCGTGAATGTGACCTTCCCATAGAGCCCGGGGCTCGCTTCCAGGCGACGGCGATAGGCCTGCATCATGGCCTGGCCGTCGGGATCGGCGGGGATCAGGTCAGCGGCGATGAAACGGCCTCCGGTGGCGGCCACATAGGGCGCGACGATGTCGGTGTACCACCCGGCGCCGGGCCAGAACTCGACCACGGTCTGGTGCGGCTTCAGCCCCCAGAAACTCAGCGACTCCAGCGGGTGGCGGAACGCGTCGCGCGCTCGGTCGGCAGGGCTGCGCCAGGCGCCGGCCACGGCGGCCTCAAGCGTGGCCGGCGGCGCGACGCGCTTGGGCCGGCCGCCGGAGCAGGCGCTGAGCGCCATCGCGCCCAGCACCAGGCCGCGCCGCGAAAACGAAATGCCGGGAAACGCCATCAGACCTCGCCACGCCCCCCAGCGTAAGCTTGGGCTAGGCCTAGCGCGCGGGCGCCGCTGGGTCAAAGTGCAGAGCGCGCCAAGGCGCAGTACAAGGCCTTGAACCGGAAAAACGCACCCCTACTTCATCGGGCGGAGGCGCTGGATGTCCGGGCCTTCTGGGCGCCGCGAGGCCTTTTTGGCTCGCCGAACCCATCTGAACCGCAACCTTGCTTAGTCAAGAAGGATGTGACGCATGCGAACGATCGATTTTTCCCCCCTCTACCGCTCTGTCGTGGGCTTCGACCGCCTGGCCGATTTGCTGGACAACGCCGCCGCGGACGGCGCCACGGGCTATCCGCCCTACAACATCGAGCGCACCGACGAGAACGCCTACCGCGTCGAGATCGCGGTGGCCGGCTTCCGTCCGGAAGAACTCTCCATAGAGGTGAAGGAAAACCTGCTCACCGTGACCGGTCGCAAGGCCGCCAACGACGAGCCGCGCCGCTTCCTGCACCGCGGCCTTGCCGAGCGTAACTTCGAGCGCAAGTTCCAGCTCGCCGACTATGTGCTGGTGACCGAGGCCGCCCTGGCCGATGGCCTGCTCTCCATCGCGCTGAAACGCGAGCTGCCGGAAGCGCTCAAGCCCCGCCGCGTCGAGATCGCGGTCGGCCAACCGGCGAGCCTGATCGAAGGCGAGAAGGCGGCGTAGTGACAGTTGCTCCCCGTCGGGGGAGCCGTCAGCGAAGCTGACTGAGGGGGTCCTCCTAGGTTTGAGCGGAAGTCCCCTCCGGCGCTTCGCGTCACCTCCCCCGAGAGGGGAGGAACCCCGGAACGAGGCGGCGCGAGCGATCGCGCCGCCTTTTTCGTAGCCCTAGAGGGTATCGTCGAGGCCGCGGGCGCCGTGGCGGGAGACGCCGTTGAAATTGGCCTGGCGCAGCAGGGCTCCGGTGAAGTTGGCCCTGGAGACGTCGGCGTCAATGAACAGCGCCTGGCGCACGTCGGCGCCGGTGAGGTCCGAGCCCTTCAGCTCGGCGCGGCGCAGATCGCAGGCCAGAACCCGGTCGGCGCCCAGCAGCAGCGGACCCATCTGCGCCTCGCGCAGATCGGAGCCTGAGAGCTTGGCGTCAGCGAGCTTGGCGCCGCGCAGGTCGGCTCTTCGGAGATTGCAGTTCCGAAGGTCGGCGCCTTCCAGATGCGCGCCCTGCAGCTGAACGCCCTCCATGTCGAGGCCATAGAAGACGGCGCCCTTGGCCGAGAGGGCCGTGAGATTATAGCCGCGCACCGTCTCCAGCGCGCGCAGGTCGGCGTTGTCGAACACCGAGGGCGCGCCGTGCAGGCCGCCGGTCTCGCACCAGCGGGCGTGGTCCTGAATCATCGTCTTGTAAGGCAGGCTGGAGGCGGCGATGCCGGCCGGCTTGTCGGTCAGCGCCCCGGTCATGTTGGCGTTGGAGACATTCCACTGCAGGGTCTTGGCGCCGACCAGCACGGCATCGCGCAAGTCCGCGCCGCCGAGGTCCGCGCCCGACAGGTCGGCGCCGGAGAGATTGCAGCCCTTGAGCGTCGCCTGCTTCAGGTTGGCGCGCACCAGGCGGGCGTCCTTCAGGACGGCGTCGGTGAAGTCGGCCTTCACGGCGATGACGCCGGAAAGTTTGGAGCGTTCGAGGTTGGCGCCCACCAGCTTGGCGCCCTGGGCGTCGCCGACGCGGCTGGCGCCCCCGGCCTCGATGCGGCGGAAGCCAAACTTGGGATCGGCCGCGGCCAGGATGCCCTCGCGCAGGTCGGCCTCGAACATGTCGGCGCCGGTGAGATCGGCGTTGCGCAGGCAGGCCCCGCGCAGGTCGGCGCGCCTGAGCGAGGCGCCGCGCATGTCGGTGTCCTGCAGGTCCGCGCCGAACAGGGTGGCGTGGTCGAGCCGCGCGCCGGCCAGCTGGCAGCCGGCCATCACCGCGCCGGAGAAGTCGGCGTCGCAGAGGTTCTTGCCCGATAGGTCGATGCCCGACAGGTCCATCCATGCGAAGACGGCGCGCGCGCCGCCAGGCTTGGAGCTCCACAGCCGGTCGTGCCGGGCGCAGATCTGGTCGGCTTCCGCCTGGGTGATCCGACGCGCGACATTGGGGGATTCAGACATGCGGTTCGCCGGGCAACGGAATGGTTACCCGAACCTAGACGCGGATGATTAACACCCCATTTCCGGGTCCCTGGGCCTAGGGCCGCGGACGATAGGCCGCATAGAGGCTCGCCGCCTCGTCGGCGCCGATGCCCAGGTCCACGGCGATTTCCGCCTCAGCCAGCCGCTCAAGTCCCCGCCCAGCCGCCAGGACGGAGGCGTCGGCGCAGGCCACGACCACCCGCGCCACGCCGGCTTCCACGAGGCGCTCGCCGCACGAGGCTGCGCCGGACGAGCGTTCGCCACAGGGCTCCAGCGTCACATAGGCCGTGGCCCCGCGCGCGGCCGGCCCGGCGGCGTCCAAGGCCAGTTCCTCGGCGTGGGGTCGGCCGCCCACCGCCGTCGCCCCTTCGCCGGCCACAACGCCATCCTTCACCACGACACAGCCCACCGAGGGATTGTCGCCCGTCCGGCCCAGGTTGGGGCGCGCCAGGGCGATCGCGCGGCGCATCCAGGTTTCGTCTTCGGCCCCCATCGATACGGCTCTCTTGGCTAGGCGCCTGGCAAGGGTTGGGCGCGGGCCTCGTCGAGATAGCGGGCGCTGATCGGCTTCAGCGCACTGTCGAGCTCGATCAGCAGCGGGTTGCCGGTGGGAATCTCCACGCCGACGATCTCGTCGCCGCTGAGGCCGAACAGCAGCTTGACGATGGCGCGCAGGGAATTGCCGTGGGCCGCGATCAACAGCGTTTCGCCGGCGGCGAGCTTGGGCGCGATCTCCGCCTCCCAATAGGGCTGCACGCGCAAGAGGGTCGTCTCAAGGCTTTCGGTGTCGGGCAGGACGGCGCCGGCGTAGCGGCGGTCCTTGGCGAAATCGAACTCGCCGCCGGAAACCAGAGGCGGCGGCGGCACGTCGTAGGACCGCCGCCAGATCTTCACCTGGTCCGCGCCGTGCTCGGCGGCGGTCTCGGTCTTGTTCAAGCCCGTCAGGCCGCCGTAGTGGCGCTCGTTCAGCCGCCAGTCCTTGATCTCCGGAACGAAGGCCTGCTTCGCGGCCGCCAGGGCCAGCCAGGAGGTGCGGATCGCACGGGTCAGCACCGAAGTGTAGCAGCGGTCGATGGCGACGCCCGCCGCCGCGATCAGCGCGCCGCCTTTGGTCGCCTGGGCCTCACCCTCGGCGGTCAGGTCGACGTCCACCCAGCCGGTGAAGCGGTCCTCCAGGTTCCATTGGCTCTGGCCATGACGCAGCAGGATCAGGGTGGGCAAAACGCAGGCTCCGGTCGGCGAAGGACGTGGAGCGCCTTCTATCCGCTGGCATCGGTTGCGCCAACGGATTGGTCCGGAGCGGACGAAGCGGCTATAGAACCCGGCATGTTCGACCGTCTCTACCTGCCCGCCCTGGCGCTCGCCGCCGTCGCCGCGGTGGCCTTCGCCAGCATCTGGCCTCAGGGCCTGGGCGACCGCTCCCCGGCTCCGTTCGGCTCTACGCCGCTGCAGCGCACGCCGGCCATGCAGGCGGCCATGCAGCGCGAGGCGCTGTCCCAGCAGCGCCGCGGCGCCCAGCAGAAGGCCGCGATCCGCGATATGCAGTCCCAGGCGCTCGCCCCTTCTCAATGATCGCCTTCGACGCCATCGCGGTCGGCCGCCGGGTGCTGGCCGCCGAGGCCGAGGCGCTCGGCCAGCTGGGCGCGGCGCTGGACGACGCCTTCGCGCGCGCGGTCGAGACGCTGTTCGACGCGCAAACCGGCGACAAGGGCGGCCGCATCGTGCTCACCGGCATTGGCAAGTCAGGCCATGTGGCGCGCAAGATCGCCGCCACGCTCGCCTCCACCGGATCGGTCGCCATGTTCGTCCACGCCACGGAAGCCAGCCACGGCGACCTCGGCATGATCGGCGCGGGCGATGTGATCCTGGCGCTCTCCAAGACCGGCGAGACCCGCGAACTGGCCGACGTGATCGCCTATGCGGTGCGTTTCTCCATCCCGCTGATCGCGATCACCGCTGTGGCCGACAGCGCGCTGGGACGCGCGGCCGACATCGTGCTGCGCATTCCCGACGCGCCCGAGGCCGCCGACGAGCTGAACGCGCCGACCACCTCGACCACCCTACAGATGGCGCTCGGCGACGCCCTGGCGGTGGCCCTGCTGGAGCGCCGTGGATTCAAGCCGCAGGATTTTCGCGTCTTCCATCCGGGCGGAAAACTGGGCGCTATGCTGAGAACGGTCGTCGATCTGATGCACGGATCCGGCGAATTGCCATTAGTGGGCGCCGAAACGCCGATGCAAGACGCCCTGCTGGTGATGACCGAGAAGCGCTGGGGGATCGTCGGCGTGACCGGTCCGGATGGCGCGCTGAAGGGCGCCATCACAGACGGCGACCTGCGCCGCCACATCGACGGCCTGATGGGCCACACCGCCGGCCAGGTGATGACACCAGGGCCTAAGAAGACCGTGCCGCCGTCGATGCTAGCGTCCGAGGCCCTGGCCCTGATGAGCGATCCGCCGCCGGCGGTTACAGTGTTGTTCGTCGTCGACGCCGGAAAGCCGGTCGGCATCCTGCACATCCACGACCTGCTGCGCGCCGGGGTGATGTAGAACCGCGCCGACCCCATACACATTCCTGAAGGACCCGCCCGCTATCCACGACGGCCCGTCCTTCAAGACCCAGAGCCATTCCGGAGTCCCGATGCTTCCCGCTCCCCGCGCCGACCTCGTCTCCAACACCTACGATTTCGAGAACCAGCCGCTGGTGAAGGCCACGGGCTTTCGCGAGTACGACGCGCGCTGGCTGTTCGGACCGGAGATCAATCTCCTGGGCGTCCAGGCGCTGGGCCTGGGCCTGGGCACCTACATCCACGAGCTCGGCCAGAAACGCATCGTGATCGGCCACGACTATCGGTCCTATTCGCTCAGCATCAAGCAGGCGCTGACGATCGGCCTGGTGGCCGCGGGCTGCGAGGTGATCGACATTGGCCTCGCCACCTCGCCCATGGCCTATTTCGCCCAGTTCGACCTCGACGCGCCCTGCGTAGCCATGGTCACCGCCAGCCACAACGAGAACGGCTGGACCGGGGTGAAGATGGGCGCGCAACGCCCGCTGACCTTCGGTCCCGACGAGATGGGCCGGCTGAAGGAGATCGTGCTCTCCGGGACCTGGAAGCAACGTCCCGAAGGCAGCCTCGCCCATGTGAGCGGCGTGGCCGAGCGCTACATCGCCGACGCCGCCAGCCGCGCCAGCATCAATCGGCCGTTGAAGGTGGTCTGCGCCTGCGGCAACGGCACCGCCGGGGCCTTCGCACCCGAGGCCCTGCGGCGCATGGGCGTGGCCGTGGTGGTCGAGATGGACTGCAAGCTCGACTGGAACTTCCCGAAGTACAATCCGAACCCCGAGGACAGCGTGATGCTGCACGCCATGGCCGACGCCGTGCGTCAGTACGACGCCGACCTGGCCCTGGGCTTCGACGGCGACGGCGACCGCTGCGGCGTGGTGGACGACGAGGGCGAGGAGATCTTCGCCGACAAGATCGGCCTGATGCTCGCGCGGGACCTGAGCAGCCTGCACAAGGACGCGACCTTCGTGGTCGACGTGAAATCCACCGGCCTCTTCGCCACCGACGAGGTGCTGAAGGCCAATGGGGCCAGGACCGTCTACTGGAAAACCGGCCACTCCTACATCAAGCGCAAGACCGCTGAACTGGGCGCGCTCGCCGGCTTCGAGAAGTCCGGCCACTTCTTCTTCAACCCGCCGATCGGACGCGGCTATGATGACGGCATTGTCGCAGCCGCGGCGATCCTGTCGATGCTCGACCGCAACCCGGGTAAGAAGCTCTCGGACCTGAAGAAGGCTCTGCCGATCGCCTATACCTCACTGACCATGAGCCCTCACGTCGCCGACGAGGTGAAGTACGGCCTGGTGGACGACGTGGTGGCCGAATACACCGCCATTCGCGACGCCGGCGGTACGATCCTCGGCCGCAAGATCGCCGAGCTGATCACCGTCAACGGCGTGCGCGTGGCCCTGGAGGATGGCTCCTGGGTGCTGGTCCGCGCCTCGTCCAACAAGCCGGAGATCGTGGTTGTGGTGGAATCGACCCAGAGCGAGGACGACATGCGCCGCCTGTTCCGCGAAGAGGTGAAGCCGCGCCTGGCCAAGCGCCCGCAGGTGGGCGCCTACAACCAGGAAATCTGAGGCGGGGACCTCGATGGCCAGGCCTGTGCAGACCCGCACAACGGCGCCTGAGTTCGATGTCACGATCGTGGTCTGCACGCGCGACCGCTGTGCCGATCTGCGGACGATGCTTGAGCACCTGGCCCACGCCGAAACCCCGGCGGGCTGGCGGGCCGAGCTTCTGGTCGTCGACAACGGGTCCTCGGACGAGACCCTGCGGTCGCACAGGCGGCCGTCACCCCGAACCTGACCGCTCGCTACGTCTTCGAGGGGCGCAAGGGCAACGGCTACGCCTACAACGTCGCCTTGGCGCAGACCCGCGGCAAGGTCCTGCTGTTCACCGACGACGACATTCATGTGCCCGTCAACTGGGTCGAAGGCATGTGCCGGCCGTTCCTGGAGGGCGCCGCCCACGCCGTGCAGGGCGGGATCGCAATCGCGCCGCACCTGGACCGCCCCTGGCTGAAAGGCGCTCTGCGGATCTGGTGCGCTTCGGTCGAGAACCCGGCCTGGGCGTCGCCGGGTCTGGTAGGCGCCAATATGGCCATCGGACGCCAGGCCACCGAGGCGGCCGGCCTGTTCGACCTTCGCCTGGGCCCGGGCGCAGCCGGCTATTTCGACGACACAGTCTATGGCTGGGCGGTGGCGAAGGCGGGTTTGACAGTCCTCTTCCGGCCCGAGGTGACTGTGGAGCACCATTTCGATCCGAGCCGGCTGGGGCTACCGGCGTTCATGGCCGCCGCGCGCCGGATGGCGGCGTCGCGCGCCATCGTCGACCGAGACGCCAATCCCACAACGCACCCGCCATCGGTCATGATGCTGATCGCCCAGTTTCCGGGCCTGGCGGCCCGATTTCTGATTCAGGCGGCCAAGTTGTTGATCTCCGGCGAGCCGGATGCGGGTTTCGTGGTGCGCGACTACGACTACCAGCTTTGGCACGCGTTGAGGCGCGCAGGCTGAGCCCGCGGGTCAACCTGGCTCCATCGCCTTCTCGACCAGGCCCTCAGCGATCAGGCGTTCAAAATAGCCGATGGTTCGCGCGAGCCCGTCCGGGAGCCCCACGCCGGGCGTCCAACCCAGAAGGTCCTTGGCTCTGGAGATGTCCGGCTGGCGCTGCTTGGGATCGTCTTGCGGCAGGGGCATGCGGACGATTTC
>NZ_SSMZ01000074.1 GCF_004799395.1 Phenylobacterium sp.
GGCGGCGCGCCTGCCACCAGACCCAGCTGTCGCTGGAGAAGAGGCCGCTCGGCCCCGCGCTATCGAGAGAAGCCATGGTCGCGCTCCATCCTGATGCGCGACCTTAGCACAGCCGGAACGCGCCGAACTAAGCCTCTTCGCTGGCCAGCTTCTCGATGCGCTTGGCGGCGCCGTCGAGGGCCAGGACCGCGCGGGTCTCGACGCGGGAGCGGTCGGCCTGCAGGCGGGCGACTTCCGTCTGCAGCGCGGCCAGGCGCCCGCGGGCGTCGGAGAGCTCGTCGGCCAGCAGCAGGGCTCCCATCAGGAACAGGCGTGTGTCGCCGAGCTGGCCCATGTCCTGGCCCACCTGGCGCACCTGGTGGTCGAACATCTTGGCCAACTCGATCAGGTGGGCTTCCTGCCCGTCCTCGCAGCCGACGGCGTAGGGCCGGCCGTTCACCTCGACGCTGATCTGGGCCATGGCTTAGTGCTCCGTCGGGGAATGAGGCGGCGGAGCTGAGCCGTTGAGGGCGGCGCGGATCTCGACGATCGCACGGCCGAGCGCGGCGGAGGCCTCAGCGCCGGCGGCCTCCAGCTCGCGCTCGCGGGCCCGGGCATCGTCCAGCTGAGACGCCAGGTTGGCTCGATCCTGGTCGAACAGGCCGCCCACGGCGTCGCCCGCGGTCTTCAGCCTCTGCGCCAGCCGCTGTTCCAGGACATGCACCGCCTGTTCAAGCCGCCGGGCCGCCAGGTCCAGGGCGCTCTCGCCGCCGCTCATCGCCATTCTCCCTTGGGGCCTATCTATAGACCTGCGTCGGGCGCCTTGCGAAGAGCGATCCGGTGGCCATTCCTTGACCCGTCCGCGCGTGCGTGCGACCCCGCCGCCATTCCTTAACGCCGGACGACTCGACGCCCATGCCCGCGCCCCTTCAATCCATGGCCAACGCCATCCGCGCCCTTTCAATGGATGCCGTGCACAGGGCGAAATCCGGCCACCAGGGCATGCCGATGGGCATGGCCGATGTGGCCACGGTTCTGTTCACGAAGTTCCTGAAGTACGACGCCCACCGCCCGGACTGGCATGACCGCGACCGTTTCGTGCTGTCGGCCGGCCACGGCTCGATGCTGCTCTATTCCTTGCTGCATCTCACCGGCGTGAAGGCGGTGACCATGGAGCAGATCAGGAATTTCCGGCAGCTCGGGTCCAACACGCCGGGCCACCCGGAGTACGGCCACACCCCAGGCGTCGAGACCACCACGGGGCCGCTGGGCCAGGGATTGGCGACGGCGGTGGGCATGGCCATGGCCGAACGGCACGTGGCCGCGCGCTTCGGCGACGGTCTGGTGGATCACCGCACCTGGGTGGTGGCCGGCGACGGCTGCCTGATGGAGGGCGTCAGCCACGAGGCGATCAGCCTGGCAGGTCGCTTCAAGCTCTCCAAGCTGACGGTGCTGTTCGACGACAACAACACCACCATCGACGGCGAGGCGACCATCTCGGAGACCGGCGACCAACTGGGCCGTTTCAAGGCCGCTGGTTGGGCGGTGAAGGCGGTGGACGGCCACGACTTCGCGAAGATCGCCGCGGCGCTGCGCTGGGCGACGCGTCAGGACAGGCCGACCCTGATCGCCTGCAAGACCAAGATTTCCAAGGGCGCGGGGCCCAGGGAAGGCGACCCCCACAGTCACGGCTACACCCTGTTCGACGCCGAGATCGCCGCGGCGCGGGTCGCGATGGGCTGGACCGCTGAGCCCTTCACCGTGCCGGACGAGGTGCTGACGCCCTGGCGCGTCGCCGGCCGCAAGGGCGCCAAGGTGCGCAGGGCCTGGGAATCCCGGCTCGCCGCCTCCAATCTGAAGGCCGACTTCGAGCGCGCCATGGCTGGCGACCTGCCCGAGGCCGCCTTCGCCGGCGTCGATGCTCATATCGCCAAGGCGGAGGCCGAAAAGCCTGCCGCGGCCACCCGCCAACACTCCGGCGCGGCGCTGGCCGAGCTGGTCCCAGCGATCCCGGAAATGGTCGGCGGCTCGGCGGACCTGACCGGCTCCAACAACACCATCGTCAAGGGCATGGGCGACTTCGACTTGCCCGACTACGCCGGCCGCTACGTCCACTACGGCGTGCGCGAGTTCGGCATGGCGGCGGCGATGAACGGCATGGCCCTGCACGGCGGCGTGATCCCCTATTCGGGGACCTTCCTGGTGTTCAGCGACTACAGCCGCCCGGCGATCCGCCTGGGCGCGCTCATGGGCATCCGGGTGATCCACGTGATGACCCACGACTCGATCGGCGTCGGCGAGGACGGACCCACGCACCAGCCGGTGGAGCATGTCGCCGCCCTGCGCGCGATCCCCAACCTCAGGGTCTTCCGCCCGGCCGACGCGGTGGAGGCGGCGGAGTGCTGGAAGCTGGCGCTGGAATCGACCAGGGCGCCCTCAGTGATGGCGTTGTCGCGCCAGAAAGTCCCGGCGGTCCGCACCACCGTCGCCGGCGAGAACCTCTCGGCCCGCGGCGCCTATCAGCTGGCCGGCGCCAGTCTTCCCGCGCAGGTGACGATCTTCGCCTGCGGCTCCGAGGTCGGCGTGGCCATGGCCGCCCGCGATCTGCTGGAGGCCGACGGCATCGGAGCCCGGGTGGTCTCGACCCCCTGCTGGGAGCTGTTCGACGGTCAGCCGGCCGACTACCAGGCCCAGGTGATCGGCGAGACCGATGTCCGGGTCGCGGTGGATGCGGGCATCAAGATGGGCTGGGAGCGGTTCATCGGCGAGGCCGGCGCCTTCGTCGGCATGGAGGGATTCGGCGCCAGCGCGCCGGCCGAGGTGCTGTACAAGCACTTCGGCATCACCGCCGAGGCGGTGGCCGCCGCCGCCAAGGCGAAGCTCTAGGGCCGGCGCGATGCGCCTCGGTACGCCGCTCAGCCCGACCGCGGTCAAGGTGATGCTGCTGGGCTCCGGCGAGCTCGGCAAGGAGGTGGCGATCGAGCTGCAGCGGCTGGGCTGCGAGGTGATCGCCGTCGACCGCTACGCCAATGCGCCAGCCATGCAGGTGGCGCACCGCAGCCACGTCATCGCCATGACCGACGCCGCCGCCTTGCGCGCCCTGGTCGAGGCCGAGCGGCCGCACCTGATCGTGCCGGAGATCGAGGCCATCGCCACCGATGAGCTGGAGGCCATCGAGGCGGCCGGCCTGGCCACCGTCATTCCGACGGCGCGCGCGGCCCAGCTGACCATGAACCGCGAGGGCATCCGCCGCCTGGCCGCCGAGGAGCTCGGCCTTCCCACCAGCGCCTACGCCTTCGCCTCGTCGGAAGCCGAGCTGGCGGCGGGCGCCGAGGCTGTAGGCTTCCCCTGCTTCGTCAAGCCGGTGATGAGCTCGTCCGGCAAGGGCCAGTCCTATGTCAAGAGCCCAGACGGCATTGCCGCCGCCTGGCGCTACGCGCTCGAGAGCGGCCGGGTCGAGCAGGCGCGGGTAATCGTCGAGGGCCGCGTCGACTTCGACTTCGAGATCACCCAGCTCACCGTGCGAAGCCTGAAGGATGGCGCCATCGTCACCGGCTTCTGCGAACCCATCGGCCACCGCCAGGTGAAGGGCGACTACGTGGAGAGCTGGCAGCCGCAGGCCATGAGCCCCGTCGGGCTGAAAGCCGCCCGCGACATCGCCGCCAAGGTCACCGACGCCCTGGGCGGGCAGGGCCTGTTCGGCGTCGAACTGTTCGTGAAGGGCGACGAGGTCTGGTTCTCCGAGGTCAGCCCCCGCCCGCACGACACCGGCCTGGTGACCCTGGTCACCCAGTACCAGAGCGAATTCGCCATCCACGCCCGCGCCATCCTGGGTCTGCCGGTGGAAGTGGCCCTGCGCGAACCCGGCGCCAGCGCGGTGATCTACGGCGGCCTGGAGGCCGGGGGCATCGCCTTCGAGGGCGTCGCCGAGGCGCTCGCCGTTCCCGGCGCGGACCTGCGCCTGTTCGGCAAACCAGAGAGCTTCGCGCGCCGCCGCATGGGCGTGGCGCTCGCCCGCGGCGCGGACGTCGGGGAGGCGCGGGCGCGGGCGACGGAGGCCGCCGGCAAGGTGCGTCCGACGAAGGCCTAGGACCCTGCCGTCACATTTCGACGTTAGACGTGAGCGCCCCAGGGGTTGACTTAGGTCCCCCCGACCGAAAAAACGCGCGCACTTCAATCGGGAGAGTTGATCTCATGACCGTCCGCGTCGCCATCAATGGTTTCGGCCGCATCGGCAGGCTGGTCCTGCGTTCGATCGTCGAGCATGGGCGCAAAGACATCGAGGTCGTGGCGATCAACGATCTGGGCCCGGTGGAGACCAACGCCCACCTGCTGCGCTACGACAGCGTGCACGGTCGCTTCCCGGGGGTGGTGACCACCGGCGAGGATTGGATCGACGCCGGCATCGGCAAGATGAAGGTCACGGCGATCCGCGATCCCAAGGATCTGCCGCACGCCGCCCTCAACGTCGACATCGCGCTGGAATGCACCGGACTCTTCACCTCGAAGGAAAAGGCCAGCGCCCACCTGCAGGCCGGGGCCAAGCGGGTGCTGGTCTCCGCGCCTGCGGACAATGCCGACAAGACCATCGTCTTCGGTGTGAACGACGGCACGCTGACCGCCGACGACATGGTGGTCTCCAACGGCTCCTGCACCACCAACTGCCTGGCCCCGGTGGCGCACGTCCTGCAGCAGCTCTGCGGCATCGAGCGCGGCTACATGACCACGATCCATTCCTACACCGGCGACCAGCCGACGCTGGATACGCTGCACAAGGACCTCTACCGCGCCCGCGCCGCGGCCATGTCGATGATCCCGACCTCCACCGGCGCGGCCAAGGCGCTGGGCCTGGTGATCCCGGAGCTGAAGGGCAAGCTCGACGGCTCCTCGATCCGGGTGCCGACCCCGAACGTCTCGGTGGTCGACCTGACCTTCGTTCCGCGCAAGAGGGTCACGGCGGAAGAGATCAACGCGGCTATGGAAGCCGCCGCCGCCTCGGGCTCGTTGAAGGGCATCCTGGCGGTGACCAAGGAACCGTTGGTCAGCCACGACTTCAACCACGTGGACGCCTCCTCTACGGTGGCCCTGCCGCAGACTCAGGTGGTCGACGGCGGCCTGGGTCGGGTGCTCTCCTGGTACGACAACGAGTGGGGTTTCTCGACCCGGATGGCTGACGTGGCCATCGCCATGGCGAAGCTGGTCTAGCCGCCGCACGATGGGCTTCCAGACGCTCGACCAGGCCGATCTGCAGGGAAAGCGGGCCCTCGTCCGCGTGGATTTCAACGTGCCCATGGAGGACGGCAAGGTCACCGACGACACCCGCCTCAGAGCCGCCAAGCCGACGATCGACGAGTTGCGCAAGGGCGGCGCCAAGGTGATCCTGCTGGCCCACTTCGACCGGCCCAAGGGCAAGGTCGTGCCGTCGATGAGCCTGAAGCCGATCGTCGAGCCGCTGTCCAAGGTGCTCGGCGTCCCGGTTGCCTTCGCTTCCGACTGCATCGGGCCCAAGGCCCGTGAAGCCGTGAACGCCATGCAGCCGGGCGATGTCCTGCTCCTCGAAAATGTCCGCTTCCATCCGGGCGAGGAGGCCAACGACCGGAAGTTCGCCGACGCTCTCGCCGCCAATGGCGACCTCTACGTCAACGACGCCTTCTCCGCCGCCCACCGGGCGCACGCCTCCACCGAAGCCCTGGCCCACCGCCTGCCGGCCTATGCGGGCGAGCAGATGCGGCTGGAACTGGATGCGCTGGACCGCGCCCTCGGCCACCCGGAGCGGCCGGTGCTGGGCATCGTCGGCGGCTCGAAGGTTTCCACCAAGCTCGACCTCCTGCGCCACCTGGTGACCAAGCTGGACAAGCTCGCCATCGGCGGCGGCATGGCCAACACCTTCCTCTACGCGCAAGGCCACGACGTCGGTGCTTCCTACTGCGAGAAGGAGCTGGCCGAGACGGCGCGGGAGGTGATCCGCCTGGCCGGCCAGAACAACTGCAAGCTCTTCCTGCCGCTCGACATCGTGGTGGCCGAGAAGCTGGCGCCAGGCGCGCCGGCCCGGGTGCGCGACGTTGGCTCCATCGACGAGGACGAGCGCATCCTCGACGCGGGGCCCGAAACCATCGAGCGCCTCTGCCGCGCCATGAGCAATTCCAAGACCCTGATCTGGAACGGCCCACTGGGCGTTTTCGAGATCCCGCCCTTCGACAAGGGCACCGTGGAAGCGGCGCGCCATGCGGCCAAGCTCGTCCGCGAGGGGAAGCTTGTGGCCGTGGCCGGCGGCGGTGATACGGTGGCGGCCCTGAATGCGGCCGGCGTCGTGGACGACTTCACCTTCGTCTCGACCGCGGGCGGCGCGTTTCTTGAATGGATGGAGGGCAAAACCCTGCCCGGCGTGGCGGCGTTGTCCCGATAGAAAACGATAGCGAACGGTAGAGAATATGGCCCGGATCACCCTGAGACAGCTTCTCGATCACGCCGCCGAGCACAGCTATGGCGTGCCAGCCTTCAACATCAACAATATGGAACAAGGCCTGGCGATCATGGAGGCGGCCGACGCGGTCGACGCGCCGGTGATCATCCAGGCCAGCCGTGGCGCGCGCTCCTACGCCAACGACATCGTCCTGAAGCATCTGATCGACGCGCTGGCGGAGATGTATCCGCACATCCCGATCTGCATGCACCAGGACCATGGGAACAGCGAGGCGACCTGCGCTACGGCCATCCAGTTCGGCTTCACCAGCGTGATGATGGACGGCTCGCTGAAGGCCGATGGCAAGACGCCCGCCGATTACGATTACAACGCCCATGTGACCAAGGCGGTCTGCGACATGGCCCACTGGGTCGGCGCCTCGGTCGAGGGTGAGCTCGGCGTGCTGGGCAGCCTCGAGACCGGCATGGGCGAGAAGGAAGACGGCCACGGCTTCGAGGGTAAGCTCGACCACTCCCAGCTGCTGACCGATCCCGACCAGGCGGTGGATTTTGTGAAAGCGACGCAGGTCGACGCGCTGGCCATCGCCATGGGCACCAGTCACGGCGCCTACAAGTTCACCCGCAAACCGGACGGCGCGGTGCTGGCGATGAACGTGATCGAGGAGATCCACCAGCGCCTGCCCAACACCCACCTGGTGATGCACGGCTCGTCCTCGGTGCCGCAGGACCTGCAGGACGTGATCAACAAGTATGGCGGCGAGATGCCCCAGACCTGGGGCGTGCCGGTGGAAGAGATCCAGCGCGGCATCAAGCACGGGGTGCGCAAGATCAATATCGACACCGACAACCGCATGGCGATGACCGGCGCCATCCGGAAGGTGTTCGCCGAGAACCCCGGCGAGTTCGATCCGCGCAAGTATCTGAAGCCCGCCATGGACGCGATGAGCGTGGTGGTCCGTCAGCGCTTCGAGGAATTCGGCACGGCGGGCTGGGCCAGCAAGATCACGCCGCTGCCGATGACCGTCATGGCCAAGCGCTATGCCGCCGGCGAACTGGCGCCGAAGATCGGGGTCACCCGCCGCGCGGCGGAATAGGCGTATGATCCCTGCCTGACGCAGGCAGGGAGGAACGCCGCGATGTTCTCAAGGCTTTGGTCGGACATGCGCAAGCATGCCGCCGTCTTCGTAATCGCATTCCTGGTCCTGGCCGGCTTCTCGCTTTTCGCCGGCTGGGCCTTCTACGCACTCTCGCATGTGGGCGGCGGCTGGAAGAGCCTCTTGCCCATCTGGCCCTATGTGGTCGGCGGGGTGGTGATGACCGGCGCGCTCGCCGGGGTCCTGATGTGGCTGGCCTTCTATTCCGCCAACCACGGCTACGACGACCGCATCGACCCCGATGATGTCTAGGCCTCGATCTTCGCCCCGCGCATCTCCTTCACGAACAGCAGGCCGACCACGAAGGTGATCCCGGCCACGACGATCGGATACCAGAGGCCATAGTAGATATTGCCCGTGGCCGCGACCATGGCGAAGGCCGTGGTCGGCAGGAACCCGCCGAACCAGCCGTTGCCGACATGATAGGGCAGGCTCATCGAGGTGTAGCGGATCCGGGCCGGGAACATCTCCACCAGCGCCGCGGCGATCGGGCCGTAGACCATGGTCACATAGAGCACCAGCAGCCAGAGCAGGGCCACCACCAGCGGCTTGTTCATCTTCGCCGCGTCGGCCTTTGCCGGATAGCCGGCGGTCTTCAGCGCCGCGCCAAGGGTCTTGGTCCAGGCGGCCTTCTGGGTCTTTAGGTCCGCAGGGGGAAGCGCTTCGCCCTTGAAGCTCGGGATGGTCACCGCGCCGATCTCGACGGCGGCGACGGTCCCGGCCGGCGCGGCCTTGTTGGCGTAGCTGACGCCGGCGTTGGCCAGCGCACCCTTGGCCAGATCGCAGGAGGAGGCGAAGGACTTCTTGCCGACGGGATCGAACTGGAAGGCGCAGTCGGCTGGGTCGGCGACCACCGTCACCGGTGCGGAGGCGCTGGCGGCGGCGAGCTGCGGGTTGGCGGCCACGGTGATCGCCTTGAACACCGGGAAATAGGTCAAGACCGCCAAGAGGCAGCCGGCCAGGATGATCGGCTTGCGGCCGATCTTGTCGGAGAGCCAGCCGAAGACCACGAAGAAGGGTGTGCCGAGCAGCAGGGCGACCGCGACCAGCTCATTGGTCAGCACGCCGTCGACCTTCAGGATCTTCTCCAGGAAGAACAGGCTGTAGAACTGGCCGGTGTACCAGACCACCGCCTGGCCGGCGGTGAGGCCGGCGAGCGCCAGGATCACCAGCTTCAGGTTCGGCCATTTGGCGAAGCTTTCGGTCAGCGGCGCCTTCGACGTCGAGCCGTCGTCGACCATCTTCTGGAACACCGGGCTCTCGTTCAGCCGCAGGCGGATCCACAGTGACACGACCAGCAGCAGCGCCGAGACCAGGAACGGGATGCGCCAGCCCCAAGCCTTGAAGGCGTCCTCGCCGATCCTGGTGCGCACGAAGATGACCACGATCAGGCTGAGGAACAGGCCGAAGGTCGCCGTGGTCTGGATCCAGCTGGTGTAAAGGCCGCGTTTGCCCTCCGGCGCGTGCTCGGCGACGTAGGTGGCCGCCCCGCCATATTCGCCGCCCAGGGCCAGGCCTTGGATCAGG
Organism: Phenylobacterium sp.; assembly: GCF_004799395.1. Classification (GTDB taxonomy): domain Bacteria; phylum Pseudomonadota; class Alphaproteobacteria; order Caulobacterales; family Caulobacteraceae; genus Phenylobacterium. The sequence goes on from NZ_SSMZ01000074.1 coordinate 9,084, forward strand.
CGCGAGATGATCAGCATCACCGGCGCGGCCACGCCGATCGCCGCGTAGCTGGGCAAGAGGCCGACGACGAAGGTCGACAGGCCCATCAGCAGCATGGTCACGAGGAAGGTGTTCTTGCGGCCCCAAAGGTCGCCCAGCCGTCCGAAGACGATGGCTCCGAAGGGCCTGACCGCGAAACCGGCGGCGAAGGCCAGCAGGGCGAAGATGTAACCTGTGGTGGCGTTGACGCCGGAGAAGAAGTGCTCGGTGATGAAGGTCGCGAGCGAGCCGTAGAGGAAGAAATCGTACCACTCGAAGACCGTGCCGGCCGAAGCGCCGACGATGACCATCCGATTGGACTTCGGGCGCACGCCCGCGCCTGCCGCTGCCGCAGCCACCATGGTTCCGCTCCCTCGACCCTTGTTCTTGGAGGCGAGCCTATGGCCAACCCGGCGATCCGGCTAGTGGACGGTCCGCGGTTCCGGCGATTTGCGCGACAGGCTTTCGCTGAGCGCATTGGCGACGCCCATCCAGCCCACGTAGGGCGCGACCATGTTGGCGGCTGGCGGATCCACCTGGCGGGCGCGCCAGACGTAGGCGGCTGCCGTGCCCAGCGAGGCGACGGCCGCGGCGAGCTGGCCGCCCAGGCGCTTGGGGCCCAGCACCATCCAGACGCCATTCAGCGCCTGCACGGCGCCCCAGAGGGTCAGCGCCTGGGTCCTGGCGGCGCTCCTCGGCGCGTTCCATATGCGCAGGCCCGACAGCGTCAGCGCCATGAACAGCGGCGGCCACAGATTGGCGAACAGCTTCGACGGCGGCTTCGGCTGCTCGTAGGCCGGAGCGTCGTAGTCCGAATAGGCCTCGTAGCCGTCATCGGAGGCGGAGGCGTCCGTCATCCGGGCAACCAGAGCCGATATCGCCACCGCGCCCACCGTCAGGCCAACGCCGATCAGGATGTGCTGGGTGGAACGCCCGCGGCTGTTGGCGAGGCTGTCGACAGCCCCGCGGACAGGGTTTTCTGGCATGGATCGGCCTCCCACGATGGCGCGCGTTCCTTCGAAATCCGCAGACGCCGCCTCAAGTTCCGGCCGAGCTTGCGCCAGGTCGGCCGAACGGGCCTTGCGAATTGTCTGTTCGCTCAGCCGGTGCGCCAGGGCAAGCCCGCGTCGCCGGCGTCCGCCATCTCACAGGGTCCGCGACCGTCTGTCGCATGACACAGGAGCTCAGCCGTGCGTTGTAGGTGAGAAACCCGCGCGTAACCGCGTGCGGTGAGGGCCGGGCCATGCATTTCGACGCGCTCCTACTGTCGCGCCTGCAGTTCGCCTTCACCATCGCGTTCCACATCATCTTCCCCAGCTTCACCATCGGGCTGGCGAGCTTCCTGGCGGTGCTTGAAGGGCTGTGGCTGGCGACCAGGAACGAGGCCTTCAAGGTCCTCTACCTGTTCTGGGTCAAGATCTTCGCGATCTCCTTCGGCATGGGCGTGGTGACCGGCGTGGTCATGTCCTACGAGATCGGCACCAACTGGAGCGTCTACGCCACGCTGGTAGCGCCGGTGATCGGGCCGCTGCTGGCCTTCGAGGTGCTGGCGGCTTTCTTCCTGGAAGCCAGCTTCCTGGGGGTGATGCTGTTCGGCTGGAAGAAGGTCGGCCCGCGCCTGCATTTCGCGGCGACCTGCCTGGTGGCCCTCGGCACCCTGATCTCGGCCTTCTGGATCATCTCCGCCAACAGCTGGATGCAGGACCCCAGCGGCTATGTGCGGATGGCCGACGGAACCTTGCGGGCGACCGACTGGGGCCAGGTGATCTTCTCGCCCACCTTCCCGGTCAGGTTCGGCCACATGGTGCTGGCGGCCTATCTGACCACGGCCCTGGTGGTCGGCGCGGCCTCGGCCTGGCGGCTTTTGAAGGATCACGAGGAGGACGAGAGCTGCCTGGCGCTGAAGATGGCGATCGGCATGTTCGCCATTGTCGCCCCGCTCCAACTGCTGGTCGGCGATGCATCGGGCAAGGAGGTGCTGCGGGTGCAGCCGGCCAAGCTCGCCGCCATCGAGGCCTTCTGGGACACCAGGCGCGCCGAAGCCTTCCATGTCGTCGCGTGGCCGGACGAGGCGACGGAGACCAACCGCTGGGAAGTCGCGATCCCCAAGCTGGGCAGCCTGATCACCGCCGGCCGTGTCGATGCGGAGATCAAGGGCCTGAAGGACTTCGCCCCGGCCGACCGGCCGCCGGTGGCGGTGGTGTTCTGGGCCTTCCGGGTGATGGTGGGGCTCGGCCTTGGGATGATCGGGCTGGGCGCGTGGGGCGCCTTTCGGGTCTGGCGCGGCGGCCTGCCGGATGACCGCTGGCTCCTGCGCGCTTGCGTCGCCATGGGACCGGCCGGCTTCATCTCGGTGGTCGCCGGCTGGACCGTCGCCGAAGTCGGCCGCCAGCCCTTTGTGGTCTATGGCGTCCTGCGCACCGCCGAGGCGGTCTCTCCGGTGACGACGGGCGAAGTCTCGGTCTCGCTGATCGCCTTCATGGCCATCTACGCCCTGATCTTCGGCTTCGGCGCGCTCTACATCCTGCGACTGATGGCGGCCGGACCGCTGGCAGGGGCCGAGGCGCCGGTTCCAGCTATGCCGCGGCCGCCGGGCTACGCCCTGGCCGCCGCGCCGGTCGAGCCGGAGGAGCGGTCATGAGCCTCGACCTGCCGCTGATCTGGGCCGGGCTGATCGCCATTGCGGTCCTGCTCTACGTGATGCTCGACGGCTTCGACCTCGGCATCGGCATCCTCTTCCCGTTCGCCGCATCGCCCGCCGAGCGCGACACCATGATGGCCACCGTGGCGCCCGTCTGGGACGGCAACGAGACCTGGCTGGTGCTGGGCGGCGGCGGGCTGTTCGCCGCCTTCCCCTTCGCCTACGCCGCCTTGCTTCCGGCGCTCTACATTCCGATCATCCTGATGCTGCTGGCGCTGATCCTGCGCGGTGTGGCCTTCGAATTTCGCTTGCATGGGCGAGCGCGCAGCAAGCCCCTGTGGACCATGGCGTTCGCCGGGGGCTCGCTGGTCGCCACCCTCGCTCAGGGGCTCGTGCTGGGCGGCTTCATCCAGGGGGTGACGCTGAACGACGGTCGCTTCGCCGGGGACGCCTTCGACTGGCTCAGCCCCTACAGCCTGCTGGTCGCGGCGGGACTGGCGGCGGGCTATGCCCTGATCGGCGCCGCCTGGCTGATCTGGCGCACCGAGGGCGAGTTGCAGGTCCGCGCGCGGCGCTGGGCCTGGATCGCGCTGGTGGCGGTGGCGGTCCTGCTGGCGGCGGTGAGCTTCGCCACCCTGCTGGTCCACCCGGAGGTCGGCGCGCGCTGGGGTTGGACCGGGGACAGGTTCGACCTCGCGCCGCTGGCCCGCCTGTCGCCGATCCCTTTGTTGGGCGCGGCGGGCCTGGCGATCGCAGCCCTGGGCCTCAGGCGCCGCGCGCAGGGCTGGCCGTTCGCCGGCGCGATCCTGATGTTCCTCTCAGGCTATCTCGGACTGGCGGCCGGCTTCTTCCCCTTTGTCGTCCCTTACGCCCTGACCTTCCGGCAGGCGGCCAATGCCGACAATGCGCTGTCGCTGATGCTGGTCGGCGTGGCGATCCTGCTGCCGGCGATCATCGGCTACAGCCTCTGGGTCTACTGGATCTTCCGCGGAAAGGTCGGCGCCGATGCGGGCTATCATTGAGCCGCCGCCGGAGCCGGGCGCGCCCCTGGCCCCGCTCGCCCAGCGCCTGGCCTGGTTCTTCGGCCTGGCCTTCGCCGCGGCGGCCGCGACGGCGGTTGTCGCCTACCTCTTGAAGGCGCTGCTCAGATAGGCTCTAGGCGAGCGATGGCCGTTCCGCTTTGCCGCCTCTACCTGATCACTCCGCCGCGACTCGACGACCTGGCCGCGTTCGGCCATGTCCTTGGCCGAGCGCTGGACGCCGGCGACGTGGCCGCCCTGCAGATTAGGCTCAAGGATGCACCCGACGACATCGTCGCCGCGGCGGTCGATGCGCTTATGCCCATCGCCCAGGCGCGCGATGTGGCGGTGATCCTGAACGACCGGCCGGACCTGACGGCCCGCCTCGGCTGCGACGGCGTCCACGTAGGCCAGGACGATGCGCCTCTGGCCGAGGCCCGCCGCATCGTGGGCCCTGACCGCATGGTGGGCGTCACCTGCCACGACAGCCTGCACCTCGCCATGGAGGCTGCCGAGGGCGGGGCCGACTATGTGGCCTTCGGCGCTTTCTTCGCGACCGCCACCAAGGCCGCGCCGACCCGCGCCGATCCGGAACTGCTCACCGGCTGGCAGAAGGACATGGTCGTGCCCTGCGTGGCCATCGGCGGGATCACCGTCGCCACCGCCGCGGGCCTGGCTGAGGCCGGCGCGGATTTCCTGGCGGTTTCGGCGGGGGTCTGGTCCCATGGCGACGGCCCAAGCGCGGCAGTGGCGGCGTTCAATGGCGAGATCGCCAAGGGCCTCGCGCAACGCGCCTAAGCCCTCGCCTTGCTTCCACCGCCTGCCGCGATTAGGTTCCGCGCCCTCTAGACGCCCGAGATCTTTCACACCGTGAGCACCCAGTCCGCCCTCCTGAAGGTCATGAACGACGCCGCGCGCAAGGCGTCGCGCGACCTGAACCGCGACTTTGGCGAACTGGCCGAACTGCAGGTGGCCAAGAAGGCCCCCGCCGACTTCGTCTCCGCCGCCGACCTGAAGGCCGAGCAGACGATCTTCGAGATGCTGACCAAGGCGCGCCCCGGCTATGGTTTCCTGGGCGAAGAGCGCGGGATGATCGAGGGCACGGACAAGACCCACACCTGGATCGTCGACCCGCTCGACGGCACCACCAACTTCCTCCACGCCATCCCGCACTTCGCGATCAACATCGCCCTGCAGCGCGAGGGCGCGATCGTCGCGGCCCTGACCCACAATCCGGTCACCAACGAGACATTCTGGGCCGAGAAGGGCAAGGGCGCCTTCGTAAACGACAAGCGCCTGCGCGTGGCAGCCCGCACGCGGATGGACGAGGCGGTGCTGGCCACCGGCATCCCGTTCATGGGCCACGGCCAGCACGCCACCTTCCTGAAGGAGCTGCACCAGATCAGCCAGCGCGTCGCCGGCGTCCGCCGCTTTGGCGCGGCGGCGCTGGACTTGGCGTGGGTCGCGGCCGGCCGCTACGATGGCTACTGGGAGCGCGACCTGCACGCCTGGGACCTGGCGGCGGGCATCCTGCTGGTCACCGAGGCCGGCGGCCGGGTGACCAACGCCCAGGGCGAAGACGACGTGCTGGGGACCGGATCGGTCTGCGCCGGCAACCTGGAGATCCAGCCCCAACTGCTTGAGCGCCTGCGGCAGGCGGCGAAGTAGCCGCGCCTTCGGTTGACCCGCTCTCCCCGGAGTGACTGACTGTCACGAACGAAACCTAGGGGGAGTCATGCACATCACACGCCGCGCGCTGGGCGCGTCGGCCGCCGCCGCCGCCGCCACGACTTCGCTTCCCGCCTTCGGTCAGGGGTTCAAGAAGACCCCGCTGATGATCGCCCATCGCGGCGCGAGCGGCGAGCGGCCGGAAAGCACCCTGCTCGCCTTCCGCCAGGCCATCGCCGAGGGCGCCGATTTCATCGAGCCGGACCTGGAGATGACCAAGGACGGCCACATGGTGGTGCGCCACGAGAACGAGATTTCCCAGACCACCGACGTGGCCAGGCGGCCGGAGTTCGCGTCGCGCAAGACCACCAAGTCCGTGCAGGGCGCCCAGGTCACCGGCTGGTTCACAGAGGATTTCACGCTCGCCGAGCTGAAGACAATCCGCTGCCGCGAGCGCCTGCCGCAGCTGCGCCCCGGCAGCGCCGCCTATGATGGCCAGGAGCAGATCCCGACCTACCAGGAGGTGATCGATCTGGCGAAGTCGGAGAGCGCTCGTCTCGGCCGCGCCATCGGCACCTACCCCGAGCTGAAGCACGCCAGCCACTTCGCAGGCCTCGGCCTGCCGATGGAGGGCCGCCTGGCCGACATGCTGAAGAAGAACGGCCTGGACAGCCCCACGGCCCCGGTCTTCGTCCAATGCTTCGATGTCGAGCCGCTGAAGACCTTCAAGACGCTCTCGCGCGCGCCGCGCATCCAGCTGGTCTCGCCGAACGGCTCGCCGACGGATTCCCAGACCACCTACAAGGAGATGGTCACGGCCTCCGGGATGAAGACCATCGCCACCTACGCCAATGGCGTCGGCCCGGACTGGTCGATGGTCATCCCGACCGTCGATGGCGGCCTCGGACCCGCCACGGACCTGGTGAAGAACGCCCATGCCGCGGGGCTGAAGGTGCATCCCTGGACGGTGCGGGCGGAGAACTTCTTCCTGCCGCCCAAGCTGCGCAACGGGATCGATCCCGCGGTCCACGGCGACGTGGACGCGGTCTACCACGCGCTCTACGCGGCCGGGATCGATGGCCTGTTCAGCGACTTCCCCGGCCTGGCGGCCAAGGCTCGGGGCTAGGCCGCGGCGAGGCTCGCGCGGCGGCGGCGCAGCATCGCGCCGGCCATGCCGAAGCCGCCGATCATCAGGGCCCAGGACGCCGGCTCCGGAACGGCCTGGCCGCTGACCGAGACGTTGTCGAAGAACACGCCGGCGTTGCTGTTCTGGGGATCGAGCGACGCCAGAGTGATGGTGTCGTGGCCCGTGCCGACGAAGGTGAAGCCGCCGGGCTGCCAGGTCATGTTGAATTCCGAGCCGAACGCCCCGTTCGGGGCGTCGACGGTGGCGCTCTGGCCGCCGGCCGACACCAGGGCCGAAACGTCCTGGGCCGCGTTTGCGGGGTTGCGCGAGTAGTCGTAGGACACGGTGTAGGTCTGGCCGGCCACGTCGTTGAAGGACTGGCTGATCGTGCCGGGGTTCCAGCCGTCGAGATCCATAGAGAAGGTGCCGCTGGCCGCGGGGCCCCAGGCGCTGGTGGTCCAGGCCAGATCGACGCTGCCGCTCTGCACGGTCCAGCCCGGCAGCAGGATGCCGGTGGGCGCGACGTGGGTGCCGTCCGGGTAATAGGTCAGGCCGCCCCAGCTCTCTGGAACGGCGCCCGCGCCGATGTTCTCGAACCCGCCATTGACCAGCAGTTCGGCGGCGCCGGCGGCGCTCGCGGCGCCCAGGAGGGCGAGGGCGGAGATCGTGGCGGAAAAGACGACTTTGGCGGAGCGCATAGGAGACTTCCCAATTCGATGTTCGCCGGACGGGCGAGAACTCATCCCGGTCATAGGCAACATAGCGAAGGAAGTCTTGCCGATTCCCCTACAACGCGAGCGCAGTGGCGCTAGCCTTTACTCAAAATGGTTAATGGAGGCGCATAATATAGTCATAGTCGCCAGCGCTCCGAGCGCTGTTCATTTGGTTCAAAGGATGATCGGATCAGGCCGCTGCGCCGAACTGCAGCGACGCTAGGCGGGCGTAGAGGCCGTTCTTCGCCACCAGCTCGTGGTGCGTGCCTTCCTCGACCACCCGGCCCTCGTCCATGACCACGATGCGGTCCGCCTTCAGCACTGTGGCCAGGCGGTGGGCGATGACCAGGGTGGTGTGGCCGGCCATAGCTTCGTCGAGGGCGCGCTGCACCAGCCGCTCGTTCTCGGCGTCGAGCGCGCTCGTGGCCTCGTCGAGCAACAGGATCGGCGCGTGGCGCACCAGCGCGCGGGCGATGGCGAGCCGCTGGCGCTGGCCGCCGGAGAGACTGCGCGCGCGCTCGCCGATCTGGGTGTCGATCCCGTCGGGCAGGGCGGCCAGGAAGGTCTCGGCCTGGGCGGCCCGGACGGCGGCCTGCACATCTTCGAGGCTGGCGTCCTCGCGCCCGAAGCGGACGTTCTCCAGCGCCGAGCCGGAGAACAGCGGCGATTCCTGCGCCACCAGGGCCATGCGGGCGCGCACCTCCACCGGATCGGCGTCACGCACGTCGACACCGTCCACCAGCACGCGGCCGGCCTGCGGGTCGTAGAAGCGCAGAAGAAGGCGGAAGACCGTGCTCTTGCCGGCCCCGGAGGGGCCGACCAGGGCGACCCGTTCGCCGGGCTTCACCGAGAGCGTCAGGCCGCGCACCGCCGGCATGTCGGGACGTCCCGGATAGGCGAAGGTGACGTTCTCCAGTCTCAGCTCGCCGCGCGGCGGACTGGGCAAGGCGATCGGATGGGCGGGCGAGGCGATGCCTGGCCGCGCGGCCAGCAGCTCGGAGACGCGTTCCATCGCGCCGGCCGCCTTCTGGACGTCGCCCCAGGTCTCGCCGAGGGCGCCGACGGAGCCCGCCGACATCACCGCAAGCAGGGCGAACTGGAAGAGCGTGCCGACGCTCATCTGCTGGCTGAACAGGGCCTCGACGCCCAGCCAGAGGATCCAGACCACGCCGCCGAACACCAGGGCGATCACCGCCGCGGTCATCCCCGCCCGGGTGGCCATGCGGCGCAGCGAGGTGCGGAAGGAATTCTCCACCGCCGCGCCAAACCGGGCGGCGCCCGAGGCTTCCCGTCCAAACGCCTGGACAATTTCCAGCGCATCGAGCGTCTCGCCGGCGTGTCCGACGGCGGCGGCGAACTGATCCTGGGTTGAGGCGGTCAGCTTGCGGACCTGGCGGCCGAACAGGAACAGCGGGGCGATGACCAGCGGCACGGTGATCAGCACCAGGCCGGTCAGACGCGGACTGACCACCAGCATGTAGCCCAGGCCGCCGATCAGCATCAGCACGTTGCGCAGCGACACCGAGATCGAGGTGGTCAGCAGGTTCTCGACGATCTGGATGTCGGTGGTGAGCCGGGACAGCACCTCGCCGGTGCGGGTCATCAGGAAGAAGGCCGGGTCGAGCGAGAGGATGTGCGCGTAGGTCGCCTTCCTGAGGTCGGCGACGATACGCTCGCCCAGCTTGGTGACGAAGAAGTAGCGGAGCGCCGATGACAGCGCCAAGGCGACGGCCACGCCGCCCAGCGCCCAGAACCACGGCGCGACGGTGCGGGCTGCGGCGTGGGCGGCGACGGCCTGGGTCACGTGGTCAGCGAGCAGACGGACCGCGCCGGTCAGGGCCAGGCTCGACGCCGCGGCGGTGACCAGGAAGACCCCGGCGGCGGCGGCATCCAGGCGATGGCCTGCGGCGAAGGGAATGAGATGGCCGAGCGCGCGGACGTCGCGGCTCTTCGGCCGGCGCTCGGCGGCTTCGTCGAGGGTCTGCGCCAGGGCCTGTCCGGCGGTCGGCCGACCGGCTGCGACCGCTTCGACGCCTGGCTCGCTCATCGACGCTCACACCTTGCATTTGCGGCGGCGTTTCTCTATACGCCCGGCTTCCTCGAATGGCCCCGTACCCGGAGGCCTTCGCTTTATTTCGACGCTTCCTTACGTCAGGCGCTGATCCGATGAAACAAGACACCCATCCGGACTATCACTTCATCACCGTGGTGATGACGGACGGCACGAGCTACCAGACCCGTTCCACCTACGGGAAGGAAGGCGCGACGCTGAACCTCGACATCGACCCGAAGACCCATCCGGCCTGGACCGGCGGCGGCCACCAGATGCTCGACCGCGGCGGCCGCGTGTCGCGCTTCAACGCCAAGTTCGGCGGTTTCACGCGGAAATAGTCCGCGCCGAAAAACGCGATATCCCAAAGACGAACGCCGCGGAGAGCAACCTCCGCGGCGTTTCGCGTTTCGGGAATCTCCGCTCCCCCGACGCGCGGCGCGAGGGGCGTGGCGGAAAGCTCAGTTGCCGAAGGCGGTCTTCAGGCGGTCGTGCTGCGACAGCACCGGGTGCGGCGCCTCGTCGGCCTCGCCCTCGACGTACATTCGCTTGTCGAGGTGGCGGACGCGTTCGTACAGCCGCTCGGAGCGGTCCAGCAGGGTCACCAGTTCCTTGGGCAGTCCCTCGGCCACGCCGTTGGCCAGGCAGACGTCGACCGCGGCCAGGCGATAGCGGTCCTCGCAGGCCGCTGATGGCGGCATGTCGCCTTCGCGCACGGCGCGCTGCACCAGAAGCCACGAGGCCACCTGCATCAGGCGTGTGGTCAGCCGCATACTCTCGGCGGCATAGGCGAGGGCGGCATTGCGCGACAAAAGCTTGGAAGCCTGGCGGCCGGAGCCATCCAGATAGCCGGCGGTCTCCTCCACGAGGTCCATGCCCTCCTGGAAGGTCCGCTGGAACAGCTCGGACCGCGCAAAGTCCTGGATGACCTCGGCGCGCCACGGCGTTGAAGAGACGTTCGGTTCGCTCATGCGGTGCTCAACCTATACCAAAGCCGCCATGCGGTCGCGAAAACCGTCTGTGCAACGCCCATGCCACCCGGCGGGGCGTCCGCTTTGAGACAGAATACCTCCTAACACGCGATCTGGGCCATTTGGCGCCGGGCCCGCTTGCGGCGACTAACGTGGTCCTGCGCCGAACAGGGCGTCGGCGGCGGCGCGGCCGGCGCGCTTGCGGTCGATCTGGGCGGTCACCCGCGCAATCTCCGACTGCAGCACCTCGATCCGTTCCTCCAACTCGGCCACGCCGAACAGCTCCAGGTCTTCGCGGATCGCTTCGATCAGGCGTTGGCCGCGGCCAACGCGGACTTCCGCAGGCTCTTCCATGACGGGCTTTGCCTTTCCGGTTTCCCGATGGGGCGCTATCCAACCGCGCAAGCCGCCAAAGCGCAAGTTTGCGCCGACCGTGGGCGCCCAGGTTTGCCGGAGTTCTCCACATGACTGAGATGATGACCGCGATCGCCATCGAGGGTGGCAAGGGCCCCGCCGAGGCGTTGAAAGCCGTCCAGATCCCCAGGCCCGAGCCGAAAGACGGCCAGATCCTCATCAAGGTCCACGCCGCGGGGATCAACCGGCCGGACATCATCCAACGCATGGGCTTCTATCCGCCGCCGGCCGGCTCTCCGGAGACCATGGGACTGGAAGTGGCCGGCGAGGTGGCCGTCGGCGCTGGGCGCTGGAAGGCCGGCGACAAGGTCTGCGCGCTGCTCGGCGGCGGCGGCTATGCCGAATACGCCGTCTGCGACGCGCGCCACGCCCTGCCGATCCCCGAAGGCTTCGACTACGTCGAGGCCGCGGCCTTGCCGGAGACGGTGTTCACGGTCTTCGCCAACGTCTTCGAGCACGGCCATCTGAAGCCCGGCGAGACGCTGCTGGTGCATGGCGCGACCTCCGGCATCGGGACCACGGCGATCCAGATGGCCAAGGCCTACGGGGCCAAGGTGATCGCCACCGCCCGCGGCGCTGACAAGGCCCAGACCGCGCGCGACCTGGGCGCGGACGTGGCGGTCGACGCCGGCGCCGAGGATTTCGCCGAAGTGACAAAACGCGAGGGCGGCTGCGACGTGGTCCTCGACATGGTCGGCGGCGACTATTTCGCCAAGGATCTCGACGCCCTGAAGATGGATGGGCGAATCGTCTTCATCGCCAGCCTGGGCGGCGGCGACGTCACGCTTTCCATCGGTCGGCTGATGCAGAAGCGCGGCGTGGTCACCGGCTCGACACTTCGCCCGCGCAACGCTGATGAGAAGGCCCGTATCGCCGCCGCTGTTGAAAAGCTCGTCTGGCCATGGATCGCCGCCGGCAAGCTGCGCCCGCAGGTGGATGCAACCTTTCCCCTCGCCGAGGCCGCCAAGGCCCACGCGCACCTGGAAGCCGGCGCCCACGTGGGCAAGATCGTACTCGTCGTCGGATAAACCTCGGGTTGTGCGCCACGTAACGGCGATATCGTCAGAAACGCACCTGAGTTTTGAATGGTGCGTACAAATACAGGGCGGAGAGACGCTATTGAGCAAACCGTGTTTTCGAAAATGGGTTGCATTTTTGCCGCAGGGAGGTTGACGCCCTCGGAAGGCTGAGCCAGTGGAACAAAAAAACAGATCGTTTTTCTTTTCCCGGCCGCGAGGCCCACTGGGGAGGCTCAAGATTGAATAACAAGGTCCGCCTTTTGGCGTCCGGCGCCGTGCTGTTCGCCGCCGCGCTCGGAACATCGGCTCACGCCCAGACCACGGCCGCCGCCGCGCCGGCCGCCGCCGCCGGCAGCACCATCGAGGAACTGGTGGTCACCGCTGAAAAGCGCAGCCAGAGCCTGCAGGACGTGCCGGTCGCGATCTCTGCCTACAGCTCTGAGATGCGGGACCTGAAGGGCATCAATTCCATCCAGGACATGACCAATTTCACGCCGGGCCTGGCCTATTCCAGCCAGCTGGACCGCATCAGCCTGCGCGGCGTCGGCCGCCTGACCAATGTGCAGTCCGCCGACCCGGGCGTGGCCACCTACTCCGACGGCGTCTACACCTCCTCCACCGTCGAGGCCGGCAAGACCCCGATCCTCACCGATCGGGTGGAAGTGCTGCGCGGCCCGCAGGGCACTCTCTACGGCCGCAACTCAATTGGCGGCGCCATCAACGTGATCTCCAAGCGCCCGACGGAAGAGCCCTACGGCGAAGTCCGCGCGACGTTCGGCAACTACGGGTTCAAACAAATCGAAGGCGCCGTTTCCGGCCCGCTCGCGCCCGACTTGCAGTTCCGCCTCGCCGGCAACTGGCAGAAGCAGGATCAGGGCTACTACAAGAACATCGTCCCGGGCATGCCCAGCGAGGGCGGCGTCATCGACAACTACTACATCGAAGGCCAGTTGCAGGCGAAGTTCGGCGAGCATCTGGACGGCTGGGTGAAGGCCGCGATCTCGGGCTGGAACGACGGCGGCGGCGGCCCCGGCGCCCGGGCCACCTATACGACCGGCCCGATCAATACGGCGGAGTTCCTGCCGGGCGCGCTATTCGTCAATCCTGGCTACGCCTGCTCCGGCAAGGTCACCAATGTCGTGAATCTGTCACCGGCCGGTTGCGCGAACCCGGCCAACAGCAACCCGCGCGATTTCGCCTCGGACACCCCGAACTCGGT
>NZ_SSMZ01000075.1 GCF_004799395.1 Phenylobacterium sp.
CCTCACCACCGTCAGCCTCTACATCGGTTCGCTGGACGGCTATAACAAGCTGTCGTTCACCTACGCCGATGGCACCACCGCGCCGCTGATGAGCGGCCAGTGGGTGTCCGACAACACCATCAGCCAGTCGAACGGCGATCAGCAGAACGGCGACTCCAACGGCCGTCTGACGCTCACCTTCGACAAGCCGGTGACTTCGGTGGTGCTGAGCTCCGACACCAATTCCTTCGAGATCAGCGAAATCGCCGGTGGCGTGCCGGAACCGGCCACCTGGGGCCTGATGATCGTTGGCTTCGGCGGGGCCGGCGCAGTCCTGCGCGGCCAGCGCCGCCGCCAGCCGGTCGCCGCCACGGCCTAACGCCGCAAGCCGCGTCGGCGCGGCTTTCGTTCCAGAGACGGACGAGCCCCGGCCCGCACCTCGCGGCCGGGGCTTTTCCATGCGCGCTCGGCTGGACGCGGCGGCGGCCCGCTGCTTTAGCTCTCGAAAACGCCTGGTCCCGAAAGGACGCCTCGAAGACATGCCCGCCCTGGAACTGGAGTGCTATCCCACCGTCGAGGCCGGCGTGACGCCGCCGGATATCGTGCCCGGCCGCCAGAACCGCGACTGGATGGACAATTTCCACGCCCGTCACGCCTATCGCTGCCTGCCGATGAACATGGCCAACACCTCGGGCTGGGAGATCCTCTGCCCGATGACCTTCAACGCCGAGTGGAACGGCGGCATCCACCAGGACGACATCAGGATCTGGACGGACTACCCGCAACCGCACCTGAGCCGCTTCGCCAAGAGTCACTTCAGCCATGGCGTCATCACCATGCACACCGGCTACATGTTCAAGACGCCGCCCGGATGGTCGATGCTGGCCATGGGCGCGCCGAACCACATAAAGGACGGCATCCAGCCCCTGGCCGGCGTAGTTGAGACCGACTGGCTGCCGTTCCCCTTCACCATGAACTGGCTGTTCACACGTCCCGGCCGCGTACGCTTCGAGAAGGGCGAGCCCTTCTGCTTCATCACCCTGCTGCAGGACAAGTTCCTGCACGACATTCAGCCGGTGATCAGACGGCTCGATTCCAACCCGGAGCTCGCCAACCAGTACGGGGTCTGGGAGAAGCACCGCACAGAGTTCAACCAGCGGATCTTCCGTCAGGACCCGGAGGCCACCAAGGAGGCCTGGCAGCGCTACTACTTCAAGGGCGAGTACCCCGAGGAGGTGGCGCCGGCCCGCGAGGACCACGTCAACAAGCGCCGCCTGAAGGAGCCGACCTGGCGGCGCTAGGCGGGCGGGCCAACTCGCCGCGGCAAAGGGCGCGCCGGGCCGCTTGCAAAGGGTTGGGGCGTCTGCCATAAGCCGCCTCTCGATTTTCGAGGCGGTCTAGGGCCTCGAGGAGCGCGGGCGTAGCTCAGTGGTAGAGCACAACCTTGCCAAGGTTGGGGTCGAGAGTTCGAATCTCTTCGCCCGCTCCAAATTTCCGCACGATTTCAACCAACTCCGCCCCGGCCAATAGCGCCGGCGGCGCGAGTCTGGCAGACGGCGTAAAAATATTCGCGCGCAGGGGGAAAAGACTCCACGTTCGGATAACGCGCTATTAAGCATAGCGTGACTGTGGCGACCTCGTTCTGAGGCGATGCGTGTCGTTGGGGATTTCGGATGAAGATCAAGCTGTTTGCGGTCGCCGCGACCGCGGTGGGTTTTCTGGCGATGGCGGGTTCGGCCTCGGCTGTGGAGGTCGTCAGCGTTTCGGCTGTCGCCGGCGATACGATCCCGACGGGCGAACACCTGATCACCGACTTCAACAGCACCGGCGGCGCTGACATCAGCGGCGTCGGCTCGCAGCAAGGCGGAACGATCACCGACCTGGCGGCCGGCTTCCATTTCACCCAGGACGCCAACGCCTACACCCGGGACGGCGTCGCTGGCCTGGACCCGGGCGTCAGCGCCCCGCCGCCCCTGGACAACGGCGTAGCCGGCGCCTTCTACGAAACCGTACTCAACAACGGATCGGCGACCCTGACCTCCGACCTGGGCCTGGAGCAGTTCAGCTTCTACATGGGCTCGCCGGACGACTATAACCACGTGACCTTCACCTTCACCGGCATTGACGGCTCCTCCCAGACCCTGAACGGGGTGGACATCTGGGGCGGCTCGCCTCCCGGGGACGGCAACCAGTCGGAAGGCTTCACGGTGACCTACACCTTTACCCCCGACGCGGTGAGGTCGATCCAGTTCACCTCCACCGGCAACTCCTTCGAGTTCGACAGGTTCGCGGGCATCGTCCCGGAACCGGCGAGCTGGGCGCTGATGCTCACCGGCTTCGGCCTGGCGGGCGGCATGCTGCGCGCCAAGCGCCGCAAGGCGGCCCTCGCCTAGCAGGCCCCTGACCGGCCCACGGGTCCGGACGGACGACGAAAGCCCTGGCCCGCGCGATCCGCGGCCAGGGTTTTTTCGTGGTCGGCGCTAGGGTACCTAGGACCGGCCAATTCCAGGCTGGACCGCAAGAAGGCTCCCATGACCCACGATCCCGCGCTTGAGGCCCACGAACACGCCGAGCACGCCGAGCATGCGGCGCATGAGCATGACCCCTTCATCAACCGGGTCTCGATCACCATCGCGATCCTGGCCGTCCTGGCGGCGGCCGTGGGCAGCCTCGAGACCATCGAGGCCGGAGGGGCCATCACCTCGTCCAGCGAGGCCGTGCTGAGCCAGGACAAGGCCACTGACGCCTGGGACGAGTACCAAGCCGATAGCCTCAAGAAGCACATCTACGGCATCGCCGCCGACGCAGGCGGTCCCAAGGCGGGGAAATACGCCGACACCGCCACAGAGCAGGTCGCCAAGCAGGCTGAGGTCAAGAAGACAGCCCTGGAGAACGAGGCCGAGCGCGACAAGCTTCTGGGCGCGAGCCGGGCCCATGAGCACCATCACCACTGGCTGACCGCCGGCGCTACCCTGCTGGAGATTGGCATCGCCATCTGCACCGTGGCGATCATCACCCGGCGCAGGGCGTTCTGGCTGGGTTCGATCGGCCTTGGCGCCGTCGGCCTGGCCGTGGCGGCGCTGGGGTTCGCGCTCTAGATCACGGCTTTCGCCGGGAGAAGCCGCTGCGCGCTTACTTCGCCGCCGGATACTGGATCTTCGGCTTCAGGTTCTCGACCACGGCGTGGGCGTCGAAAGCGCGCGGATCGTCGGCGGGCTTGGCGCCCTTGTGGGTGATGATCTCGGCCGAGGCCTCGAAATTCTGCACCGTGTCGACGCGGTCGGCGAAGAAGGGATCGCCGTAGAGCGGGTCCCAGGTCTGCCAGCCGCCGAAGCCGCGCCCGCGGTAGCGCCAGGACGGCCGCCAGTAGCCGAAGCCCGGGCCGTACCAGGGATGGTAGAACGGGTCCGGATCGACGTAGGTCCGCGCGTTGCGGTCGGTCTGGCGGTCGACGATCGCGAACCAGTCGTCGCCGTTCTGCAGGGTGACCTCGGCGGCGCGGAACAGCAGATAGCCCTCGACGGTCTCGCGGGAGGTCAGCGCATTGCCGGAGAAGCTGACCCGCCAGCGGTTGGACTCGATGCGCGTTTCGGAATAGCCGCCGGCGTTTGCCGAGCCCTTGACGAAGGGCTGGTAGGGCGTTGGCCCGACGCAGGCGGAGAGCCCCGCCGCGAGCAACAGCAGCGCCGTGGCTGTCGCGACGATGGTCCGGTTCATTCTTGCGCCTCGAAACCTGCGGTCATGCGAAGCATGATCGCAAAACACCTGGTCGCAACTGTGGTTGCCCGGCGTCGCTATTGTGCAGCCAGGCAACCATGCTGTCACATGCCGCCGGTGGCGAGGCTGTAGACGATGCGGCCGATAGCGCCGAACAGCAGGATCGCCACGGCCAGGGCCTGGACGAGGAAGCCCGTCGAGCGCTTCTCTGCGGCGGTCATGTAACCGGTGGCGTACATCAGCCGTCCGACGATCCAGACGACCCCGAGGCCGGCGGCCACCAGCTCGTTCCAGTAGATGGCGAACAGCCACAGGCTCACCAGGAACATCGGCAGCCATTCCAGGGTGTTGTAGTGGGCTCTGATCGTCCGCTCGAGCAGCGGGTCGCCGGTCATTGCCGGCGCGGCGATTCCCGATTTGCGCCGGGCTCCTGCGGTCTGCATCCCCATCCAGAAATAGACCAGGAGCGCGAGCAGGCTGACCAGGGCGGTCCAGCGGTGCGCCATCATCATGTGGTTTCCCCCGATACGGCGAACGAAGCTTCGCCTTTGCCCGGACCTTGCCACGTATCGGGGTTCCCCGGGAACCGCTTCCGCGCGCCGCAGCGTTTAGGGTTCCGACCATCCGGGAGACGGCCCATGAATGTGGACTCCGCCGCCATCAGCGAAATCGACTACGACGCCGACCGCACCAAGCTGCTGATCCGCTTCGCCAACGGCGAGCGGTACGTCTATGTCGGAGTCCCGGGCGAGGTTTGCCGCGCCTTCGTCGAGGCCGACTCCAGGGGCCGTTTCTTCCAGAGCCAGATCCGGGACCGCTACCCGTTCAATCGGCTGGACGCTCAGCCCCCGACCTAGCTCTTCGTCCGCTTGTCGCGCTGGGCGTTGACCCGCAGGCGCAGCGCATTGAGCTTGATGAAACCCGCCGCGTCGCGGTGGTCGTAGGCCACGGCGCCTTCCTCGAAGGTCACGAGTTCCTGGTCGTAGAGCGAATAGGGGCTGGTGCGGCCGATGACGGTGACATTGCCCTTGTAGAGCTTCACCCGCACCTGGCCGGTGACCTTCTGCTGGGAAAGGTCGATGGCCGCTTGCAGCATCTCGCGCTCCGGCGCGAACCAGAAGCCGTTGTAGATGAGCGAGGCGTACCTCGGCATCAGCTCGTCCTTAAGGTGCATGGCCCCGCGGTCGAGGGTGATCGATTCGATGCCCCGATGGGCCGCCAGCAGGATCGTGCCGCCGGGGGTCTCGTAGACGCCACGCGACTTCATGCCGACGAACCGGTTTTCCACAAGGTCCAGGCGGCCGACGCCGTTGTCGCGGCCCAGTTCGTTGAGCTTGGTGAGCAGGGCGGCAGGCGAGAGCTTCACCCCGTCGATGGCGACCGGATCGCCCTTCTCGAAGTCCATGGTGATGACGGTGGGCTTATCCGGGGCGTCCTCGGGCGAGATCGTGCGCATGTGCACGAACTCCGGCGCCTCGACGGCCGGGTCCTCGAGCACCTTGCCCTCGGAGGAGGAGTGCAGGAGGTTCGCGTCGACGCTGAAGGGCGCTTCGCCGCGCTTGTCCTTGGTGATCGGGATCTGGTGCTTCTGGGCGAAGTCGAGCAGGGCCTCGCGGCTCTTGAAGCTCCATTCGCGCCAGGGCGCCACGACGCGGATGTCAGGCTCCAAGGCGTAGTAGGCGAGCTCGAAGCGGACCTGGTCGTTGCCCTTGCCGGTGGCGCCGTGGGCGACAGCGTCGGCGCCGGTCTTGCGCGCGATCTCGATCTGCTTCTTGGCGATGAGCGGCCGGGCGATGGAGGTGCCTAGCAGGTACTGGCCCTCATAGACGGTGTTGGCGCGGAACATCGGGAAAACGTAGTCGCGCACGAACTCCTCGCGCACATCCTCGACGAAGGCGTTCTCCGGCTTGACGCCCAGCGTCATGGCCTTCTGGCGCGCCGGTTCGACCTCCTCGCCCTGGCCCAGGTCGGCGGTGAAGGTCACCACCTCGGCGCCGAGTTCGGTCTGCAGCCACTTGACGATCGTGGAGGAGTCGAGGCCGCCGGAATAGGCGAGTACGATTTTCTTGATGGGCTTGTCGGCCATGGCGGCGGCGGGTCCTGGAAGATCGAAGGAAAGAAGAGGTCGCGCGCCTTTAAAGGCCAAGCCGCGACAGGTTCAAGACTTAAGCGCCTGGGCGACCCATCGCAGGTGCAACAGCGCCAGCAGTGCGGCGGAAACCGCCCGCACGCCGAACACGATCACCGCCAGGTCGCCATCCGTCTCCCGCGCCTGCAGCACCAGCCACAGGCTGGCCGCAAAGGTCGCCATGGGCAACAGCCACAGCGCCACCGCGCGCGGCGCTTGGCCGCCCAGGAAGGCGAGCCTCTCACGGTCTGCGGTCTGCCCCCAGGCGTGGCGGGACGCGGCGAACATGACAGCCAGCGCGATCACCCAGAGCGCGTCGCCCGCATAGGCCAGGACGGTGTCCAGCGATGAGATCGACGCCATGGCCTAGACCGTCACCTGCGTGCCGAGCTCGACCACGCGACCGGGCGGGATCTTGTAGAAGTCGGTGGGATTGGCGGCGTTCTTCATCAGGAAGATGAACAGCTTATCTTGCCAAAGGGGCATCCCGGACTGCGCCGAGGGCACCACCGAACGGCGGCCGAGGAAGAAGCTGGTGGCCATGATGTCGAACTTCAGCCCCAGCTTGCGGCAGAGCGCCAGGGCCTTGGGCAGATTCGGGCTCTCCATGAAGCCGTAGGAGATGATCAGGATTTTGAAATCGTCGTTCACCGGCTCGATGCGCACCCGGTTCTCTTCGGCGACCCGCGGGGTCTCGGTGGTCTCGATGGTCAGGATGATGTTCTTCTCGTGCAGCACCTTGTTGTGCTTCAGGTTGTGCATGAGGGCCACCGGGGCCATCGAGGCGTCGGAGGTCAGGAAGATCGCGGTGCCGGGCGCGCGATAGGGTGCGCGGGCCTTGAGGATTTCCGACAGCTCCAGCAGGGGCACGCTGTCGCGGCGGGTCTTCTCGGTGAGGATCTGCGCCCCGCGGGTCCAGGTCCACATCACCACCACAAGCGAAGCGCCCAGGACCAGCGGCAGCCAGGCGCCGTCGGGGATCTTCAGGAGGTTCGAGGAGATGAAGGTGATGTCCAGCACGCCGAAGCCGCTCGCGGCCAGGATCGCCTGCCACAGTGGCCGCTTCCACATCCAGCGGACGATGACGAAGAACAGCAAGGTGTCGACGAACATCGCGCCGGTCACCGCGATGCCGTAGGCGGCGGCCAGGTTCTCCGATTTCTGGAACACGAACAGCAGCACCAGCACGCCCACCATCAGGAAGGTGTTCACCTGCGGCACGAAGATCTGTCCGGCCTGGGTCTCTGACGTCCTGAGGATCGAGATGCGCGGGAAGAGGCCGAGTTGCACCGCCTGCTGGGTCAGCGAGAAGGCGCCGGTGATCACCGCCTGGCTGGCGATGATGGTGGCGAGGTTGGCCAAGAGCAGCACCGGCCAATAGATCGCCTGCGGTATCATCCGGTAGAACGGGTCCACGTGGGCTCCGGGATGGTGCAGCACCAGCGCGCCCTGGCCCAGGTAGTTGAGTAGCAGGCTCGGCAGCACCAGAACCAGCCAGGCGGCGCGGATCGGGTCCTTCCCGAAGTGGCCCATGTCGGCGTAGAGCGCCTCGGCTCCAGTCACCGCCAGGAACACGCTGCCCAGGATAACGAAGCCCAGGAACCCGTTGTCGATCAGGAAGATGATCCCATAGTGCGGCGACAGCGCCCGGAAGACCGTCGGGTCTTCAGCGATGTGGTAGATTCCGAGCCCGGCCAGCACGAGGAACCAGACCCCGCAGATCGGGCCGAACAACTTGGCCACGCTGGCCGTCCCCCTCGCCTGGACCAGAAACAGGCAGATTAGGATCCCAGCTGCGATCGGAACCACCAATTTGGCCACCTCGTGCGGCGCGCCGGGCGCGTCGCGCACCCCTTCCACCGCCGACAGCACCGACATGGCCGGCGTGATGATCCCGTCACCGTAGAACAGCGCCGCCCCGGCCATGCCGAGCAGCAGCACCCAGCCGGACCTGCGTGGCACGATGCGCTGGGCCAGCGCCATCAGGGCCAGGGTGCCGCCCTCGCCCTTGTTGTCGGCCCGCATCAGGAAGATGACGTATTTGACCGTCACAATGAGCAGCAGCGCCCAGGTGACCAGCGAGACGACGCCCAAGACAGCTACGGACGGGTCGACCGTCGCCCGGGTGTGACGCAGGGCTTCGCGCATGGCGTAGAGCGGGCTGGTCCCGATGTCGCCGAACACCACGCCCATGGAGCCGAGCGCCAGGGCGAAGAAACTCTCTTTCAACGCGGAGCGATGCGACTCCTCGGACGCCGCTCGGGCGCCGCCGGCCGTATCAGCCATCCAGTCTCTCCGGGGACGGAAACGACATCCCCTTGGGCGGCCCGATGCCGTCTCGCGGCGGGCGCGATACACCCATTCCAGACCCCGTTCAATGTTGCGCCGCAGCGTGTCGCCGCAGTCATGCCGCTTTTCCTTGAATGCCCTGGCCTGGGGCCTAGTTTCGCATCCAGGAATCGGAGGCGGGGATGGATCGCAGATTGGCGCTGGTGACCGGCGCCTCGGCCGGCATAGGCGCGGCTTTCGCCCGTATTCTGGCCAGCCACGGCTATGACCTGGCGCTGACCGCGCGGCGCGCCGACCGGCTGGACAAGCTGGCCGAGGAGATTTCCCTTCGCTACGGCGTCGAGGCCCTGACGGTGACCGCCGATCTGGCCGAGCCGGAGGCGCCGGGCCAGATCCTCGATTTTCTGACCGCCCACGGCCGCACGGTCGATGCGCTCATCAACAACGCCGGTTATGGCTTGCCGGGCGCCTATGCCGACACACGCTGGGACGACCAGCGCGCGGTGATCCAGGTGATGATGACCGCGCCGGCGGAGCTAGCCCATCGGGTGTTGCCGGGCATGCTGCACCGGCGGTTCGGGCGGATCGTCAATGTCTCGTCCCTGGCGGGCCTGGTCCCCGGCGCGGCGGGGCATACGCTCTACGGCGCGGTGAAGGCCTTCCTGGTGCGCTTTTCGCAAAGCCTGCACCTGGAGGTCCAGGCGCAGGGGGTGCACGTCAGCGCGCTCTGCCCAGGCTTCACCTTCTCGGAGTTCCACGACGTCGCCGGCACCCGGGCCCAGATCACCCAGTCGACGCCGCCGTGGCTCTGGCTGGGCGCCGATGAGGTGGCCGCCGCCGGCTACGAGGCCGTGGAGGCCAACCGCGCGATCTGTGTCCCTGGGGCGCCCAACAAGACGATCGCCGCGGTCGCCAAGCTGATCCCGGACGACTGGGCCTTGGCGCTCATGGCCTCGCAAAGCTCGCGGTTCAGGAAGCTGTAGGGCGGCTCCTCCCCTTCGGGAGAGGTGGCGCGAAGCGCCGGAGGGTGCTTTCGCTCAAACCTAGGAGGACCCCTCAGACAGCTTTGCTGCCAGTTCCCCCGACGGGGAGAAACTCGCGCTCATTTCGCGTAAGGCGCCGCCGCCTCAGGGCGGATCAAACCGTGCGTCGAGGCGGCGATTCCGGCCAGCAGGAACTGCACGGCCATGGCGCAGAGGATCAGGCCCAGCACGCGCACGATGATCGACAGCCCGATCTTGCCGAGGAGCCGTCCGACGAGGGGCGACGCCAGGAACGACAGCAGGGTGGCGGCCGAGACGGCGGCGATGGCGCCCACGCCCAGGGCCGCGCCCGGCAGGCCGTACTCCTTGGCCTGGCTGGCGTAGATGATCACCGTGGAGATGGCGCCCGGCCCGATGAGCAGCGGCATGGCGAAGGGCACGATCATCTGCTCGACGCGGCGGCGAACGTAGGCGCGGCTGTCCTCGGCGCTCGCGGCCACGTCCGCGAAGCCGGCGGTGAAGTCGTCGCCCAGCATCTTCAGCCCCAGGACGAACAGGATCACGCCCCCGGCGATGCGGAAGGCCGGCAGCGAGATGCCGAAAAACGCCAGCAGGCTGAGGCCCGAGAAGTAGAACAGGGTCAGGAAGCCCATGACGAACAAGGAGATCACCAGGGCGATCTGCGCGCGCTCGCGCCCGCTGGCGCCCGCCGTCGAGGCGACAAACACCGGCACGTTGCCGACGGGGTCGAGCAGCGCGAAAAGAGCCACGAAGAAGTTGACCGCGAAGTCCCAATGGATCATCCCTGGGTCTTAGCCCAAATCGCTGCGTGCGCCGAACCCCCTCGGTCCCGCGTCCCCTTGCCCGGAGCCTTCGCCATGGCTGAAGCCGCGCCCACTCTCCTGGAAAAAGGGGAAGTCCCTGTGAAGGCTGACCGCCGCCTGATCGTGCCGCTGGACGTGCCCAGCGTGGACGAGGCCCGCGCCACGGTCGCCGCGCTTGGCGACGCCGTGAGCTTCTACAAGGTCGGCCTTGAGCTCTTCGCGACCGACGGCATGACCCTGGCCCATGAGCTCAAGCGCCAGGGAAAGCAGGTGTTCATTGACTGGAAGCTGCATGACATCGGCACAACGGTGCAGCGCGCCGCCGCCGTGCTGGCCGAGCAGGGCTGCGATTTCCTCACCGTGCACGGCGAGCCGCAGGTGATGGCCTCGGCGGTGCGCGGCCGCGGCGCCTCGTCGCTGAAGATCCTGGCGGTCACCGTGCTGACCAGCCTGTCGGACGAGGACCTGCCGGAAATCGGCTATGACTCCACCGTCCGCGCCCTGGTGGAGCGTCGCGTCCACCAGGCCATCGCCGCGGGCTGCGACGGGGTGATCTCCAGCCCCCGCGAAGCCTCGCTGGCCCGCGCGATCGGAGGCCGCGATTTCCTGGTGGTGACACCCGGCGTGCGCCCCGACTGGTCGGCCAAAAACGACCAGGCCCGCGCGGCCACGCCTCTCGACGCCCTGAAGGCCGGCGCCTCGCACATCGTCTGCGGCCGCCCGATCACCGCCGCCAACGACCCGCACGCCGCAGCGTTACGAGTGGCCGCGGAGATGGCGCAAGCCGGGTAGCGCCTAGAAGTCGACAGCGATGCCCTTGCGTTCCCAGTCGCCGAAGCGGGTGGGTTCGGGGCTTTTCGGGCCGCCCTGTTCGGCGCTCGCTGCGGCGGCGGCCTGAGCCTCAGCGTGACGCTGAGCAGCCTCTTCCAGGGCGCGGCGGGCGGCGGGCGATAGCGGCTTGTCCGGCGCGGCGTTGGGGACGTCTTCGTTCATCCCGCTGATCTAGGACCTCGCAGCCCCGTCCGCAAACCGCTTGCCTTGCCGGTCCAGAGCGGGCACGCCGCGCGCCGTGACCGATCTTCCCATCCATTCCGCCCCCGACGACGCCGCCGGCCTGCCGGCCCGCGCCGCCGCCCTCGACCTTTTGACCGCGGCGCTCGGCGGCCGGGCGGGCATGGACGAGGGCCTTAGCCACCCGACGCTCGCCGCGCTCACCGGCCGCGACCGCGCCTTCGCCCGCGCCCTGGTGATGGCGACGCTGCGCCACCTCGGCCCGATCGACGCGGCCCTGCAGGCCCGGGTGAAGAAGGCGCCGCCAGACAAGGTGGTGCAGATCCTGAGGCTCGGCGTCGCCCAGGCCTTCGTGCTGATGACCCCGGCTCACGCCGCCGTCGGCACCTCGGTGGACCTGGTGGCCCAGGACAAGGGTCTGGCGATGTTCAAGGGCCTGGTGAACGCGGTGCTCCGCGGCCTGTTGCGCGAGCCGCCGCGGCTGGACGATCCAGAGCTGCTGGCGCCCAGCTGGCTCTACGCCCGCTGGCGCGCCGCCTTCGGCGCCGGCGAGGCGCTGAAGGTCGCGGCCATGATCGCCGAGGAGCCGGCGACCGACCTGTCGCTGAAGGATCCAGCCCAGGCCGAGGCCCTCGCCGCCGAGCTGGAGGCGGTGGCTCTGCCAGGCGGCTCCCTACGCACCGAACGGCGCGGTGATGTTGCGACCTGGCCGGGCTTCGCCGAGGGCGGCTGGTGGGTGCAGGACGCCGCCGCGGCGATCCCCGCGCGCCTGCTGGACGCGAAGCCGAGCCAGACCGCCCTCGACATGTGCGCCGCGCCGGGCGGCAAAACCATGCAGCTCGCCGCGACTGGGGCGCAGGTCGTGGCTGTCGACCGCTCGCCCGCGCGACTGAAGCGCGTCGCTGAGAACCTGGCACGGTTGGGCCTGACCGCCGAGACCATCGCCGCAGACGCGGCGACCTTGCCCGACAAGCGGACGTTCGACGCGGTGCTACTCGACGCGCCCTGTTCGGCCACCGGAACCTTCCGGCGCCACCCGGACGTGCTGTGGGCCGCCAAGCCCAGCGACGTCGCGGGCCTGGCCGCCGTGCAGTCCAAGCTGCTCGACGCCGCCGCGCGCCGGCTGAAGAGCGGCGGACGGCTCGTCTATTGCGTCTGCTCCCTGGAGCCGGAAGAGGGCGAGGGCCAGGTCGCGGCCTTCCTGGGCAGAACGCCGGGCATGGCGCTCGATCCGATCGCCGCGGGCGAGGGTGGAGCGCCGGCGCCCAGCGTCCGGCCGGACGGGACACTGCGCATTCTGCCGCATCACATCGAGGGCGGGCTGGACGGCTTCTACGTGGCGCGGTTCCGGAAGGCCTGAGGCCGCGCCCAGCCTCTGGCCCCAAACGCCGCATCGCGTTATGCGGACGCCATGTCCCGCACCGTTCCCATCATCGCGCCCTCGATCCTGTCGGCGGATTTCGCGCGCCTGGGCGAGGAGGCTCGTGCGGTGCAGGACGCTGGCGCCGACTGGCTCCATGTCGACGTGATGGACGGCCATTTCGTGCCGAACATCACCATCGGGCCGGATGTGGTGAAGGCGCTGCGCCCCCACGTGACCATCCCGATGGACGTACATCTGATGATCGCCCCGGCCGACCCCTATCTGGATGCGTTCCGAGCGGCGGGCGCTGACATGATCAGCATCCATCCGGAGGCCGGGCCGCACCTCAATCGTTCGCTGAGGCACATCCGTTCGATCGGGGCCAAGGCCGGCGTGGTGTTCAATCCCTCGACCGATCCGAGCGTCATCCAGTGGATGATGGACGATGTCGACCATGTGCTGGTGATGTCGATCAATCCCGGCTTCGGCGGCCAGACCTTCATGCCTTCGCAGCTCGCCAAGATCGCGGCGATCCGCGAGATGATCGACGCGACGGGCCGCGACATCTCGCTGGAGGTGGACGGCGGGGTGAACCCGGAGACAGCCAGGCTCTGCGTCGAGGCCGGCGCCACGGCCCTGGTGGCCGGCACGGCGGTGTTCAAGGGCGGCCCGCCCCAATACGCCGCCAATATCGCCGCCTTGCGCGGCGGCGCCTGAGCCGAGGGCCGCCGTTGCCCGGCTCGGCGCTCGACCGCATCCCGGGCGGCTATCCGCTCGCCGCGGCGGCGCTGGCGCTGTGGCGGCGGCCGGGCGTGGAGTGGCGCGCCTCGCGGCTCCACCAATGGCTGCTCAGCCATCCGCAGCCGGAAGGCCTGTCCGCCCAGCCGCGCGACCTGCGCCCCGCCGACGAAGAGGCCGGGCGCCGCATCCTGGCCGGCGGCTTCGTGTTCGGCGGCGAGACCCTGGCCGTGGGTCCGCGCGGCGACCCCTGGGACCGGGCGGCGCCCAGCCGGCGCTTCGCCGTGGCCCTGCACCGCTTCGGCTGGCTGAAGGACCTCACCGCCCACGGCGATCCCGGCGGCTGGGAGGCCTTGAGGCTGACGCTCGCCTGGCGACGGCTGTTCGGCCGCTGGAACCGGTTCGCCTGGGACTCGCAGGTGCTGGAGCGGCGGGTGTTCAACATCGCCTGCGCCATCGCCTCCCTGTCGGCGCCCGCCTCTGAGGCCGAGGCCGACCAGATCGCCGCCGACCTGGCGCGCCAGGGCCGATATCTGCTGAGCCTTGGCGAGGGTCCGGCTCGGGCGGCCGAGCGCGCGGCGGCCGCGGGCGTCGCCGGCGCGGCCCTCGGCGGTGTGGCGGGCGAGGTGCTGTTGGGCGCGGCGCTGAACCGCCTGGCGCACGACTTGCCGCGAACTGTGCTGCCGGATGGCGGCCACGCCAGCCGCTCGCCTCAGGCGGCGCTGGAGCTGTTCTTCGATCTGCAGACCCTGGACGACGCACTGGCGCAACACGGCGTCCACGCGCCAGACGAGATGATGCGCGCCCTAGATCGTCTGGGCGGCGCCGTGCGGTTCTTCACCCTGAACGACGGCCGCCTCGCCGCCCTGCAGGGGGGCGAGGCGACGACCGCGCCTTACGTCGCCGCGGCCCGCGTGGGGGAGGAGGCCATCGATCGCGCCGTTCCGGCGGTGCGCGGCGGCTATCACCGGCTGGAGGCCCGGACCCTGCAGGTGCTTGCCGACGCGGCCTCTCCCGCGGCAGGGGCCTGGAGCGAGGCGGCCTGCGCCCAGCCGCTGGCGATCGAGGTGCTCGCTGGCGCCAGGCGGCTGATCGTGGGATCCGGCTGGTCGCCCGACGCATCGGGGCCGCAGGCGCTGCGGCTGGTGGATGCGGCCTCCACGGCCTCGGTGTCCGACGCCGCCTGCGGCGCGCCGATACAGGGGTTCCAGGCCCGGACCCTCGGTCCGCGCCTGCGCGGCGCCTATGAGGTGTCGGGCGTCGACCGCCAGCAGGCGCGAAGCGGGATCTGGCTGGAGGCCAGCCACGACGGCTGGGCTAGGCGCTTCGGCCTGCGTCACGAACGCCGTCTCTATCTGGACCCCGAGGCCGACGAACTGCGCGGCGAGGACGCCCTGGTCCCGCTGACCCAACGCGGCGGAGCGGCCGGCCGCCGGTTCGCGCCCTTCGTGGTGCGCTTCCATCTGCACCCGCAGGTCAGCGCGCTGATTGCCCGCGACAAGACCAGCGTGCTCCTGAAGGTCGAGGGAGAGGATACCGGCTGGTGGCTGCGCAGCGACGCCCAGGAGGCGACCCTGGAGCCCGCGGTCCATCACCAGGACGGCGTGACCCGCCACGGCCAGCAGATCGTCCTGCGCGGCCAGGCCCGCCTGGACGCGGGCGGCAAGCTTCGCTGGAAACTGTCCGCGGCGCATCAGCTCGGCGAGGCGGCGGCGGTTGACGCTGGGGCGGCGTCGGCCTAAGCCCCGATCATCCTTGCGTGACTGGCGAAACTGAGGTGGGCGACCACCGGGGAGCGCAAAGGACCATAGCGCCGCTCGCCTGGGCATTTCTCTTCAACCCAAGGAGGATGCCGTGCCCGCCGCTCCCGATTTTCCGCCCGCTCCCGACCGCGCGCCGCTGAAGCGCGCCCTGCTGTCGGTCTCCGACAAGACCGGCCTGATCGAGGCCGCCCGCGTGCTGGCCGCCGCCGGGGTGGAGTTAGTCTCCACCGGCGGCACCCGCAAGGCCATCGCCGACGCCGGCCTGCCGGTGAAGGACATTTCCGACCTGACCGGCTTCCCCGAGATGATGGACGGGCGGGTGAAGACCCTGCACCCGATCGTGCACGGAGGCCTGCTGGGCGTCCGCGACGCGCCGGAGCACGCCAAGGCCATGGCCGACCACGCCATCGGCGGCATCGATCTGGTCTATGTGAACCTCTATCCCTTCGAGAGCACGGTGGCCGGGGGCGCGGATTACGCCACGGCGGTGGAGAACATCGATATCGGCGGCCCGGCGATGATCCGCTCGGCAGCCAAGAACCATGGCTATGTCGCCGTCTGCACCGAACTCGCCGACCTGGAGGAAGTGCTGGCCGAGCTGCAGGCCGACGGGACAACCAGCCTCGACCTGCGCAAGAAGTTGGCGGCGCGCGCCTATGCCCGCACGGCGGCCTATGACGCGGCGATCAGCGCCTGGTTCGCGGACGCCGTGGGCGAGGCGTGGCCGAAGCGCCGCGCCTTCGCCGGAGAGCTGGTCCAGACCATGCGCTACGGCGAAAACCCGCATCAGGCCGCGGCCTTCTACCGTTTCGCCAACCCGCGCACCGGCGTGGCGACGGCCAGACAGTGGCAGGGCAAGGAGCTCAGCTACAACAACATCAACGACACCGACGCGGCCTTCGAGCTGATCGCCGAGTTCGCGCCTGAGGACGGCCCCGCCTGCGCGATCATCAAGCACGCCAACCCCTGCGGCCTGGCCACGGGCGCGACGGTCCTCCAGGCCTATGAGCGGGCGCTGGCCTGCGATCCGGTGAGCGCCTTCGGCGGCATCATCGCGCTGAACCGCAAGCTCGACGCCGCCACGACCGAAGAGATCCTGAAGCTGCTCACCGAAGTGGTGATCGCGCCTGGCGTCGCCGAGGACGCGCTGGCCCTGTTCGCCAGGAAGAAGAACGTCCGGCTGCTCACCACCGACGGCCTGCCCGACCCGCTGTCGAGCGGACTCAATTTCAAGTCGGTGGCCGGCGGCTTCCTCGTTCAGGGGCGCGACAATGCCCGGCTGACGGCCGCCGACCTCAAGGTGGTCACCAAGCGCGCGCCGACGGAAGCGGAGATCCGCGACATGCTGTTCGCCTTCACCGTCGCCAAGCACGTGAAGTCCAACGCCATCGTCTACGCCAGGAACGGCCAGACCCTCGGCGTCGGCGCAGGCCAGATGAACCGCAAGGACTCCGCCCGGATCGCCGCCCTGCGCGCCGCCGATTTCGGACTCGACCTGAAGGGGTCGGCCTGCGCCTCGGAAGCCTTCTTCCCGTTCCCTGATGGCCTGATCCAGGCGGCCGACGCCGGCTGCACCGCGGTGATCCAGCCCGGCGGCTCCATCGGCGACCAGAAGGTGATCGACGCCGCAGACGAACGCGGCATGGCCATGGTGTTCACCGGGGTCCGGGTATTCCGGCACTAGAGCCAAAGTTGCTCCCCTTTGGGAGGAGCTGTCAGCGAAGCTGACAGAGGGGGCTTCCGCTCAAACAGTTGAGGAAGCCCCTCCGGCGCTTCGCGCCACCTCCCCCTAAGGGGAGGAATTTGCCGCGCCTACCGCCGCTTCTTCAGGCCCTCGGCCGCCAGCTCGCGCAAGGCCGCGTTGGCGATGGTGAGCTTGGCGAAGGACCACCCGCCGCCGGAGGCTTCGATCTCGTCGATGGTGCGGCGGGCCAGGTGGGCCTTGTCGGGGCGCAACGCCGTCCAGGCCGAGGCCGCGTCGCGGGCGTGGCTGGCGTCCTCACCGGCCTGGGCGCCGCCCGAGAACGCCATCACCGTGCGGGTCAGGTCGCCTTGCTGAGTGAGCAGGTCCTCGATCAGGCGGCGCAACGCCGTCCGCTCAAAGTTATCGCCCACCGCATAGGCGCCGGCGGCCTGGCGCACCTTGTCGAAGCCGAAGGCCTCGCCAACCGCGTGATAGAGCCGCGCCACATTGGCCAGCGGCCAGCTCGAGGCCTCGGCGATGTCCACCAGGTCGCCGGCGATGGTCATGGGCTGCAGGA
This sequence comes from Phenylobacterium sp., assembly GCF_004799395.1. Lineage (GTDB taxonomy): Bacteria > Pseudomonadota > Alphaproteobacteria > Caulobacterales > Caulobacteraceae > Phenylobacterium. The sequence continues at coordinate 17,057 of NZ_SSMZ01000075.1, forward strand.
CAGCCACGGCGCGGGCCTTGTCGGCGGGCGCCCCCGCCTCGGTCAGCTGGCGAACGCGCGCTTCCACCTGGGCCTGCTCGATAGGCGACAATATGCCGGGCATCAGCTTCAAGAGGCCCTGGAAGCTCGCGCCGTAGGTCTTGATCAGGGCGTCGACGTCGAGCTTGTCCCGCGCCGCGCGGCGGGACAGCCAGAAGGTCGAGCCGCGCAGCGCCGCGCTCAGCCGCCGGAAAAGGGCCATCTGCCCGGACGCCGGGATCTTGCCGTCCAGCGCCGCGACCGCGTCCCACAAGGCCGGGATTCCCAGCACCGCCTTGGCCGCCTCGTAGGCCGCGGTGAAGGCCTGGGCGTTGGCGCCTGCCGCCGGCATCAACCGCGCCGGGAAGCTTGGCCCGCAGCGGTTGATCATGTCGTTGGCGACGACGGTGGCGATGATGTCGCGGCGCAGCCGGTGCCGGCGCATGGGTTCGGCCCACTTGCGCATCGCCTTGGGGAAATAGGCTTTCAGCAGGCCTTCGAAGAAGGGATCGTCCGGCGCATCGCTGCCGACGATCTCGCGCTTCAGCTCCAGCTTGCCATAAGCCAGCAGCACCGCCAGCTCGGGTCGCGTCAACGCCTTGCCGGCCTGGGTGCGCTCGGCCATGCCAGCGGCGTCGGGCAGGCCCTCGACGGCGCGGTCCAGGCGGCCCTGGCTCTCGAGCTCGGCCATGAACTGGGCGTAGGGACCCATCTCGCCGAGGGCGTCCATTTCCATCAACGAGAGCGCGAGCGTCTGGTCGTAGTTGTGCGCCAGGACGTGGCGCGCCACGTCGTCGGTCATCGATTGCAGAAGCGTGTCGCGCCGCTTGCGGTTGAGCTCGCCGGTGCGTTCCAGCATGCCGGTGAGGATCTTGATGTTCACCTCGTGGTCGGAGGTGTCGACGCCGGCCGAGTTGTCGATGGCGTCGGTGTCGATCTTGCCGCCGGCGAGCGCGTATTCGATACGGCCGGCCTGGGTGAGGCCGAGGTTCGCGCCCTCGCCGACGACCTTGACCCGCAGGTCCTTGCCGTTGATGCGGACCGCGTCGTTGGCCTTGTCGCCGACGTCGGCGTTGGCCTCGCGCTCCGCCTTCACATAGGTGCCGATGCCGCCCAGGTAGAGCAGCTCCGCCTGGCTCTTCAGGATGGCGTGGATCAGGTCGGCGGGAGCCATGGCGTCGGCCTTGACCTCCAGCATCGCCTTCACCTGCGGCGACAGAGGGATCGATTTCAGGGTGCGGGAGAAGACGCCGCCGCCCTTGGAGATCAGCTTCCTGTCGTAGTCGGCCCAGGACGAGCGCGGCAGGGCGAACATCCGCGACCGCTCGGCCCAGGACTTGGCCGGGTCCGGATCGGGATCGAGGAAGATGTCGCGGTGGTCGAAGGCGGCCAGCAGTTTGGTCTGCTTCGAGAGCAGCATGCCGTTGCCGAAAACATCGCCCGACATGTCGCCGCAGCCGACCACGGTGAAGGGCTCAGCCTGGATGTCCTTGCCCAGTTCGCGGAAGTGGCGCTTCACCGCCTCCCACGCGCCGCGGGCGGTGATCCCCATCACCTTGTGGTCGTAGCCGGCCGAACCGCCGGACGCGAAGGCGTCGCCCAGCCAGAAGCCGTAAGCCTCGGCGATGCCGTTGGCGATGTCGGAGAAGGTGGCCGTGCCCTTGTCGGCGGCCACGACCAGATAGGGGTCGTCGCCGTCGAAGGCGATGACGTTGTCCGGTCGGATTACCTTGCCGTCGGGGGCCAGGTTGTCGGTGATGTCCAGGAGGCCGGAGAGGAATGTGGTGTAGGCCGCCACGCCCTCGGCGCGCACGGCGTCGGCTGAGCCGCCCTTGGGCAGCTGCTTGGGATAGAAGCCGCCCTTCGAGCCCACGGGCACGATCACCGCGTTCTTCACCTGCTGGGCCTTCACCAGACCCAGGACCTCGGTGCGGAAGTCGTCGCGCCGGTCGCTCCAGCGCAGGCCCCCGCGGGCGACGGGCCCGAAGCGCAGGTGGACGCCCTCGACGTTCACCCCCCAGACGAAGATCTCGCGATAGGGCTTGGGCGCCGGCAGGTCGGCTAGGTCGCCGCTCGCCACCTTGAAGGAGATGTAGGGCTTGGGCTGCCTGTCCGGCCCCGTCTGGTAGAAGTTGGTGCGCTGGGCCGCCTGCACCAGCAGCGCCAGGCGGCGCAGGACGCGGTCCTCGTCCAGGCTCTCCACCGACTGCAGGGCCTCGACGACCTCGAGCATCAGGGCGTCGGCCTGGTTGCGGCGGGTTTCGACGCTGGCGTTCGACGCCGGGTCGAACTTGGTCCGGAACAGGGTGAGGATCAGCCGCGCCACTTCCGGATGGGCCGACAGCGCTTCCTCCTGCACCCGCTGGCTGGGATCGAGCCCGGACTGCTGGCGGTGCCGGGCGAGCGCGCGGATCAGGGCTGCGTCACGCCAGGGGATCGAGAGCTCCAGCACCAGGCGGTTGAAGCCGTCGTTCTCGGTGCGGCCGGTCCAGACGGCGACCACGGCGTCTTCGAACGCGGCCTTCAGGTCGGCGAACACCAGGTCCGCGCCGTGCGGGTCCTCGATCTCGAAATCGTGCACCCAGACCGCGGGCGTGCGCGGGCGGCAGACCGGGAAGCCGGCCTCGGCCAGCGCCTTCAACCCCATGTTCTCGAGGATCGGCAGGACGTCGGAGAGCGGCGCCGGCGCGCCTGCGCGATAGAGCTTGAAACGGAACTGCAGCTTTGAATCGCCCGGCGACCGGTAGGCGCGCACGGCGATCTCCTGGCCCTCAGCCATGGCGTCGATCACCGCCAGGTCGGCCAGGCCTTCCGACGGCCGGAAGCGGTCGCGGTAGCCGGCGGGGAAGGCGTCGCGGTAGCGGCCCAGGACCTCGGCGACCTCGCCTGGCGGGCGGCCCGAGGCGCGCACGGCGTCCTCGAAGCGGTCCTCCCACGTACGGGCCGCCTCGGCGATCAAGACTTCCAGCGCCTTCAGATCGGGCTCGGCGTGGTCGCGCGGGGAGAAGCCGATGATGTAATGCACCCGCGCCAAAGGGGCGTCGGAGAAGCTCGGATAGGACGCCGAGACCCGGCCGCGGTAGGCATTGGCCAGGATCTTGCCGGCGCGGGCCGCCAGGTCGGAATCGTAGTGGTCGCGCGGCAGGAACAGCAGGATCGAGGCGAAGCGCTCGAAAGGGTCCTTGCGCTCGAACAGCCGCACGCGCGGCCGATCGTAGAGATGCAGGATGCCGAGCGCCTGGTTGAGCAGTTCGTCCTCTGTCATCTGGAAGAGTTCGTCGCGCGGGTAGTTCTCGACGATGTTGCGCAGCCGCTTTTCGTTGTGGCTGCCGGGCGCGGTCTCAGCGCGATTGAGCGCGTTGGCCACCTTTTCGCGGATCAGCGGGACGGCGCTGGCGGGCTCGTCATAGGCCTCGGCGGTGAACAGGCCGACGAAGCGGACTTCGCCGAACGGCTTGCCCTGCGCGTCGTAGCGCTTGACGCCCACGTAATCCATGTAGCCGCGGCGGTGCACCCGGCTCTTGACGTTGGACTTGGCGACGGTGAGCGCCGGGTCGGACAGCAGGCGGTGCTTGACGTCGGCCAGCAGGATCGCGGGCTCGTTGGCGCGGCGCAGGACGTGGCGGGACGGGTCGCGCAGCACGCCCAGCCCATCCTTTGCCTGGTAGAGCGGCTCCTCGGCCGCGTATTCGCCGCTCTTGAGGCGCGGGTATTCGTAGATCCGCGCGCCCAGGAAGACGAACTGCTCGGCCTGCAGCCAGCTCAGGAAGGCGATCTCCTCGGGCCGGGCCTTGTCGCCGCTGAGCTTCAGCTCGGCGAGCGTCCTGCCCATCAGCTCGAGCATGGCCGGGAAGTCGTCCACGGCGGCGCGGACGTCATTCAGGGTTTCGGCGATCCCGGCGACCAGGGCGTGCTCGCGGTCCTTGCCGACGGGATCGAGGATCACCTGGATCATCGACTCGCGGTGAGCCGAGCCGGTCGTCCCACGGACGCCTGTGCGATCGCGCTGGACCTCGACGATGGGATGGAAGAGGGCGCGGACCGACAGCCCCTGCTCGGCGATCTCGCCCATGATCGAATCGACCAGGAACGGCGCGTCGTCCTGCACGATCTCCAGCCGGTCGAGGCCGGCCGCATTTGCGCCGATCGCTGGCGCGATGCGCAGGGTCGGCCCGCGGCCGCGGCGGCGCTCGCCGAATTTCCAGAAGTCGGCCAAGTTGGCGGCAAGATCGGCGGCGTTGAGCTCGGGCAGTTCGTCAGGTGCGGCGTCGGCTGCGGCCTGGCCGGCGAAGGCCTTGGCCACGGCGAGCGCTGAGTCGCCTTTCAGGGCTGCGGCGATGGCTTTCGGGAGGCTTCCCGTGGCGGGGACGCGGGTCATTTGGCGCCTCCAGACACGAGGACGGCGCCGGAGGAGAGTGTCCGGCGCCGTTTGGTTCCGTCGTGGGGGGGCGACGGAACGCTCTTTGCTCGCTGGGCCCGCGTGCTTGGGGGGATGCGGACACAGCCGCCGGACGTTTCACGCCCGGGGCCAGCCATAGATAGGTGCCGATTTCGCAAGTTGAAGACCCTTGGGTGTTGTTGTCGACGTCAGGCGGCTTTTGGACGGCGCCGCATGACTTTCGCCAGCGGGCCCTTGGCGGGCGGCGGGTCGGCTTCGTCGGGCGGCTCGTTGGGCATCTTGTTCTTCAGCTGTTGCGGATCGCCGTCCGCCGAGAGGATGACCGAAATCCAGCGGCTGCCGTCGAACTGGGCCAGGATGACCATGACCATGACGGTGAGCGGCGTCGACAGGAAGGCTCCCGTCAGGCCCCAGATCGCGCTCCAGAAGGCCAGCGACAGAAGGACCATGACCGGGTCGATATTGAGGCTGCGGCCCTGCATCCGCGGATAGACGACGTTGCCGATGATCACGCCCACCGCCTGCAGCGCGATGAACAGGACGACCGCGTGGCCGTAGCCGTCGAACTGCACCAGGGCGAAGAGCGGCGGCGCGACGCCGGCGAACACCCCGCCGGCCACCGGGATGTAGACCGCCAGGAAGATCAGGAAGGCCCAGAATAGGCTGTCGTGCAAACCGACCGCGAACATGGCGATAAAGGAGAGGATCGCCACCATCAGGCCGGTGACGGTCTGGACGAAGAGGTACCGCTCCACGCCGCCGCGGATGCGCAGGAAGGCGGTCACCGCTTCCTGGCGCTCCTCGCGGTGGGGGAAGAGGCCGATTGCCTTGCGCTCCCAGCCCTTCCGCGAAACCAGGATGAAGGCCAGGTACACTAGGACGAAGAGGGCTGTGGAGGCGAAATCCTGCACGGCGCGCGCCGCCAGGCCCAGGTATTTCGACGCATCCAGACCCTTGATCAGGCTCACCACCGTCGGCGGGTCCTTGACCCCGGCCATGGTCGCCAACTGGGCGATGACCGCGTCGAGCTTGGGCCCATAGGCCACGAGCTGGCCGATGAAGGCCGCGCCGTTCATCGCCACGAACACGGCCGTGCCGCCGAACAGCACCAGGGAGATCGTCACCGCCAGGGGCAGCGCCGCAGTCTTCGACACATGCGGCAGCCGGTGCTGTAGGACACGCGCAAAGCCGTCGATCATCACCGCCAGGAACATGGCCAGCGCCAGCGGTGTCAGGATCGGCGCCAGGAAGTAGAGCGTGGCGCCCCCCGCGATCACCGCCAAGATGACGATGGCGTTGCGGGCGACGGGCGACTCGCCGAAGGCAGGGGTGGAGGCGGGCATCGGGAGCTTTCGCTGGGGGTCGATCCCTACCTCGCTTCGAGCCGGATGGGGAGGCCTAGCCTCGCTCGCGGGCCGAACGGCGCCGTGTCATGCCTCGTTCAGCGTCTTGTCGAGGATGGCGTCCAGCAGTTCGGCCTCGGTGAGGGGCTCGGTCATGAAGCCCTTCAGCCGCCCGCCCTGCACCAGGGTGATGAAGCCGTGAAGTGTTGACCAGCCAGTGATGGCGCGGCGCTTGACGGTGGCGAGGTCGGCGGCAGGATCCAGCGCGGCCACCGCCCGGAACAGCGACTCCCAGGCTTCGCCGGCCGGGACCAGCAGGCTCGCCGGCGCGTCGGCCGCCCCGACCAGGTCGCTGGCGAACATCAGGCGGAACAGGCCGGGCCGTCCGAACGCAAGATTCAGATAGGCCCTCGCGGTCTCACGCATTGCCGCTTGGGGCGTGGCCGCCCCCGCTTGGGCGCGGGCATAGGCGGCGTTGAGATCGGCGAAGCCAAGGGCCGCCACCTCGTTCAGCAGCGCCGTGCGGTCGGCGAAGTGGCGATAGGGCGCGGCCGTGGAAACGCCGAGCGATTGGGCGAGTTCGCGCAGGGACACCGCGTCCGGCCCGCCCGCCTCCACGGCGTCCGCAGCGGCGCGGATCAGCGCCGCCCGAAGATCTCCGTGGTGGTAGCCGCGCGCCGTCGCCATGGATGAATGTTGACACAGCTAACATAGAGTTGCAATGTAAGTGTCGCTTACATGGAGATGGCGATGAAGCTGCACATCTGGTTGGCCGGCCTCGCGGCCCTTGCCTGGGCGGGCTTCGCCCACGCCGGCGGCGTCGGGTATGAGACGGTGAGCGTCCCAGTGGTCGGCGACCGGCCGCTGAAGATGTCCATCTGGTATCCCACCACCGCGCCGGAGGCCGCCGAACCGCTCGCGCTCAGCTCTCAGGTCGTGGCCCATGGCGCGCCGGTCGCCGGCCAGGGTCATCCGCTGATCGTCGTCAGCCACGGGACCGGCGGCTCCGACGCCGATCATTTCGACACCGCCCAGGCCCTGGCCCGCGCCGGCTTCGTGGTCGCCGCCGTAGCCCACACGGGCGACACCTACGACGACCGCAGCCGCGCCCTCAGGATCATCGATCGGCCGAGGCACCTCAGCGTCGCGATCGACTACATGACCCAGGCGTGGCAGGGACACGACGCCGTGGACGCCGCCCGTATCGGCGCCTTCGGCTTCTCAGCCGGGGGCTTCACCGTGCTGGCCGCAATCGGCGGCGAGCCGGACATGAGCCTGACGGACCGCCACTGCGCCGTGCACCCGCACTTCTACGATTGCCAGATGTTGCGGATGTTCCCGCGTCAATCAGCCACGGCGACCGTTCCGGCGCACGATTCGCGCATCCGCGCCGCGGTGATCGCCGCGCCGGCGCTGGGCTACGCCTTCACCCCGGCCGGCCTGGCGAAGGTCAAGGTCCCGATCCAGCTCTGGCGCGCCGAATGGGACACGGTCCTGCCGCAGCCATTCTATGCCGAGACCGTGCGCAGGAACCTGCCGAACCCGCCGGAGCACCACGTGGTCCCCGGCGCCGATCACTTCGACTTCCTGCCGCCCTGCAGCCCGGCGCTCGCCAAGGCCGCACCCTCGATCTGCGGGGATGGCGTCTTCGACCGCGCGGCCTTCCACGCGACGTTCAATGCCGAGGTCGTGCGGTTCTTCCGGAAGACGCTGGGGTAGGACTTAGCGCGGCGCCATGCGAATGGCGCCATCCAGCCGAACGTGCTCGCCGTTGAAGTAGCCGTTGGTGATCATCTCGAGCGCCAGGGAGGCGTACTCCGGCGCATTGCCGAGGCGCTTGGGGAAGGGGACGGACGCCGCGAGCGCGTCCTTCACCTGGGGCGGGGCGAACTGCATCAGGGGCGTGTTGAAGATGCCCGGCAGGATGGTGTTCACCCGGATGCCGTCGCCGGCTAGGTCGCGGGCGATCGGCAGTGTCATACCGACAATGCCGCCCTTCGAGGCCGAATAGGCCGCCTGGCCCATCTGACCGTCGACGGCGGCCACCGAGGCGGTGTTGACGATGGCGCCGCGCTCGCCGTCTTCCATGGGCTCCAGGTCCAGCATGCCCTTCGCCGACTTTGCGATGCAGCGGAAGGTGCCGACCAGGTTGATCTGGATGATGAAGTTGAAGCTATCGAGCGGGAAGTGCTTGGTCTCGCCGGTCTGCTTGTCGCGGCTTGCGGTCTTGATGGCGTTGCCGGTGCCCGCGCAGCAGACCAGCACGCGCTCCTGGCCGTGAGCGGCCCGGGCCTTGGCGAAGGCGGCGTCGACTTCCTCTTCCGAAGTGACGTTGCACTTGCAGAAGACGCCGCCGACCGATTTGGCGACCGCTTCGCCCTTCTCCTCATTCATGTCGAAGATGGCGACCTTGACGCCGTGCTCGGCGAGCTTGCGGACGGTGGCCTCGCCGAGGCCGGAGGCGCCGCCGGTAACGACCGCGGCGACGGAGGAATCAAGTTTCATGGCGTGGCGCTCCCGATCTCTTGTGATCCGATCTGGCGCAGGCTTTAGCCCGCCCAGCGCCGGTGAAAAAGCATCACCTTACGTAAACGGAAACTTCAATCCGCCGCGGCGTCCGCCCCGAGCTCCGGGAACAGGGCCGCGAAGGGCGAGGGGCCGCTCTGGTCCCAGCTGTGTCGCGAGCCGACGGTGATGCCGCCGTCCACCACGATGTGCGTGCCGGTGACGAACTCGGAATCGTCGCTGGCCAGGTAGAGGGCGGCCTTGGCGATATCCTCGGGAACGCCGGCCTTGGGGACCGGTTGGACCTTGGCGCCGTGCTCGGCGACGCGGGCGGCCATCTGGTCGGCTACCTCCCGGGGCAGGCCCAGCGAGGCGCCGAAGATCGAGGTGGCGATCAGCCCCGGGCAGATAGCGTTGACGCGGATCTTCTGCGGCGAGAGCTGGGCGGCGGCGCAGCGGCTCAAATGGATAACCGCGGCCTTGGCCGAGGAATAGGCGATCGGGCCCCAGCCCGCCTGCAGGCCCGCGATGGACGCGGTGTTGATGATAGACCCGCCGCCGCGCGCCAGCATCAAGGGCGTGGCGTGCTTCATGCCGAGCGCTGGCCCGCGGACCAGAACGTCGAAGATCCAGCTCCAGGTCTCAGGCTGAATCTCGGTGACGTCGCGCATCATGTCGGAGATGCCGGCGTTGTTGAACAGGATGTCGAGCCCGCCGAACTCGCTGTTCGCCAGGCCCAGGGCGCCGGCGATGTCGCCCTCGACAGTCACGTCGCTGCGGGCGTAGCGAACCGCACCGCCGAACCGCCGCTCCAGCATCCGGCCCTTTTCGTCCTGAATATCGGCGGCGACCACACGGGCGCCCTCGGCCACGAACAGCTCCACCGTCCCCAGCCCGATGCCGGACACGCCGCCGGTGATCACCGCAACTTTGCCGTCCAGACGTCCCGCCACCCGCAATCCTCCACTCATCTCGTGATCGATTGCTAGGGCGTGTTCCGCGCCGCGTCGAGGCGCATGCCTGCGCGCGCGCTGTAAAGCACCAGGCCGATGAAGCCGACGAGCAGCAAGGGTATGAAGCGCCCCGTCGGCATCAGCACCGGCGGGCTGAACAGGGCGCTCAGCCAAAATGCCAGCGCCAGGATCCAGCGCCACATGGCCGGAGGCGTGGGCTCCGACGCCAGCCACAGGCCTGCGGCGACAACCAGCAGGACGACGTCATAGGCGGCCGAATGTGGCGCGGCGAGGATCGCGGCGACCAGCAGCACGGCCAGCTTGAGGTCAGGCGCCAGGCGCGTGCGGAAGGTCGCAACGACCGCCGCAGCGGACGCCAGGATAGCGCCGGTCTGGATCAGCGACGCCAGCTTCGCCGGAATCCCCAACAGCACCGCGCAGGTATAGACGCTGTTGCCCCAGATGCGGCCGAGCGACACCCACTTGGGGTCGGCGCTGGAATAGCTCTGGAGGGTCTCGCGAATCCACCAGACCCAGGACTCGAGCCCGAATATCGCCGCGCTGATCGCCGCCAGAACGCCGGCTGAGAGGATGGCCGCGGCCAGGCTGCGCCACTGACCGGCCGCCGCCAGGGCCACCGGCACCAGGATCCAGAATTGCGGCTTGAATGTCAGCACCCCGAGCACCGCTCCGGCCAGCAGCGGCCGCGGCCCCAGCAGCCGGAACCCCGCCACCAGCAGGGCGGCGACCAGGAAGCTGCACTGGCCGTCCACCGCGTTGATCGACGCCGCCGGGCTGATCAGCACCGCCAGCGCCAGCCAAGGCGCGACCCTGGGCTGGTCGGCCCGATAGAGCAGGGCGGCGGCCAGCAAGCCCGCGCTGATGAACTGGAACGCCGCGTAGGAGCCGGCGAAGCCCAGGGGCTCGAGCGGCGCAAGCATCACCAGGAAGCTCGGTGGGTAGACCCACGGCCGGAACTGCAACGGCGCCGTCAGCCAGTGGCCCAGCGAGGCGTTCAGATAGGCCGTGAAGCGGTCGCCGTCGAAAATGAGCGGCATGTGGCCGGAGAGCGCCAGGTGCGCGGCGCTATAGAGCACCATCCAGTCGCTGCCCGGCGCATTGTAGTTCAGGCCGATGGCGCCGGGTCGCCAGAAGGTCGAGGCGAATACCGCCCAGGCGTAGAGCGCCGCGAGGAGCGCCGGGATGGCGACCGCCATCGGCGGCGCCAGGCCGCCAATCTCGCCTGCGGACTTGGGCATGCTGTCTCCGGGCGTGGACGCCTGTCGCCGCCGGCTTAACAGCTCGCCCATGGACAGAGGCTTAAGCCGTCAGTCCACAGTGATGACCACCTTGCCCATGGCCTGGCGGCTGCCCAGGTGGGCGATGGCGTCGGCGCCTTTGGAAAGCGGAAAACGCTCGGAGACATGCGGCTTGATCTTGCCCTGGGCGTACAGGTCCAGCAGGTCGTCGATGGACTTCGCGAAGGCTTCCGGGTTCTTGCCCGCCCAGGTCCCCCAAAACACGCCGACGATATCGCAGCCCTTCAGCAGGGCCAGGTTCAGCGGGATGCGCGGGATGTCGCCGGCCGCGAAGCCGATCACCAGATAGCGGCCTTCCCAGGCGATGGAGCGCAGCGCCGGCTCGGCGTAGTCGCCGCCCACGGCGTCGTAGATCACGTCGGCGCCGTTCGGGCCGCAAGCGTCCTTGAAGAGCGCGCCGAGCGCCCGCTGGCCTTCCTTGTCGAAGGGGCCGCGGCCATAGACGACGCCCGAGTCGGCGCCGTGCGCGATGGCCAGGTCGACCTTTTCCTGGGTGGAGCAGGCGGCGATCACCCGCGCGCCCAGCGCCTTGCCCAGTTCCACCGCCGAGAGGCCGACCCCACCGGCCGCGCCCAGCACCAGCAGGGTCTCGCCGGCTTTCAGGTGGCCCCGGTCGGTGAGCGCATGCCAGGACGTGCCATAGGTGAGGATGAAGGCCGCGGCGATGTCATGCGGCATGGCGTCCGGGATCTTCCAGACGCGGCCGGCAGGCAGCAGCACTTCCTCCGCCATGGCGCCCCAGCCGGTGTTGGCCAGGACACGGTCGCCGGGCTTTACATTGGTCACGCCCTCGCCGACGGCCTTCACCACGCCGGAGAGTTCGCCGCCAGGCGCGAAGGGGCGCTCGGGCTTGAACTGGTACTTGTCCTCGATGATCAGCACGTCGGGGAAATTGACGCCGATCGCTTTGACCGAAATGACCACGTTACCGGGCTTCGCCTCGGGGCTCGGCACGTCCTCCAGGACGAGCGTCTCTGGCCCGCCCACGGCCTTGCTCAATAGCGCCTTCATTCCCGCTCTCCCGGAAGTCTCTTCGAAGTGGGCCGGACGCTAGCCCAGCGGCTTCGGAGGCGGAAGACGCAAATCGAACGGACGTTTGAAAACGCTCTAGAAGCGGTGGGAGACGCCCACGTAGGCCTCGGCGTCGGGGGTTTGACGATTGAGGCCGAAATGGACCCCTGCGTCGAGTTGGGTGTTTTCGCCGACCATCTGCGCGGCGGTGAAATCGGCGCTGGCCTGATACGTGGGCGCCTGCAGGTCGTCGTCGACCTCGCCCCAGGCCTCCACGCCGAGCGTGATCTTGCCGAAGGCGCGGCTGACGCCGGCGGCGGTCGACCACGCCAGGCGGGTTCCCCCGCCGCTGGCGTTGCGGACCAAGTCCACCTCAGGGGTCAGGCCAGGGCCGAAGTCCTTGCTGAGCGGGATCGCGACGGGAAGGCGGGTTCCGCCGGTCCAGCCTCCGGCTCAGAGGCCGTTGGTCGCCTTGGGCGCGGTGACATAGGCCTGGATGGAGACCTGAGGCCCGTCACTGCCGGGTTTGGTCAAGGCGACGGAAGCCAACGGTGAGGTCGCCATTTCCGGTGACGTCGGAGGCGCCGCGCTGGTGGTCGATGATCAGCGGCGCCCAGCTCGCCTCCACTTCCAGGTCGGGAGTGAGACCGACGCGGAGTTCTCAGGCGCTGACGGTGTAGAGGGTCTGATGCGGGCCGTTGCTGTTCTGGAAGACCGCGTCGGCGAGTCCCACCTCAAGCTGCACGTGACCCGGGTCGAGGATGCACGGCGGCGTCGCTTTGCTGGGCCGGTCGGCGCAAAGGGCCTGAGCGGCGTCCGCGGCGTCCGCGGCGTCCGCGGCTGGCGCCGGGGCGTCGGCCTGCGCCTGAGCGTGCGCCGGCAGAGCGGGCAGAAGAACGACGGCTAGGAGGGCCAGAATTCTCCTGCTTCTCAGACAATTCCCACTCCCAAACTTTCGGTAAACCTGTCACGGGAGTTTGGCCGCGCCCGCGGATTCCCCTATATTACGGGTCCTCCATACAGGAAGCTTATCCCCTTGGGTG
>NZ_SSMZ01000076.1 GCF_004799395.1 Phenylobacterium sp.
GTAGTTGTCCACGTGCGACGTGCCCGGCATCTCCCAGATGCGGAGCTTGTCGCTGTCCGGCTGTTGCGCCGCCCAGAAGCCGGAGAGGCCGGAGCCGATCAGGTCGGTCTCCGAGATCAGGGTCATCACCGGCACGCGCAGGTTTGGTCGCATCAGCACGCCCGTCGGTCCCTTGGCGTTGGGCCCGCCACGCATGGCCGCGGTCTCCGGCGCCGGCGCGCCGCCGAATCGCGAGTGGATGTAGAAGCCGTCGTAGACCCGGGCGATCGGGTCGATGGCGTCGACGTAGGTGGTCATGAACACCGCCGACTGGGACTCGCCGGTGGCCAGCACATGCTTGGGTGTCAGCGGCCCCAGCACCTTGCCGTGCTTCACCGCCTCGCCGGCCTGGCTGAAGATGTCGAAGGAGAAGCCATCGCCGGGGTGGACGAGCGTCCCGTAGCGCGCGGGATTGGCTTTCTTCAGCGGCATGCCGGCGCCGCCCAGGCTCTGGCCGCCCTCGACGCCGACCTTCTGGGCCGAGACGCCGACATAGGCCATGCCTGAGCGCAGCATCTCGCGGTGGCTGTAGGTCCAGTCCGGGCCCGCATCGAGGCCGCCGGTGACGTTCAGCCATTCGACCGCGACCGTACCGTTGAAGGCCTTGGAATCCTTGGGGCGAACCACGACGATGCGGGTGGCGTAGGGGGCGGCGGCCGCGGGCTCGGCGGTCCAGGCGCCGTCCGGCGTGGGATCGCCCTTCAGCTTGTAGGAGGTCGCCGTCCCGGAGATGAAATACTCCTCGACCACATAGCCCAGCGCGCCGAGGTCGAAGGCGCCCAGGCCGAGGAACGGAGAGCCGGCCGCCGGCGCCGGCTGGATGGCCGGCAAGGTGGCGGCCACCGCGCTGAAGGTCGACAACCCCAGCGTCAGGCCAACCGCCATGGCCGCGAACTTGGTCTTGCCTTCAGACATGCTCGTTCCCCCCGCTCGCGTATCTTGCGCCGGGCGTCTGGGCCGACGATGCGATTGCGCGGACCCTAGACCGATCCCGGCGCGCTGAACATGATCTCGCGCCGGCGTGGCGTCCCCTGGGGCGCGGGCTTGCCCAGTCGCGCGCGATGCTGTCCGCTGGCGCCAGGACCCCCTGCCGCAAGGACCCCCCGATGAGCGCGATCCTGTTCACCAACGCCACCCTGTTCGACGGCGTGGGTCCGGACCTCGCGCGCGGCGCGCAAGTGCTGGTGGCGGACGGGGTCATCCAGGAGGTCTCCGACGGGGCCCTTAAGCCCGCGGGCGGCGCCGAGGTGATCGACCTGGGCGGCCGCACCCTGATGCCGGGGCTGATCGACGCCCACGTGCACGTCTGGGCCACGGACCTCGACATCCTGAAGCTGATCACCCGGCGGACGGAGTACCTGGCGGCCTTCGCCTACCGCTCGCTGGCCGCCATGTTGGACCGCGGCTTCACCACCGTGCGCGACGCCGGCGGCACGGACGTGGCCTATGTGCAGGCGCTGGCCGATGGCCTCGCGGTCGGGCCGCGCCTGCTGCACTCCGGCCGCATGCTCACCCAGACGGGCGGTCACGGCGACTTCCGCAGGCCGGGCGAGTTCTCCTGCGCCTGCGAACTGCGCGGCGGTGGGGCCGATCGCTTCGTCCATGTGGTCGACAGCCCCGATGAGGTGCGCAAGGCCGTGCGCGAGGAGCTCCGGCAAGGCGCGCACCAGATCAAGATCATGGGCTCGGGCGGCGTCGCCAGCCCCTCCGACCCCATCGACCGCCTGCAGTTCAGCGACGCCGAGATCAGCGCCGCCGTGGAAGAGGCCGGACGCCACGGCGCGTATGTGATGGCCCACTGCCATCCGCCCGAAGCGATCCGCCGCTGCGCCGAGCTCGGCGTCCGCTCCATCGAGCACGCCACCCTGATCGACCAGGACGGGGCCGACGCCGTGGCCGCGAACGGCGCCTTCGTGGTGCCGACGCTCGCGACCATCTGGGCGCTCCTGGAAGACGGGGCGAAGCTCGGCCTGCCGCCGGCCAGCCAGGAGAAGCTGAAGCAGGTGGCCGGCGGGGTGCTCCAGGGCCTGCAGGTGATGCGCCGCTCGGACCTGAAGGTGGGCTTCGGCACCGATCTCCTGGGGGCCCAGCAGGACCGGCAGGGCACCGAGTTCGCGCTGCGCGCCCAGGTGTTCTCGCCGCTGGAGATCCTGCGCCAGGCCACCAGCATCAACGCCGAACTGCTGCGCCTGGACGACCGCGTCGGCCGCGTCGCCCCGGGCTACGCCGCGGACCTGATCGTCGTCGACGGCGACCCGCTCGCCGACATCGCCTGCCTGGGCCAGGGCGGCGCGAACCTGCCCGTCATCCTGCAGGCCGGTCGGTTCCACAAGCGCGCGATCTGATGTTGGCCTCCCAGGCCGGCGGGCAGGCGTGTGGATGGCCCTGATCCCGATCCGTCGCGGGGTCCGCCCGGGCGCCCATCAAGAATGTGCACTTGATAACGCCGATCGTCGGTCCAGAATTCCCGGCCTCGCCACGCCGGCGGGATCTCAAAGGGGGCTGATCATGCTGCGGTTGAAGATTGCCACGGGCGCGCTAGCCCTTTCGTTTGTCATGGCCGGGGGGGCTTTCGCGGCCGACGCGCCCGCCGCCGCGCCGGCGGCCGCGGCGCCGAGCGACAAGGCCCAGATCGAGGGGCTGGAGAAGGGGTTCATCGCCGCCTTCAACGCCAAGAACACCAAGAAGGTGATGACCTACTACGCCCACCAGGGCCTGTTCGTGTTCGACGTCACCCCGCCGCGCGAATACGTCGGCTGGGCGGCCTACAAGAAGGACTTCGACGATCTTTTCGCGGCTTTCCCCGGGCCGGTCAGCATGAAGATCTCCGACGTCAGCATCACGGTCGTGGGAGAGGTGGCCTATGGCCACAGCATCCAGCACGGGGACTTCACCGCCAAGGACGGGACCAAGGTCGAGCTCGTCGTGCGGGTCACCGACGTCTACCGCAAGATCGACGGCAAGTGGCTGATCGTCCAGGAGCACGTCTCGATCCCCGTGGACCTCGGCACGATGAAGCCGGACCCGCTTTCCAAGCCCTAGCGGGGCTTGTCGGGCGTCCCGGGTTCATCGACCGGGGCTCATGGAGCCTGCGGGCCCGCGATGCGTTTGGCCTGCGAGCGGGGGCTCGTCCACTGTGAGCGTTAGCCAATGTACAGTTCTGAGTTCGCCGCCCGCTATGAGCGGATCATGGTCCTGGTGGGCGCGGCCCTGGTCGTGATCGCCGGAACCGTCGGCGCAGCCCTGCTGGGATTCGCCGGGCACGGCGCTCACTGAGGTTCGATTCGGGCGCGCGGGCTCCTCGCGCGCCGCGAGCGGGATCCCAGCGCCGTCGCCGGCGCGTGGATCCCGGCCGCGTCTAGGGCCGTCGGACCTATTTCCCGACCACCAGGATCGAGAACGAATCCGGCAGCATCGGACCGCGGCGCGGCCGGGGCGGCGGGGCGTCGGGGGCCGGCGGGGGGGCCGGCGGCGGCGAGCCGAACTCGGCGGTGATCAGCAGGACGTGGCCGGTCTTCGCATCGAGCGTCAGCGTCTTGGCGCCGACCGCGGTCTGGAGGGTCTGTTCGACGGTGAAGCTGGTCGGGCTCAGTTCCTTGATGACCGTCAGGGTGCCGTCGGCCTGCGAGCTGAAAGCCTCCCGGGTGGCCGGATTGAACGTCGCGCCATCGACGCCGACGCCGATCGGCAGGACCGACAGGATCTTGCCGGTCTCGGAATCCAGCATGGCCATCACCGCGGGGTTGCGGCAGGCGACAAAGAGGACGTGGTTCTTCACGTCGAAGGCCAGGCCGGCGGGCGTGCCGCATTTGCCGTCGAGGCCGTAGACGCCGGTCTTGGTCATCGTCTTGGCATCGACGACGGCCACCTGATCCTTGTCCTCCACGTCGATGTAGAGATGGCCCTTGCCGTCGCTGACCGCCTGTTCCGGCGCGCCGCCGATGTCGAGCGTCCCAGCGACGGAGCCGTCGCGGGCGTCGATGGCGGTGACGTTGGGGGCGCTGTGGCTGAGGATGTAGACCCGCTGGCTGGCCGGGTCGCCGAGGATGCCGTCGGGGTTGCCCTGCACCTCGACCGGCTTGGCGGGCGCCAGGGTCTTGGCGTCCCACATCACCACCGGCCGGCTGCTGGTGAAGCCGTGACCGGACTTGGAGTCCACCGCCGCGCCATGTCCGGGGGCATTGGCGATCTCGCCGAGCGGGGCCAGGGTGTCGAGGTCGAAGACCGTCACGCGCCCGGTCGGGCCCTGGCGCGGCACGTAGAGCTTGCGGCCCGGCGTGTCGGCGTAGACGTAGTCGAACCCGCCATCGCCGCCGACCTTGACCGTCTTAAGCAGCTTGTAGGGTCCAGCCGCCGGTTGGGCTGCGGCCGTCTGCGCGATCAAGCCGATCGCCAGCGCGCAGGCCGCCAAAATGAATCGCATCGCAGGAGCTCCCCAAATGTCTACGGTTGGTCCGCGTAGATCTTCACTAGCTTGTAGAGGAAGTCGCGGCCTTCGTAGAGCGAGGTCACGCCGATCCGCTCGTTGAGGCCGTGGATGCGGCCCAGGTCCGGCTCGTAGAACAGGCCCTGGACGCCATAAGTCGGAATGCCCCCGGCGGTCAGCGCCTTGCCGTCCGTGGCGCCGGCCTGAAGGATCGGCACGACGGGGATGCCCGGCCACATCTCGGCGGAAACCTTTTCGATCGGGCCCATCACCTGGGGGGTCAGCGGCGGGGCGGGCGCCTCGCCGCGCGGGCCGGCGACCGCGGTCTTCGACACGCTGACCTGCGGATCGGCGATGATCTCGACCAGCTTGTCGCGCACGGCGTCGCGGCTGACGCCCGGGAAGATGCGGCAGTTGATGTTGGCCGTGGCGCGCTGCGGCAGGGCGTTCTGGGCGTGGCCGGCGGAGAGCATGGTGGCCACGCAGGTTGTGCGCAGCATGGTGTGCAGGCCGGGGTCCTTCGACAGCAGGGCGTCGGCCTTGGCGTCCTTCGGATTGGCCACGAGCGCGGTCATGGCCGCGCCCTGCTCGCCGCCGACCACCTTGGACA
Organism: Phenylobacterium sp.; assembly: GCF_004799395.1. GTDB lineage: Bacteria > Pseudomonadota > Alphaproteobacteria > Caulobacterales > Caulobacteraceae > Phenylobacterium. The sequence goes on from NZ_SSMZ01000076.1 coordinate 5,076, forward strand.
TCTTCGAAAGGTAGGCGCCGTTGGCGTCGTTGATCATCACCGGGAACTCGTAGCCGCGGATCTTCTCCAGGGCGTCGGCCAGGCGGTAGATGGCGTTATCCGGCACCGGGCGCGAGGAGTGGCCGCCGGGGTTGGTGACCTCGAGGGTGAAGCTCTGCGAGGTCTTCTCGCCGGCCTCGATGGTGTGGGCGATGCGCTTGCCGTGGTCGTCGAGCTGGCCGCCGGCGCCTTCGTTGAGCGCGAACTCCGCGTCGATCAGGTCGCGCTTGTTCTGCACCAGCCAGGAGGCGCCGTTGAACGGCGCGCCGCCTTCTTCGCCGCAGGTCAGCGCCATCTTGATGGTGCGCCTGGGGTGGAAGCCCTCGGTCTTGTAGCGGACCAGGGTGTCGACCCAGATCGAAGCCTGGGCCTTATCGTCGGCGGCGCCGCGTCCGTAGAAGTAGCCGCCTTCTTCGACGAGGGTGAAGGGATCGCGCGTCCAGTCCTCGCGCTTGGCCTCGACCACATCGATGTGGGCCAGGAGCAGGATGGCCTTCGCCTTCGGGTCCGTGCCCGGATAGACGGCGACCAGGCCGCCGTTCTTCGGCAGCTCCGGCGTGAAGAAGATGGTCAGGTCCTTGTCCGGGAAGCCGGCGGCCTTGAGGTGCGCGGCCATCTTCTGGGCCGCGAGCGTGCAGTCGCCCACCGAGGCGGTGGTGTTGGTCTCCACCAACTCCTTGTAGAGGGCCCGGAAGGCGACCTGGTCTGGCCGCGTCTGGGCTCCCGCCGTGGTCGTGACGAGCAGGGCCGTGGCCGCGACGAACGCGGTGGCGAGCTTGAACATGAGTAACCCCCGATAACCTGTGGCGGGGACTATTTCAGGCGGGCGGCGGCACGGCAAGTTGAACGCCGCCAGCTTGACCTTTCGGCGGCCTGGCGCGCTTCTTATGCGAATATTATGCAGGAGATCGGCGATGCGGATCTGCGTCCTCGCGCTCACGGCCGGCGCCGCCCTGGCCCTGACGACGCCGGCGTTCGCCCAGATGGGCCTCGGCTCGATTCCAAGCCAGAACCAGTACCAGTACATCCCAGACGAACTGGGCTTTCCCCCAGGCTATGTGAAACAGGTCACGGCGCTCAGCTACAGGGTGCTTGAGACCAAGGCTGAGGACGGCGGCAGGCTGACCCCCGAACACGCCGCCAGCCTGCAGCAGGAGTTGGACGCGTTGAATCGCGAGTTTCATGTCAGGCCGCCTTTCCGCATCCGGTCGGAGTAGCCTTCAAGGTGCGCTGACGCGAAGGCGTTTGCCCTCACGGCTCCGGCGGCAGAAAATGCTGCGAACAGTGGGAGCGGGCTTTTGCGGGACGGCGTCGAACAAACCTATCCGGACCATCCACGTCCGAAGCTGACCTATCCCTTCGAGCACGGTCCCAAGACCGGCGAGGCGGTCGATGTGGCGCCCGGCGTGAAGTGGCTGCGGATGCCGCTGGGCGGGGCGCTGGCGTTCATCAACGTCTGGGCGATCGAGGAAGCCGGCGGTTGGGCGATCGTCGACACCGGCATGGGCGGCACGGCGACGCGCGACGCCTGGCGCGCGGCGTTCGCGGGTCCGCTGGCCGGCAAGCCGGCGAGCCGGGTCTTCGTCACCCACATGCACCCCGACCACATCGGCATGAGCGGCTATCTGACCCGCAAGTTCGACGCCAAGCTGTGGATCACCCGGCTCGAGTTCATGACCTGCCGCTCGCTGGCCGCCGACACCGGGCGCGAGGCGCCGGCCGATGCGATCGCCTTCTTCAAGGCCGCCGGCTGGGATGAGGACGCGCTCGAGCACTACAAGGCCCGGTTCGGCGGGTTTGGCCGCGGGTTGCATGCGCTTCCGGACAGCTTCCATCGGCTGAACGACGGCGACGAGATCGTGATCGGCGGGCGGACGTGGCGGATCGTGGTGGGCTCCGGCCACAGCCCCGAGCACGCCTGCCTATACTGCCCCGAACTGAAGCTGATGATCTCGGGCGACCAGGTGCTGCCGCGGATCTCCTCCAACGTCTCGGTGTTCCCGACCGAGCCCGATGGCGATCCCCTGACCGACTGGCTGACCTCGCTGGCGCGGATCAAGACGAAGATCCCCGACGAGGTGCTGGTGCTGCCGGCCCACAACGACCCGTTCCACGGTCTGCATGCGCGCATCGACCACCTGATCGGCGGCCATGAGCGGGGTCTGAAGCGCCTGCACGACCTGATCGCCGAGCCCAAGCGGGTGGTCGACGTCTTCCATGTGCTGTTCCGCCGGACCATCGACCAGAACCTGCTGGGCCTGGCGACAGGCGAGAGCCTCGCCCACCTCAACTGCCTGATCGCCCGCGGCCAGGCGGTGCGCACGCGCGACGACAAGGGCGTCGACTGGTACCGGGCGGCGGCCTAAAGCCTTACCGGTCAATCTTCGAAAGGGACCCCATGAGCCTCTCCGGCAAGACCCTGTTCGTCACCGGCGCCAGCCGCGGCATCGGCCTGGCCATCGCGCTGCGCGCCGCGCGCGACGGCGCCAACGTCGCCATCGCCGCCAAGACCGCCGAGCCGCACCCGAAGCTGCCGGGCACGATCTACACGGCCGCCAAGGAGATCGAGGACGCCGGCGGCAAGGCCCTGCCGCTGATCGTCGACGTACGCGAAGAGGCCTCGGTGCTGGCCGCCGTCGAGGCGACGGTCGCCAAGTTCGGCGGCATCGACATCTGCGTGAACAACGCCTCGGCGATCTCGCTCACCGGCACGTTGGCCACCGACATGAAGCGCTATGACCTGATGAACCAGATCAATGCGCGCGGCACCTACCTCACCTCCAAGGCCTGCATCCCGCACCTCAAGGGCGCGGCCAATCCGCATGTGCTGATGCTGTCGCCGCCGCTGGACATGAACCCCCGGTGGTTCGCCGGGCACACGGCCTATTCGATGGCCAAATTCGGCATGAGCATGTGCGTGCTGGGCATGGCCGCGGAGTTCAAGGCCGACGGCGTCGCCTTCAACGCGCTGTGGCCGCGCACCGGCATCGCCACAGCCGCGATCAAGTTCGCCCTGGCCGGCGACGAGGGGCTGCGCCACTGCCGCACGGTGGAGATCATGGCAGACGCCGCCCACGCGATCTTCGAGAAGCCGGCGAAGGAGTTCAGCGGCAACTTCCTGATCGACGACAGCTTCCTCTACGGCGAGGGCGTCCGCGACTTCGATCAATACAAGGTCGATCCGACCCAGACGCTGATGCCCGATTTCTTCGTGCCGGAGTCCAGCAAGCCGCCGCCCGGCGTGGTCATCGGCGAGGGGAGCCTGGCGCCCGCATGAATGCTCCGCAGCCGCCCATCTCAGCCAAGGTCTCGGTTCGCGTCGCCTCGTCCGGCGACGCCCCGCTGATCCTGGAATTCATCAAGGCCCTGGCCGAATACGAACGGCTGGCTCACGCCGTGGAGGCCACCGAGGCCGACATCCGCCGCGACCTGTTCGGCGAGAACCCGCGCTGCTTCTGCGACATCGCCGAGGCCGACGGCAAGCCGGTGGGCTTCGCGCTGTGGTTCTACAACTACTCGACCTTCCGCGGGCGGGCGGGGATCTACCTCGAAGACCTGTTCGTAAAGCCCGAGGCGCGCGGCCTGGGCGCGGGCAAGGCCTTGCTGCGGCGTCTGGCGCAGCGCTGCATGGACGCCGACCTGGGCCGGCTGGAATGGTCGGTGCTCAATTGGAACACCCCGGCCATCGAATTCTACGACAGCCTCGATGCGGCCGCGATGGAGGAATGGACGGTGCGCCGACTCTACGGGGAGGCGTTGCAGAATCTCGCCGAATCCTGAGGAAAGACCCATGAGCGCCCCGCCGATCACCGTGATGACCGCCAGCCCCGCGGAGGAGGCCGCGATCCGCGCCGCGGTTCGGGCGGCGGAAGGGCGGCTGGTCGCCGGGCCCGAGCACGTGGGGGGGCTTCTGGCGCTGTTCCTCGACCCGCAGGTGTCCGACCCGATCTATGATCTGCCCCGCCCGTTCACCCGCGAAAGCGTCGCCGCCTGGGTGGCGGAGAGCGAGGCCCTGCGCCAGGAGGGCCGCTGCATCCTGAGCGTCAATCCGGATGGGGCAGGCGCCGTGGCCGGCTATTCGCGGATCACGGTCTGGCCGGAGCGGTCGTCCGGCGAGCTGGCCGGCGCGCGGCGCGCCGATCTCCAGAACAGCGGCGAGGGGCGCCGCGGCGTGGCGCAGTCCATCGCCTGGATGTTCGAAGTGCTGGGTCTGCGCCTGATCGGCCTGACCGCGGCGCTCGACAATGTCCGCTCGGCCAAGGCCATCGACGCGGCCGGCTTCCGCCGGATGGGCGAGGTGGAGACCGTGCGTCCGGACGGCGCGACGCGGCGCTCGCTCTACTGGGAACTGACACGGGGCGAGTGGGAGCGCATGCATCGGCTCTAGGGATGCGGCGTCAGGGGAACTCGCCGGGGATCGATCCGACCGCTCGCGACGTTAGCGCTGCGTTGGCGCGACGCGCCCCGTGAAGGAACCCGATATGGACCCCAAGACCACCGCACTTCTTGGCGCCGCCGCGGCGCTCACCGCCCTGCCTGCGCTGGCCGCGCCCGCCAGCCAGGCTTCGGCTGTCCCCGTGGCCGCCTCGTATTCTGAACTGCTGACCCCCATTCCGAACGCCGTCGAGCGTCTCAAGCTCGCCGACGCCGAGTGGCAAACACAACAACCTCGACTGATCGAGGCCCAGTATGTTGCGCACCACCACCACCATCATCACCAGCCGCGCCACAGCCGGCGGTGGTACCTGCGGAATGGCTACGCTTGGACCAATGGAGCCTGGGTGCTTCGGCCCCGCGCGCACCATCACCACCACAACAACTACTAGCGGTGTTGCGGCGGCCGCGTCTCGACGCGGCCGCCGTTCGCCACGCGGGGCCTAGCGACCCTGATCACGGGCCTTTACGGCCCGGAACAGGTGGCGGTACGTGCCGTCGAAGATCGTGTCCGTACTGGAAAGCCAGCGCGAGCCCTCCGCCAGGCCGTCGCGGCTCGCCGCCAGGCGCCGCGCGCTCAATTCCCGCGTCGCCGCTTCCTCTTCCGTCATCGGTTGGAGGTCCAGGTCGGGGTCGGCGGGCAGGGCGATGATGCTCAGGAAGGGTTCCCCCTTGCGGAACACGTGGGTCACGCCCGGCGGCGGCACCTTGAAGATGCAGAAGAACATCATCGGCCACCATTCACTGCGGATCAACGCCGGTACGGCGAGGGGCGTCGTGTTGCTTGCGTCGGTGAAGTAGCGCGGGTGCGGCTCGGTGCGGATGGCCCAACCGGCGGGAACCTCCAGGTCCAACGAGATCTGATAGGAATAATAGTCATCCCCGAAGCTCCGGAAGGGCGGCCACATCAGGTCGTCGGGCGGCTCGCCCCAGTCCGCATCGAGCTCCACGCCCTGGGCCGACTTGGTGACGCGCAGCTCCTCGTCGAAGGGGTAGGGCACCTCCACGCCATATCGCGCGCTCTCGGAGAAGGGCGTGCAGTGCCAGGGCTGTTCGTGGCTGCCGTCCGCGCGCGGCTGGGGCGCGCCGCCCCAGCCTGGTATGGCCAGCTGGATCGGCTGGGGCGCCGGACGTGCGCCGTGGAGTCGGTACTTCACGATTGGCATGGGCTCATCACTCGGGCGAGACGCGGGTCAGGGTCCGGTGGGCGGCGCCGGGGGCCTCAGCCAGGTCATCCGCCACAGGACGGGGCGCCCGTCGAACTGGTGCTTTAGCGCCCCCGCGACGTGCAGCGCCCAGTTCACGACGAAGATCCAGACCAGGATGTAGACGTGGAAATGCTTGAGCGCCTGGCGGGTCGCCTTGGGCGCCGGGTTTCCGGTGATCGCGTTGACGCCCGGCAGGTGAGGCCATGTCAGGCCCCAGAACGAGATGGGGTGGTTGCCCAGCGAGACCAGCGCCCAACCGCTGAGCGGCATCACCAGCATCAGCACGTAGAACATGAAATGGACGGCCCCGGACAACACGCGCTCCCACCTGGGCATGTCCGCCGGCAGGGGCGGCGGCCTGTGGGTCAGGCGGATGGCGATGCGCGCCAGCACCAGGATCAGGATCGTCAGCCCGAGCGAGATGTGGATGCTCTCCGCCAGCGCCTGGTTGGGCGTGTGGTCCGGCAGCACCTCGTTCATGATCCAGCCGAGCGCGAGCTGCGCCAGAAGCAGCGCCGCAATCGTCCAATGCAGCCATATGGCGGCGGTGGTGTAGCCGACCCCGGCCGAAGGAGGCGCAACCGAGGGGCGCGCCGACGGACTTGAATAGCTGCGGTCCGTCACCCTGTTCCCCTCGATATGGTCAAGTCTGACGGGAACGCTCCAAGAGCGATTCAGTTCGGGGAACCGTTTGGGCCACCGGGGTGGCCCGTCCGGTGGAGCCTTGCGGGCGTCCTTCGGGTGGACGCGAAATCGGCGGCGGTCCGGCGTCAGCCGGTCATCACCGCGCTGGACCGCCGAACGAGACGACGGTGGGCTCATAGAGGGAATCGTCCGCCGCGCCGGCGCGCAGGAAGGTCGAGATCAGCCGGTCGAAGGCTTTCGGTTGATCGCTGCGCCAGCCGTCGTGGCCCTCGCCTCGCAGAATGACCAGATGGCCGTTGGGAAGTTGCGGCAGCAGCTCGCCCTGCACGTAGCGCAGCGGCGTCGAGGCATCGAGGTCGCCGTTTACCAGCAACGTCGGCGTCGGGTCCCGGGCCGCCCTGGCGAAGCCTGGCGGCGGCGGTTCGACCGGCCATCCCTGGCAGGTAGCGAAGAGGATCAGGTCCAGCGGCGATCCGAACGACGTCGCCGTCGGAACCCGGGCCGGCGCGAAGGCGGCGTCCTTCGGATCGCAGTCGGCGCCGGCCTTGCCGGCCGCCTCGCCCCAGACGAAGGCATGCGGCACCATCAGGTCGTAGGACCGCGACATGGCGAGGAGGCCCGCGGCATCGCCCTTTTCCGCTGCGATCAGTGTGCGGAACAACTGGATTGAGGACGGCCGGTTCATCAGCTGGAAAAAGGCCGCCACGCGGATCCGGTCCATGTCGAGTTTCTGGCCCTGGGTCTCGAAGTCCGCCCGCGACAGGACTGCCATCGTGGTCCGGGCGAGATCGGGCGTCTGGGCGCCGCACCAGGCGTCGGCGGCGCAAAGTCGCGCATAGGCCGCAACGATCGCGTCGTTTGCCTGCGGGAACCAGCGGAAGTGGCCGGGCGGGTTCGCACCCAGCATCACCGAGCGGCTCACCACCCGCGGATGCAGGCGGGCGTAGTACTGCTCGATGCGGGTGCCGAAGCTGGCGCCGATCAGGTTGATGGATCGAATGCCGAGCGCGTTGCGGAGATCCTCGTCGTCGGCCACGACGTCGACCATCCGGTACATCTTCAGATCGACGCCGGCGGCGGTGAGCCGCCCCGCGCAGGCCTTCGACGCCGCCGTGATCGCCGCCCGCGTCTCGCCGCCCAGCGGATGCGCGCCGCCCACCGCTTTGGCGACCTCGGGACAGTCGAGCGGCTGCAGATCGTCGACGCCGCGATAGCCGACCATGTAGACGTCGTGCGCCTGGAACACGCTCGGCGCCTCGACGCCGTACTGCAGGTTGGTCGCACCGGGCCCGCCCTGGAAGTAGAACAGCGGCGGCAGCGTCGTGGGCTTCAGGGCCGGGAGCCTCACCACCGGCAGCGCCAGCAGGCGCCCCTTGGGCTTGGCGCGGTCCTCGGCGACGACCAGCGTCCCGCATTCCGCCGCATCGGTTCCGCGGCTGGCGAGGCCGGTGAACCGGCAGGGCCTGAAGCCGGTGAACTGGCCCGCCACAGCCCCCGCCGGCATGGCGAGTTCGTAGTCGTGGACCCGGCCGGCCGCCACCGAGGAGGTCGCGGTGGCAAGGGCGGCCGCTGCTATCGCGCCAAGTCGGCAAAGCCGTTCGAACATCTCTCAACCCCAGCTTCCCAATCCCAGGGAGCTAGCGGCCGAACGCTGATCGGCGGCAAGTTAAGTCGAGGTAATGAGTCCTGGCGGTGGTCCCCCCTTCCCGCAGAGCGGGAAGGGAAAGGGCGGCCTACGCCGGTTGCTTCGCCGGCTGGGCGCCCGCCATGGGCGCGCGGTTCAGGTCGAAGAACTTGGGCGCCATCTGGGGAACGGCTTCCGACAGGATGGATTCCACCGTCCAGCTTTCGCCCTCTGGCTTGGTGCAGGTCACGATGGGCCGGGGCTGCGAGTAGAGGATGATGTTCTCGCCCGACGAGCCGAAGATCTGGCCGGAGACGTTGGCGGCGGCCGGGGTGACCATGGCCACCGAGAAGCGGGCCGGCTGGTCGGCGCGGACCTTCTCGGCCATCACCGCGCGGCGGGCCGCGGCGGCTTCGTCCTTGATCGGCACGGACTGGGTCATCCGCGTCCAGGCGACCGGCGCCAGGCAGTTGGCGCGAACGTTGTTGCGCGCGCCTTCCATGGCGATGATCCGCGAGAGGCCGGCGATGCCCATCTTGGCCGCACCGTAGTTGGCCTGGCCGATGTTGCCGAACAGGCCCGAGGTCGAGGTGAAGAACATGTAGGCGCCGTCGTTCTGTTCGCGGAACAGCTCGATGGTGGCGCGCGCCACGTTGAAGGAGCCGCGCATGTGGACCTCGATCACCTGGTCCCAGTCGCGCTCGGTCATCTTGTGGAACATCACGTCGCGCAGGATCCCCGCCGGATTGATCACCGCATGAAGGCCGCCGAAGGCCTTCTTGGCCTGCTCGACCATGCCGTAGACGGCGTCCAGGTTGGTGACGCTGTCGGAGTTGGAGACGGCCTCGCCGCCGGCGGCGCGAATCTCTTCGCAGACCTTCTCGGCCGGGCCGGAGGAGCCTTCGTCGTCGCCCTTGAGGCCCGCGCCCAGGTCGTTGACCACGACCTTCGCGCCTTCCTGTGCGGCGATCAGCGCGCAGTCGCGCCCGATGCCGTTGCCGCCGCCTGTAACCAGGACCACTTTTCCGTCTAACGCGCCCATCGGCCAATCTCCCTAAATTTATGGGAGGACAGTTATTCGAGGCGGTCCGCCTTGCGCAAGGCGGGAAACAGGCCCGCCCAGGCGCCGGTGACGATCAGCGCGCCGATCCCGCCGAACAGGGCTGCGCCGATGGGCCCCAGGAACCGCGCCACCACACCGCTCTCGAACTCGCCAAGTTCGTTAGAGGCGCCGATGAAGACCGATGAGACGGCGGCCACCCGGCCGCGCATGGCGTCCGGCGTCACCAACTGCACCAGGGTCTGGCGGACATAGACGCTCAGCATGTCTGCGCCACCCAGGACGGCCAGCGCGATCACCGACAGCGCCAGATTGCGGGAAAGCGCGAAGACGCAGGTCGCCGCGCCGAAGACCGCCACGCCGCCGAACATGAAAAGGCCCGCCCTGCTGCGGATCGGATTGGCGGCGAGCATCAGGGCCACGATGGTGGCGCCGACGGCCGGGCTGGAACGCAGGATTCCGAACCCTTGGGCGCCGATGTGCAGGATGTCGCGGGCGAACACCGGCAGGAGCGCAGTCGCCCCGCCCAGCAGCACCGCGAAGAGATCCAGCGAGATCGCCCCGAAGACGATCTTCTGGTTCCAGACGTAGCGCAGGCCCTCCTTCATCAGCGCCCAGCGCGAGCCCGGATTGACCACCGGCTGGCCGCTTCTGCGGATGAGCAGGACCGCAAGGGCCGCTACGAGGTAAAGCCCGAAGGTCGTGACGTAGGCGTCGGTGACGGAGATCGCGACCAGCACGCCGCCGGCGGCCGGGCCGATGATCGAGGCGGTCTGCCAGGCGAGCGAATTCCAGGCGATGGAGCGCGGCAGCAGCGCGCGCGGCACCAGCATGGGCCCCAGCGCCGTGCTGGCCGGGGAGAAATAGGCGCGCGCGGCGCCGAACAGGAAGGAGATGCCCAGCAGCATGGGCACGGTGACGATGCCGCGCCAGGTCGTGAAGGCCAGGATCGCCACAGTGGCGATCTCGCCGGCCCAGCAGGCCAAAAGCACCTTCTTGCGGTCGTGGCGGTCGGCGGTCTCGCCAGCGGGCAGGGTGAGCAGGAAGACCGGCACGAAGGCCGCCAGCCCGATCATGCCGACCAGGAAGGCGCTTTCCTTCACCGAGTGGGTGTGCCGGGCGATGGCGTACATCTGCCAGCCCATGGCCACGCTCTGGATCTGGGCCGCGAAGCCGCCGGTCCAGCGCGAGATCCAGAACAGGACATAGTCGCGCTCATTCAGCAGCGCGCGGGCCGAGGGGATGGGCAGGGGAACGGTCTCGGCCATGGGAGGCGCGAACCTGCCCGCAGTCGCGGCTCATCGCAACGTTGACCTGAGCCGTCATTGGCCCTATTTGCGCCGGCCTCGACCCCGATCGGGTCCCACGGGCTTGGCGCCATGCGACAACTTCGACGAACCGGACGAGCGCGCTGCACCTCCTGATCCGCGTCCGGACCGCGCCCGCGCGCGGCCGGGCTTTCGTCGTCCCGCTGTCGAGTTTCCGCACATGACCGCTCAACCCGCAGCGCCGCTCCCGGTGCTGACCCTGCAATCCGAACGGCCGCAAGACGGCCCCCTGGTCGATGCCCTGATCGAGCGCGCCTTCGGCCCCGGCCGCTACGCCAAGGTCTCCGAGCGGGTGCGCGAGTTCGCGACCTTCGCGGCCGAGATGTCGGTGTGCGCCTGGAGCGGCCAGCGCCTGCTGGGCTGCGCGCGCATGTGGCATGTCCGCGTAGGCGGCCGGCGGGTGATGTTCCTGGGCCCCTTCGCCGTGGAGCTGGGCGAGCGCAACGCCGGCTTCGGCGCGCGGATGATCAACCGAGCCTGCGAGGACGCCGCCGCCGCCGGGGAGACCCATGTGGTGCTGGTGGGCGACGAGCCCTACTTCAGCCGGGTGGGTTTCGCCGCAGCGGCGGGCCGGGCGGTGATCATGCCGGGGCCGGTGGACCAGCGTCGGGTGCTGGTCCGCGCGCTGACCGCCGACGCCGGCGAGCTTGCGGGTCCGATCCAGCCCGCTTGAGGCGGCCGGCGGGCGCGCCTACCTTCCCGGGCATGGCGGACGAGGCGGTAAGACCCGGATTGGAAGGCGTGCTCGCCGCAGCCCAATCCCTTGCGGACAAAAAGCAGGCGCCGGGCCGCGGCTTGCCGCCGGTGCACCTGTGGAACCCGCCGCACTGCGGCGAGATCGACATCGTCATCCGCAAGGACGGCGTCTGGTTCCACGAGGGCACGCCGATCGGCAGGGAGGCGCTGGTGCGCCTGTTCTCCACTGTCCTGCGCAAGGACCCCGACGGCATCCACCTGGTGACGCCCGTCGAGAAGATGAAGATCACCGTCGAGGACGCGCCGTTCATCGCCACCCGGGTCGACCGGATCGGCGAGACGCTGAAGTTCCTGACCAACGTCGGCGACGAGGTCGAGGCGGGGCCGGAGAACTACGTCCGCGTGGAGATGGGCCCGGACGGCGAGCCCCGGCCCTATCTGCATGTGCGGCGCGGCCTGGAGGCGCTGATCGCGCGGCCGGTGTTCTACGAGCTGGTGGAGCTTGCCGAAGAGCGCGAGACGGCGGACGGGCCGACGCTGGGCGTGGCGTCGAACGGCGCCTGGTATCCGGTCGGCCCTGCGCGGGCGCATCAACTGTGAGCTCGCCCCCATGAGCTTGAGGGGCGGGCGCGGCGACCTGCGCGACTGGATCGGGGATCACCTGGATCCGCTGGAGGCGCACGCGCCGGCGGGCGGCGCCGTCGCCTCCGACTTCGATCTTTCCAAGGCCTATGGGCCCGACGAGGTCGACAATCCGCTGACGCCGGCGGCGGTGCTGATCGCGCTGGTGGAGCGCGACGCGGGCCTGTCGGTGATCCTGACGCGCCGGGCCGACACGCTTCGCCGCCACACCGGCCAGATCGCGCTTCCCGGCGGGCGACGCGATCCGGGCGAGGCGCCCTGGCAGACGGCGCTGCGCGAGGCGCATGAGGAGATCGGGCTGGAGCCGGCCTACGTTTCACCGGTGGGCCTGTCGACGCCCTACCGGACCGGGACCGGCTATCTGATCACGCCCGTCGTGGGCTTTGTGCGGCCGGGCTTCAGCCTGACGCCCAATCCCGATGAAGTGGCGGAGATCTTCGAGACGCCGTTCGGCTTCCTGATGGACCCGGCGAACCTCGAGGAGCACGAGCGGGCGTTGCCGAACGGAGAGACCCGGCGCTTCTACGCCTATACCCACGAGGACCGGTTCATCTGGGGCGCCACGGCGGGCATGCTGCGCGCGCTCTACGACCGGCTCTATGGAGCCGCCGTTGCCTAGGGTCGTCCTCATCCGGCTGTTGCTGGTGGCCGTGCCGTTCGTGGTCTGGTTCATCTGGAGCGCCTGGGCCCGGCGGACCGGGCGGGCGATGGGCTCGACGCCCTATGCCTGGCTGCTGGCGGCGGGCGCGTTGCTGGTGGGCCTGTCGCTGGCCGCCACGGTGGTCTTTCACTCCGACAACCGGCGCGAACGCTATGTGCCGGGCGAGGTCCGCGCCGACGGCTCGGTGAGCAAGGGCTATTTCACGCCGGCGCCGGTCTCGCCTAAGACGGCGCCCAGATGAGCGAGACGATCGGCCAGCGCCCGTGGATGACCGCCGCCGACACGGCGGCGGTGCTGGACGCCCTGGAGGCGGCCGGCGGGCTGGACTGCGCCCGGTTCGTGGGCGGCTGCGTGCGCAACACCCTGCTCGGTAAGCCCGTCAGCGACCTGGATATCGCCACGCGGCTGACGCCGGATGAGGTGACGGCGGCGCTGAAGGCGGCGGGACTAAAGGCCGTGCCCACCGGCGTCGAGCACGGCACGGTGACGGGGGTCAGCGGCGGCAAGCCCTTCGAGATCACCACCCTGCGCCGCGACGTGGCGACGGACGGGCGCCGCGCGGTGGTGGCCTTCACCGACGATTGGGCGGAAGACGCCGGGCGGCGGGACTTCACCCTCAACAGCCTCTATGCGCGCCGCGACGGGACCCTGTTCGATCCCACGGGCCACGGGATCGCCGACGCGCGGGCCGGGCGGATCGTCTTCGTGGGCGAGGCCGAGGAACGGGTGCGCGAGGACTACCTGCGCATCCTGCGGTTTTTCCGCTTCTTCGCCTGGTACGGCTCCGAGCCGCCGGACGCCGCGGCCTTGGCCGCCTGCGAGGCCCTGCGCGGCGAACTGAAGACCCTGTCGGCCGAGCGGGTCTCCAAGGAGCTCCTGAAGCTCCTGGCCGCCGACGATCCCAGGCCCGCCGTGGCGCTGATGGCGCGGACCGGCGTGCTGGGCGAGGTGCTGCCGGCGCCCATCGACCTGGCGCGCTTCGAGGGCATGGTGACCCTTGAGGACGAGACCCTGTTCGAGACCGAGCCCCTGCTGCGCCTGGCGGCCCTGCTGCCCGACGATCAGCTGGGCGCCGTGAAGTTCTCCGAGGCCTTGCGGCTCTCCAACGCGGAACGTGACCGGCTGGCCGCGGCCCTGGCGCCCACGCCGGAGTTCAAAAGCTGGATGAGTCCGCGCGAAATCCGGCGCACCCTCTATCGCCTGGGCGCCCAGCCCTTCCGCGACCGGGTCAAGCTCGCCTGGGCGCGGGCCGCGCGCACGGCGACCACGCCGCAGTGGCGCGGCATGATCGCGCTGGGGGAAGGCTGGAGCCCGCCCGCGTTTCCGCTGACCGGCGACGACGTCATCGCCGCCGGCGCGCCCAAGGGCCCTATGGTCGGCCGGGTGCTGCGCGAAGTCGAAGAGTGGTGGATCGACCACGACTTCATCGACGACAAGCTGTCGACGATCGAGAAGCTGAAGTCGGTGGTGCAGGGGATGGCGTTTTGAAGCTCGGCATCCTTAAGACCGGCCGCCCGCCGTCGCCCTGCATCCCGCTCTATGGGACCTATCCGGACATGTTCCGGCATCTGCTGGGCGAGGAGGCCTATGGGTGGCGGACCTATGCGGCCGACGAGGGCGAGCTGCCGGCCAGTCCGAGCGAGTGCGACGGCTATCTGATCACCGGGTCGTCGGCGGGGATCTATGAGGACCTGCCGTGGATTGCGCCCGCGGAGGAGTTCCTGCGGGCGGCGAAGGGGAAGTCGGCGCTGGTCGGCGTCTGCTTCGGCCATCAGCTGATGGCGCACGCCTTCGGGGCCGAGGTGATCAAGTCGCCGAAGGGCTGGGGCGTGGGCGAGCACGAGTACCGGGTGCTGATCCGCGAGCCCTGGATGGACAGCGACGCCCCGATCCGCCTGCCGGCCTCGCACCAGGACCAGGTGGTGAGCCTGCCGCCGGGGGCCGAGGTCTTCGCCGCCAGCGACTTCACGCCCTTCGCGGGCCTGGTCTGGCCGGACGCGCGGGCCCTGTCGATCCAGCCGCACCCGGAGTTCGAGCCGGCCTACGCCATCGACCTGATCGAGCATCGGCGCGACGCGGTCTACCCCAAGGACCAGGCCGACCGGGCGGTGGCCAGCTTCGAGGCGCCGGACGACCGCGCGCGGGTCGGCCGCTGGATCGCGAATTTCCTCAAGGTCGCAACATAGGCGCAAGGTCCGGGGTTTAGGCGTCGAGAAGACCCCGGGGAAACCTATGGCGCCCTTGAAGTTCTTGATCGTACTGACGAGCGGCGCCGCGGCCCTGGCGGTGGGCCTGGGTGTCCAGTTTCAGGCCGAAGGCTCCGACCTGCTGGCGATGATCAGCAACGCGCTGAGCGGGATCGGCTAGGTCCAGGCCACCATCGGCGGCATGGAGGAGAGGATCGTCTCGATATTGCCGCCGGCCTTCAGGCCGAACATCGTGCCGCGGTCGTAAAGCAGGTTGAACTCCACATAGCGGCCGCGGCGCACCAGTTGCTCGGCGCGGTCTTCGTCGCCCCAGGGCTCGTCCATGCGGTGGCGCACGATCTTCGGATAGACGCCTAAGAAGGCCTCGCCCACCGCGCGGGTGAAGGCGAAGTCGGCTTCGAAGTCGCCGGTGTTCAGGCGATCGTAGAAGATGCCGCCCACGCCGCGCGTCTCGCCCCGATGCGGCAGGTAGAAGTACTCGTCGCACCAGGCCTTGAGCTTTTCGTAGCGGTCGGGGTCGAAGGGGTCGCAGGCATCGCGCATGGCCTTGTGGAACAGGACCGCGTCGTCGGCCTCCTGGCTGCGCTGCTCGGCCAGCATGGGGGTCAGGTCCGCGCCGCCGCCGAACCAGCTTTCCGCGGTCGACAGGAAGCGGGTGTTCATGTGGACGGTGGGCACGCGCGGTGACCGCGGGTGGACGATGAGGCTGATCGAGGCCGAGACGTAGGACGGGTCCTTGTCGGCGCCCGGCATGGTCTTGGCCATCTCCGGCGAGAAGCGCGCCGTGGCGGCCGAGGTGTGGACCCCGGCCTTTTCGAAGAGGCGGCCCTTGAAGTGGCCGCCGATCCCGCCGCCGACGCCAGTCTCCCGCGTCCAGGGGCGCAGGTCGAAGCGGCCGGGCGGATCGGGATAGAGCTCGGCGGGCGCCTCGTCCTCCAGGCGCTCCAGTTCGGAGATGATCCGGGTCTGCAGGTCCTCGAACCAGGCCTTGGCGCGGTCGCGGCGGGCGAGGATTTCGGGCGGAAGGCCCGCGGGCGGACTTGGGGGTTCGCTGGACATGGGTCTCTGCTAGCCGGTCGGGGCGGCGGTTGGGAAGCCATCGGTCTGCCGAAGGGCCTCGGAAAGGGCGATGGCGGCGCTGACCGTCAGGTTCAGCGACCGGGCGCCGCGCGCCAGCGGAATGAACAGGCGGTGATCGGCGGCTGCGTGGACGTCGTCCGGCGCGCCGGCGCTTTCGCGGCCGAACAGCAGGGTGTCGCCGGGCTCGAAGCGGAAGCCATGGAAATTGCGAGCGCCCTTGGTGGTGAAAAGCAGCAGCCGGCCCGCTTTCCGCTCGGGCGCGGCGAGGAAATCGGCCCATCCGGCGTGCCGCTTCATCTCGGCGAGAGCCCCGTAGTCCATGGCCGCGCGGCGCACGCCGGCGTCGGAAAGCGGGAAGCCGCAGGGCTCGATCACGTCTACAGGCACGTCCAAACAGGCGCCCAGCCGAAGTGCGGCGCCGAGGTTTTGCGGAATGTCCGGTTGAAAAAGGGCCAAACGCATTCTAAGCGAACCGCGACGGGTCAGGCTGGGGTTGAACGACGAATCGCGAAAGCGGCCTTGGGGGACGCAATCGGCGTTTCCGGCGGGCGTTTCCGGTAAGTGCGTTGTGTGCTGGCCCGTCGTGACTTTAAAGGCCTTATCAGAGCGTCTGGTAGGGTCCAAAGACATGGCGCTCCCGGTCGCTTTTTTGGGAGCCTCGAATGAAGGGTAGCTTTGGTGGCTGACACCGTCGCGGGCGCAAGTCCCGATCCGCATGCTTCGGGTGAGGACCCGAACCGTCGCGACTTCATCCATATCGCCGCCGGCGTCGCCGCGGTGGGCCTGGTCGGCGGTCTCGCCTGGCCGTTCATCGACCAGATGAACCCCGCCGGCGACACCCTGGCGCTGGCCTCCATCGAGGTCGATATATCCAAGGTCGTCGAAGGCCAGCAGATCGTGGTGAAGTGGCGCGGCAAGCCGCTGTTCGTCCGCTACCGCACGGCCAAGGAAATCGAAGCCGCGATCAAGGACGACCACGCCGACCTGCGCGATCCGCAGACCGACGAGAGCCGCCACAAGCCCGGCAAGGCGCAATATCTCATCCTGATCGGTGTCTGCACCCACCTGGGCTGCGTGCCGACCTTCGGCGGCGGCGACTACGGCGGCTGGCTCTGCCCGTGCCACGGGTCGGTCTACGACACCTCCGGGCGCATCCGCCGCGGTCCTGCGCCGCTGAACCTGGCGGTGCCGGACTACAGCTTCCTCTCCGACACCAAGGTCAAGGTGGGCTGATCAGATGAGCGGACACTCGACCTACGAGCCGAAGACCGGCCTCGAACGCTGGCTGGACAGCCGGCTGCCGATCATCCGGTTCGCCAACGACACCATCGTCACCTTCCCGACGCCGAAGAACCTCAACTACTGGTGGACCTTTGGCG
Source organism: Phenylobacterium sp. (assembly GCF_004799395.1). GTDB lineage: Bacteria > Pseudomonadota > Alphaproteobacteria > Caulobacterales > Caulobacteraceae > Phenylobacterium. The sequence continues at coordinate 22,079 of NZ_SSMZ01000076.1, forward strand.
GCGTCCTGTCGCTGATGCTGGGCCTGCAGATCGTCACCGGGATCATCCTGGCGATGCACTACGTCCCGCACGTCGACTACGCCTTCAATTCGATCCAGCGGATCAAGCGCGACGTCAACTACGGCTGGCTGATCCAGGGCATGCACGCCAACGGCGCGTCGATGTTCTTCCTGGCGGTCTACATCCACATGTTCCGCAACCTCTACTACGGCTCCTACAAGGCGCCGCGCGAGGTGCTGTGGATCCTGGGCTGCGTGATCTACCTCCTGATGATGGCCACGGCCTTCTTCGGCTACGTCCTGCCCTGGGGCCAGATGAGCTTCCATGGCGCCGTGGTGATCACCAACCTGATCGGCGCGCTACCGATCATCGGACCCTCGATCACCACCTGGCTGTGGGGCGGGTTCGCGGTGGACGACCCCACGCTGAACCGCTTCTTCTCGCTGCACTATCTGCTGCCGTTCATGATCGCCGGCGTCGTGGCGCTGCACGTCTGGGCGCTGCACGTGCCGGGGAACAACAATCCGACCGGCGTGAACGTGAAGTCCAAGGAGGACACCGTCCCCTTCCACCCGTACTACACGGTGAAGGACGGCTTCGCGATTTCGGTCTTCCTGATCATGTACGCGGTGTTCGTGTTCTACCTGCCCGACGCGCTGGGCGACGCGGCCAACTACATTCAGGCCAACCCCCTGCAGACGCCGCAGCACATCGTGCCGGAGTGGTACCTCCTGCCGTTCTACGCGATCCTGCGGGCGGTTCCGAACAAGCTGATGGGCGTCCTCCTGATGTTCGGCGCAATCGGCACCCTGTTCGTCCTGCCCTGGCTGGACACCTCGAAGGTGCGCTCCATGCGCTACCGCCCGACGATGCGGCTCTACTATTTCATCTTCATCCTGGCCTGCCTGGTGCTGGGCTACTGCGGGGCGCACGCGCCGGACGACATGGTCATTCCGGGCGTCGCCGGCCCGCAGTTCCTCGACGCCAACCTGAACAGCATCGTTTGGCTGTCGCGGATCGCGGCGCTGTTCTACTTCGTCTACTTCTGGGTGATCACCCCGCTGATGGGTCTGACCGAGACCCCGCTGCCGGAACCGGAGTCGATCTCCACACCCGTCCTGTCGCATCCCGCCTCCGCGCCCGCCGGCGCGACGGCGTCGCCTGAAAAGAGGGGTTGAGCCTGATGCTGCGCAAAGGTTTCGCGTTCGCGGCGCTCGGGCTTGCCCTGTTGGCCGGCCCGGCGCTCGCCGCGACCACCAACGAAGAGCCCTCGAACGTCCATTGGTCGTTCGAAGGCCCGTTCGGCAAGTTCGACAAGGAACAGCTCCAGCGGGGCTACAAGGTCTATCGGGAGGTCTGCTCGGCCTGCCACTCGATGAACCTGATGTACTTCCGAAACCTCGGGCAGAAGGGCGGACCGTTCTACGATCCGAAGTACCCCAACCCGAACAACAACCCGGTCGTGAAGTCGCTGGCCCATGACATCACCGTCAAGGACATCGACACCGACACCGGCGACGTGATCTCGCGTCCGGCGATCCCGGCCGACAAGTTCCCCGCGCCGTTCGCCAACGAGTACGCCGCGCGCGCCTCGAACGGCGGCAGCCTGCCGCCGGACCTGTCGGTGATGGCCAAGGCCCGCGAAGGCGGCCCGGCCTACATCTACTCGCTGCTGAGCGGCTTCAAGGCGCCGCCCGCGGGCCTGACCCTGCAGGCCGGAAAGTACTACGACCCCTATTTCGCGGGCGACCTGACCGGCAGCTGGCACGGCGCGGCGAGCAAGGTGCCGGAGGGCGGCGCGATCAGCATGCCGCCGCCGCTCACCGACGGTAAGGTCACCTTCGACGACGGCCACGCCAACAGGATCAAGGACGAGGCCTACGACGTGTCTGCGTTCCTGGCCTGGGCCGCCGAGCCGAAGATGGAAGAGCGCAAGGCCTTCGGCCTTGGCGCGATGATCTATCTCCTGATCTTCTCCGGCCTGCTCTACGCCAGCTACAAGAAGATCTGGAAGAACGTCGCGCACTAGGGACGTTCGCGTCTGACGAGAACCAAGGGCCTCGGCGAAAGCCGGGGCCCTTTCACATGAATAATCCCTAATTTGCTTCTGGGGTCGCAGAGCTTCATAGGCCGAGACCTTGACGTTGCTCAGGGGGCCGCCATGCCGATTCGTTCCCGCGCTCACGCCGGGCCCCTTTCCAGCCCCGTACTCTGGCTCGCCGGCTATCTGGCGGCCTGGGGCGTAGCGGTCGGCTATTTGGCGCAGAAGGGCGGGGACTGGAGCTTCCCCATCATCTCCCTGGGGGTGTTCGGCGTTGCCTTGCCGGGGTTGGCCCTGCTCTTGACCCGCAACGCGCGCCCGGCGCCGATCCCGGTCCTGCGGCCGGGGTTGGAGCTGGCGGCGGTGCTGGTGTTCCTGACGGTCTACGCCGTGGTCTTTCTGGGTTGGGGCATGGGCGCCGTGCGCCACGCCGCGCCGCCGGGCCGTGAGCAGGAACTGCTGGTCCTGGCCGCAAAGTTGGCCGTCCACGTCCTGGCGCCTGCCGCGCTCCTGGCCCTGCTGGGCGCCCAGCTGCGACCGCTGATCCGCGCCCGCGCCAACCGGCCGGGCTTCTGGCCGCCCCTGATCGTGCTCGGCCTGATCATCCTGGCCCTGCTCTGCGTCGTCAGCCCGGCCCTGAAGCAGATCGCCGGACTGCACGCCTCCGCCGCGACCCTGGCCTGGGCCGCGCCGGCCGCCTTTATCTGGATCGCCCTGGAGGCGGGCCTCTGCGAGGAATTCCTGTTCCGCGCCGTGCTGCAGACCCGGCTCGCCGCCGTGCTGAAGAGCGAAGTCGGGGCGGTGGTGGTAGGCGCGCTGCTGTTCGCCCTGGCCCACGCACCCGGTCTCTTCCTGCGTGGTACGCCGGAGACCGACGGCTATTCCACGGACGTCTTCCAGGTCGTGGCCTTCACCATCGCCACCCTGTCGCCGATCGCGCTGCTGTTCGGGACCCTGTGGGCGCGCACGCGCAGCCTGCTGCTGATCGTCCTGCTGCACGCCGCCGTCGACGTGTTGCCCAACCTGGCGGCCTTCGTGAGAACCTGGACGGGCTGAGCCTCACGGCTTGGCGGCCGCCAGCAGGAGTTTGCCGGCGGGAAAGTCGAAGCGCAGACGCCAGTGGGAAAGCAGGGGCGCGCCCAGTTGGCCGGCGAGCGCCGGGTCCTCGGCTTTCATCAGGCCGGCCGGCAGGTTCTCGGTCAGGCCGCCGGCGAAGGAGAGCGCCCGCAGGCGCGGGAAGAGCACGCCGTAGGGATAGAGCTCCTTGGTCTTGTCCTTCGGCGCGCCGGGCGCGCGGGCCAGGGCGTCGCTGAGCCGCACGCCGGTGTCGGCGCCGACGCCCGGCGTGAAGAAGCCCGAGAAGGCGTGCGGGCCATCGGCGACCGCTGCGCGGACCACCGGCCGGCCGGCGACCCAGCCCATCGGCAGGCTGGCCGCCGCCGGGAAGCGGCCGCCGGCGCGCCGCGACAGGCGCACCCGGCAGGGGCTGAAATCCACGTCCAGCACGAACCCCTGCAGCACGTCGGCGCCGATGATCCCGGCGATCGGCGTGGGCAAGGCCCCGGTGCGCAGGTCGACCACCTCGACGGCCACGGGCCGGTCCTTGAGCGCTACGCCGGCCAGCCGCACCTCGCCCTTCAGAGCCGTCTCGGCGAAGCCCGCGGCGTTGGCTTGGCTGTCGGCCAGGACGGTGTGCGGGCTGGCGGTGTCCAGGATGTAGTCGCCGCTGACGCCCATGACCTCGGCGCCCACCACCACCACGCCGTTCTCGAACCAGCAGGCCGCCTCGCCGGCCAGGGCCGGGGCGGCGATGAGCGCCAGGGCGGCGCCTAGGGGAAGGAAGGCTCGACTCACGGGCAGAGCATAGCTCCAACCCCGCCTTCGGCGACCCAGCGCCTTACGTCCGCCCAAACGGGCGCCTACCTTGCCCGGATGGGCTTCACCACCGCCTGGCGGAATTTCAAGCGCATGCAGGACCTGACGGTGGCCGCCGCCAGCCTGATCTACGCCGCCGCGGTGATCGACGCGCTCGGCCGCCTGCCGGGCGGGCCGAACCTGATCGCGCGCTGGACGCTCCTGTGGCCGGCGGCCTACCTCGGCTTCTCGCTCGCGATCCCGCTGCTGGTCCCGCCGGTGAAGCGGTGGCTGGCCAGGTACGTCTGGATGAGCTTTCGCGCCGGCTTCGGCCAGACACCGGTCTCGGTGGTCGTGGGCGTGGCGCTGCTGCTGGGCTCGGGCCTGTTCATCTGGGAGGAGGTGGGCCGCGCGGCGCGGGGCGGCCTCACCGGCGCCAATGTCTTCTCCGCCTATGCGGCGGGGATCGGGATCCTGGCGGCCCAGGCGATCCTGGTGCGCTTCCTGGAGGCGACGCCCGACGTGCGCGCGCAGATCGAGGATCGCGGCTAAAGCAGATCGTGGCGGCGTCGCGGACTCCGCTATGTTCCAGGTCGAGGTCCGCGCGGATGGGAGACGCTGAGCTGATGGAGGCGGAACGGCCCGACGCCGACTTGCAGGCCGTCCACGCCCAAGGCCTGGCGCACCATCGGGCGGGGCGGCTGGACGAGGCGCGGCGCGCCTATGAGCAGGTGCTGGCCGCCGATCCGCGGCACTTCGAGTCCCTCCATCTGCTGGGCGTCTACGCCGTCCAGATCGGCCGGCCCGATGCGGCGGTGGAGCTGATCGGCCAGGCGATCGCGGTGAGGGCCGACGTCGCCGACGCCCACGGGAACCTCGCCAGCGCGTTCAACAGCCTGCGTCGCTATGGCGAGGCGCTGGAGGCCAGCGATCGGGCGATCGCGCTTAACCCGGACTTCGCGCAGGCACACGGAAACCGCGGGGAGGCGCTGCATCAGCTGGGGCGCCTGCCGGAAGCGCTGGCGAGCTACGAGCGGGTGGTGGCTCTCCAGCCCACGGCGCCGGCCCACTACAACCGGGCGACCATGTTGCGCGAACTGGGGCGCCTTGAGGCGGCTCTGGCGGGATACGATCTGGCGATCGCCCTTAAGCCGGACTACGCCGAGGCCCGCCGAAGCCGCGGCATCGTGCTCTGCGACCTCAGGCGGTCTGAGGAAGGGCTGGAGAGTTTCGGCCAGGCGATCGCCTTGAAGCCGGACGACGCCGACGCCTGGCTCCATCGCGGGGCGACGCTGCGCGAGCTGGGACACTTCGAGGACGCGCTCGCGGCTCTGGATCGGGCGATCGAACTGCGGCCGACCTACGCCGAGGCGCACGGCAATCGCGGCAACGTCCTGTGCGACCTGTGGCGCTATCAGGAGGCTGTGGTCAGCTATGACCGGGCGACCGAGCTCAAGCCGGACTATTTCGAGGTCTTCAGCAACAAGGTCCTGCCGCTGCGTGAGCTTCGGCGGATGGATGACGCCCTGGCCGCCGCGGACCGGGCGGTGGCGCTGAACCCGGACTATGCCGAGGGCCTCAACAATCGCGGCGGCGCACTCTATGGCGCCCGGCGTCTGGACGAGGCGCTGGCGACCTATGACCGCGCCATCGCCCTCAAGCCGGACTATCCGTCGCCCTACAACAACCGAGGTGTCGTGCTCTACGAGCTGCGGCGTTTCGACGAGGCGCTGGCGAGCCTTGAGCATGCGCTGTCGCTGCGGCCCGACTACGCCGAGGCGCATCACAGCCTCGCCATGTGCCGGCTGATGCTGGGGGATTTCGCAGACGGCTGGGCGCGTTACGAGTGGCGCTGGAAGGCCGAGCAGTTTCGGACCGAACGCCGCGACCTCGGCGCCCGCCTTTGGCTGGGCGCCGAAGACCTGCAGGGCCGCACCATTCTACTGCGTTCCGAACAGGGCCTGGGGGACACCCTGCAGTTCTGCCGCTACGCCCTCGACGTCGCCGCCCTGGGCGCCGAGGTGATCCTGGAGGTGCAGCCAGGCCTGGAGCGGCTGCTGGCGCGATTGGACGGCGTGGCCCGGGTCATCACGCTCGGCGAAGCGCCGCCACCGCACGAATTCCAGACCCCGTTGATGAGCCTGCCGCACGCGCTGGGCGCCGCGCCTGATGGACGCCTCGCACGCTACCTGGACGCCGATCCGCAAGACGTGGCGGCCTGGGCGAGCCGCCTGGCCGGGACAGCGGCGCGCCGGGTCGGGCTCTGCTGGGCCGGCGGCGCGCGGCCGTACCAGATGGTCGCCAACAGCATCGACCAGCGGCGGTCCCTGTCGCTGGAGGCGTTCGCGCCGTTGGCGGGCGCCGAGGACGTGGCTTTCTACAGCCTGCAGAAAGGCCCGCCGGCCGCCCAGCTCGCCGAGCTACAGGCGAAAGGGTGGGCTGGGCCTGAGATCACCAACCTGACGAGCGAACTGGCCGATTTCGCCGACACCGCGGCCCTGGTCGCCAACCTCGACCTGGTGATCACCTGCGACACGGCGGTCGCCCACTTGGTCGGCGGGCTGGGCAAGCCGGTCTGGATTCTCAACCGCCACGACGCCTGCTGGCGCTGGCTCGACGGCCGGAACGACAGCCCGTGGTATCCGAGCGCGCAGCTGTTCCGGCAGCCCTCGCCGGGGGACTGGGCGAGCGTGATGGAGGAGGTGCGGGTGGCGCTGGGGGCATGGGCGTCGCAGACCTAGGACGGATCGACTTCCGCGGCTCCACAGCGGTCGCTGGCTTTCCATCCCCAGCGGAGACCGAGAGCTTCGCCTAGCTCTCGCCCCTAATCCCGCTCTTCCGGCTGAAGTGCGCCAGGGTCCGCAGCTTCGACAGCCGCGCGCTATCTTCGTGAAACCCGTTCGGGGCCACGAAGGCGTGGCCGGCGTCGTACATGTAGACGGGCAGGTCGGGGTAGGCGGCGCGGATGGTCTCGACGTCGGCGGGCGGGATCATCTCGTCGGTCTTGCCGAGGTGCAGGATGGTCGGGACCTGCGGCGCCTCGGCCAGGTAGTCGACGATCTGGCCGCCGTAGAAGGACGCCACTGCGGCGAGGCCATGGCAGCGGGCGGCGGCCAGCCAGGCGGTCGTGCCACCGTAGCAGAAGCCCATCGCGAAGACCGGCGGGGCCAGGGCGTCGATGGCGGCCTGGACCGCGTCGAGCACCTCGGCGCCCCAATGGGTCTGTTCCCCGAATGCCATCTGTCGCCCCATCAGGGCCGGATCGGAGTTGGCCTCGGCAAACCCGCGCTGGAAGCGGTCGAACAGGCTGGGGACCAGGACCTCGTAGCCGGCCTCGGCGTAGTCGTCGGCCAGGTCGCGCAGGTGCGGGGTGACGCCCCAGATGGCGTGCAGGATGACCAGGCCGCCGCGGCGCGCATCGCTGACGCCGGCGCGGTAGGCCTCGTATTCGAAGCCGTCCTTGCCGCTCGTCAGCCGGACGGTCTCGCCCATCTCGCCTCTCAGGATTTGTCGAACAGGTCCAGGGTGCGGTAGCGCGCCAGGTCGGCGGCCTCGGCGTTGTAGCGCTCCGGGCTGGCGTTGTTGAAGCCGTGGCCAGCGGCTTCGTAGATATAGACCGCGACCTTGGAATTGTGCTCGCCCACCGCCTTGGCGACCTCGTCGGCGGGGATGCCGGGGTCGGAGCGGCCGAGGTGGACGATGGTCGGGCAGAGTAGGCGCGCGGCGGCGTTGGCCTGCACCATGCTGCCGTAGTAGCTGGAGGCGGCGGCCAGGCCCTCGACCTTGGCCGCCGCCAGCCAGGCCAGCGAGCCGCCGTAGCAGTAGCCGACCACGCAGACCTTATCGCCGCGGGTCTTCAGGAACCGGCTGCAGGCGGCGATGTCGCCCATTGCCTGATCGATGGGCGTGCCCATGGCGTGGGCCACCCCGGCCTTGATCCCGTCCGGATCGTGCTTGGCCAGGAACCCCGGCTCACGGCGGTCGTACATGGCCGGCGCGATCGCCTCGTAGCCCATCTTCGCCCAGCGCTCGACGTCGGCGCGGACGTATTCGTCGAGGCCGAAGATCTCCTGGATGACGATCACTCCGCCCTTTCGGGGCGTGAACGAGGGCTCGTGATAGGCGGAAAATTCAAAGCCGTCCGCGCCCGCGATCTTGATCGTTTCACCCATCTCAAATCTCCTTGGAAGGCTTATCGGGGTTGGCGTTGGCGTTCGCGCAGCCGACTGCGGCTGTCAATACGCGCGAAAATACAACTCAAAATTGCCGATTCGGCACGCGCTATTTGCGCGTGAGGAGGCTTTTCGCGCCGCCGCCAGAGCCTAGACGTTGAACCGGAAGTTCATCACGTCGCCGTCCTTGACGACGTACTCCTTGCCTTCCTGGCGCAGCTTGCCGGCGTCGCGGGCGCCGGCCTCGCCCTTCAGGCGAACGTAGTCGTCGTAGGCGATCGTCTCGGCACGGATGAAGCCCTTCTCGAAGTCGGTGTGTATGACGCCGGCAGCCTGCGGGGCGGTGTCGCCCTTGTGGATGGTCCAGGCGCGCGTCTCCTTCGGCCCGACCGTGAAATAGGTCTGCAGGCCGAGCAGGTGGTAGGCCTCGCGGATCAGCTTGTTGAGGCCCGGTTCGGTGAGGCCGAGGGTCTCCAGGAACTCCTGCCGCTCGCCGGCGTCCAGCATGGCGATCTCGCTCTCGATCTGGGCGGATATGGCGACCGAGTCGGCGCCGTCGCGCTTGGCCCGCTCGGCCACCAGGCGGGACATATCGTTGCCCTCTGCGGCGGAGGCCTCGTCGACGTTGGCCACATAGAGGGCGGGCTTGGAGGTCAGGAGCTGCAGCATCCGCCAGGCCTTCTCGTCCTCGGTGGAAACCTCGGCCTTGCGGGCGGGCCGGCCCTCCTTCAGTTCGGCGAGGGCCAGGTTCACCAGCTTGAGCGTCTGGGCGCTTTCCTTGTCGCCGGCCTTGGCGCGTTTCTCGAGGTTCACCACCCGCTTTTCGAGGCTTTCGAGGTCTGCCAGCATCAGCTCGATCTCGATGGTCTCCAGGTCGGCGATCGGGTCGACCTTGCCCTCCACGTGGGTGATGTCGTCGTCGATGAAGCAGCGGGCGACGAAGGCGACGGCGTCGCAGTCGCGGATGTTGGCCAGGAACTGGTTGCCCAGGCCCTCGCCCTTGGAGGCCCCGCGCACCAGGCCGGCGATGTCCACGAAGTTGATCCGCGAGGGGATGATCTCCTTGGACGGGATGATCGCGGCCAGGACGTCCAGGCGCGGCTCCGGCACCGCCACGTCGCCGGTGTTCGGCTCGATGGTGCAGAACGGATAGTTGGCGGCCTGGGCCGCCGCGGTCTGGGTCAGGGCGTTGAACAGGGTCGATTTGCCGACGTTGGGCAGACCGACGATGGCGACTTTCAGGGCCATGATGTCCTTTGGGGAATCTTTCAGGTCTTTGCAGAAGCTAGCGGTCGGGCGACCTAGCACAGGCGGCCGGTCGGGCCTAGGCCGCGACCTCCTGCCCGCCCGCCGCGGGAGGGCTTCGCTGGGGTTGAAAGCCGTGACCGCGCCTGCCCCAACAGGGCGTCGCGGCATGAGCCTCGGCCTCCGCCGAGCTGGCGGCGCCGGCGGCGGAGATTTCCAGGCCACGCGCCACGCAGAAGGCCGCGGCCCTGGCGGGCGAGGGCCTCAGGAAGGTCCGCGCTTTTTTGTTGGGGTCAGCCGACGAGCGGCGACCGACGGCGATGGCGGCGAAGCATGGCGCCCGCGCCGCCGAAGCCTACGATCATCAGCGACCACGTCGCCGCTTCCGGGACGGCGCTGGCGAAGCTGAACTCGCCGTCGCCCTTGGCGGTGAACGACAGCAGCGCCGCCGAACTGGACGTCGCTCCGAAGTTGGGCGTCACGGCCAGCAGGGTGTAGG
>NZ_SSMZ01000077.1 GCF_004799395.1 Phenylobacterium sp.
GGGACCGGCAGCAGGCTGGCCTCGGTCTCCTGCGTCAAATCGGCACGGTCGGGCTCGCTCTCGGCCTTGCGGCTGCGGCGGGCCGCGGGGGCCCTGCGGAGAGGATCGACGGACATCGTCATGCTGCGACTATCTGTGCAGGACTCGGGCCACCCGTCGAGTCCGGGCTCCGCGCTTCAGCGCTTGCCGGCCAGCTTCTCAATCTGGGCCTGCATGTCTTCCATCTGTTTGCGGAGCGTGACGAGAGCCTCATCGGCGGCTGAAACGGTCGCGGCGGGCGGTGGTTCCGCCTTAGGGGCCGGCGCGGGCGCCGGCTCTTCCGGCCGGGCGGCGTAGGCGAACGGCGAAAACATCTTCATCGCCCGGTCGAAGAGGGCGAGGTTCTGACGCACCTGCTCGTCGAAAACGCCGATCCCGGGCGCAGTCTGGCCCAGGGCGGAGAACTGGGTGCGCATGCGCTCCTGCTGCTGGGTGAAGCTGGCCAGCGACAGCTCCAGGTACGAGGGCAGGAAGGCTTGCATCGAGTTGCCGTAGAAGCCGATCAACTGGCGCAGGAACTGGATGGGCAGCAGGCTCTGCCCCTGGCTCTCCTCCTCGAAGATGATCTGGGTCAGGACGGAGCGGGTGATGTCCTCGTTGGTCTTGGCGTCATAGACCACGAAGTCGACGTTCTTCTTCACCATCTCGGAGAGGTGTTCGAGGGTGACGTAGCTGGAGGAGGCGGTGTTGTAGAGTCGCCGGTTGGCGTACTTCTTGATGACAACCCGCTCGCCCGGGGCGGCTGTCCCTTCCGTGTCGGCCATCCCAAATCCTTATGCCGGGCCGCGAACCTCCGCGAACCCTGTTTCTGCAGCGCAGTATCGCGGATGCGAGCAGAATGGCAATCGGCGCCAATTCACACGCGGGGTTGCGGAAATGTCGTGCGCTCCCAATAGATGGAGGAGGGCCGTCCCCTCCGAGGTCAAGGAATCCGCGTCATGGCCGACATCGTCATCGTCTCCGCCGCCCGCACGCCGGTGGGCTCGTTCAATGGGGCGCTCTCCAGCCTGCCCGCCCACGAACTTGGCAAGATCGCCATCCTGGCCGCCATCGAGCGCGCGGGGATCACCCCCGCCGACGTGGACGAGGTGGTGTTGGGCCAGGTGCTGCAGGCCGCCGCCGGCCAGGGTCCCGCCCGCCAGGCCAGCGTCAACGCCGGCATTCCGGTGGAAAGCCCCGCCTGGAGCCTGAACCAGTTGTGCGGCTCGGGCCTGCGGGCCGTGGCGCTGGGCGCCCAGCAGATCATGGATGGCTCGGCCGACATCGTCATCGCTGGCGGCCAGGAGAGCATGAGCCAGGCGCCGCACGCCCAGAACCTGCGGACCGGCCAGAAGATGGGCGACCTGGCGCTGGTGGACACCATGATCAAGGACGGTCTCTGGGACGCGTTCCACGGCTATCACATGGGCCAGACCGCCGAGAACATCGCGGCCCGCTGGCAGATCACCCGCGAGGACCAGGACAGGTTCGCGGTCGGCTCCCAGAACAAGGCCGAGGCGGCGCAGAAGGCCGGCAAGTTCGCCAGCGAGATCGCGCCCGTCACCATCAAGGGCCGCAAGGGCGACACCGTCGTCGACCAGGACGAATTCATCCGCCACGGCGTGACCCTGGAGAGCATCTCGGGACTGAAACCCGCCTTCAACAAGGAAGGCTCGGTCACCGCCGCCAACGCCTCGGGCCTCAACGACGGGGCCGCGGCCCTGGTGCTGATGAGCGCCGACGAAGCCAAGAAGCGCGGCCTGAGGCCCCTGGCGCGCATCGCCTCCTGGGCCAACGCCGGCGTCGATCCGGAAATCATGGGCACCGGCCCGATCCCCGCCAGCCGCAAGGCGCTGGAGCGCGCGGGCTGGTCGGTGGCGGACCTGGACCTGATCGAGTCCAACGAGGCGTTCGCGGCGCAGTCGCTGTGCGTCGTGCGCGACCTCGGCCTCGACCCGGCCAAGGTCAACGTCAACGGCGGGGCGATCGCCATCGGCCATCCGATCGGCGCGTCCGGCGCCCGGATCCTGACCACCCTGCTGCACGAGATGAACCGCACGGACGCAACCAAAGGCCTCGCGACGCTCTGCGTCGGCGGCGGCATGGGCGTGGCCATGTGCGTCGAGAAGGTCTGATCCGAGCGGCGGACCAACCGCCGCCGTCGATAGGGAGAACGAACGTATGGCCAGGGTAGCGCTGGTCACGGGTGGAACCCGTGGCATCGGGCGGGCGATCGTCGAGCGGCTGACCGCCGACGGGATAAGGGTCGCCGCCGGCTACTCCGGCAACACCGAGGCCGCCGAGGCCCTGAAGCGCGAGACCGGCGCCATGGTCATCAAGGGCAATGTCGGCAACTTCGCCGACTGCCAGCACGCCGTGGCCGCCGTGGAGGCCGAACTCGGTCCTATCGATATATTGGTC
>NZ_SSMZ01000078.1 GCF_004799395.1 Phenylobacterium sp.
CCTGGAGGCCATGAAGATGGAACACGCACTGACGGCCCCCTTCGACGGGACGGTGGAGGCGGTGTCGGCGACCCTCGGCGCCCAGGTCAGCGAAGGCGCGGTGCTGATCCTGATGAAAGCCGACGCCGCAATAGCGACGTATACAAACGAGAAACAGGCCACCTCATGATCGCTGACTCGCTCCCCACGTTCCTCGTCCATCCCAGCCCCACGCCTGTCCCCGAGACCGAGCGCGCTCAGCTGCTCGCCGACCCAGGGTTCGGCCGGGTGTTCACCGATCACATGGTCACCATCCGCTACTCCGAATCCCGCGGCTGGCATGATCCCGAGGTGCGGCAGCGGGGGCCCATCGCTCTCGATCCGGCGGCCGCCGTCTTGCATTATGCCCAGGAAATCTTCGAAGGCCTGAAAGCCTATCGCGGCGCCGACGGCGGCGTGCTGATGTTCCAGCCGGCTGCCAACGCCAGGCGATTTCAGCTTTCGGCGGCGCGCCTCGCCATGCCGATCCTGCCTGAGGCGCTGTTCGTCGAGGCGCTGGAGCAGCTCGTGCGCATTGACGCCGCCTGGATTCCGGATGGCGACGGAAGCCTTTACCTGCGCCCCTTCATGTTCGCCACCGAGGTGTTTCTCGGTGTGAAGCCTTCGTCGGAATATCTGTTCGTCGTCATCGCTTCCCCCGTCGGATCCTATTTCAAGGGCAAGGCCAAGCCTCTGTCGGTCTGGGTTTCCGACGAATACGCCCGCGCCGCGCCAGGCGGGACGGGCGCGGCAAAGTGCGGCGGTAACTATGCCGCCAGCCTTCTTCCCCAGGCGGAAGCCATTCGGCACGAGTGCGACCAGGTGGTCTTCCTCGACGCCAAGGAGCGGCGTTGGGTCGAGGAGCTCGGCGGCATGAACATCTTCTTTGTCTTCGAAGATGGCTCAGTCCGAACGCCCCCGCTCGGCGGCACGATCCTACCCGGGATAACCCGCTCCGCGATTATCACGCTGGCCCGGGCGCGCGGCCTCGAGGTTCGCGAGGAAGCCTATTCCATCGAGCAATGGCGCGAAGACGCGGCCTCGAAGCGCCTGCGTGAAGTCTTCGCCTGCGGCACAGCCGCCGTCGTCGCGGCGATCGGCCAGGTCAGGAGCCGGGAGGGCGATTTCATCGTCGGCGACGGCCAGGAAGGCCAGCTCACCGGCTCCCTTCGCGCGGAGCTTGCAGACATCCAGCGCGGTCGATCCGGAGATCCTCACGGCTGGCGCCATCCGGTCACCTGATCGCCAGCGTGGCCAGCGCGGGACCGCCGACGCGCCAAACGATCCGGAGGCGCGGTGTAGGGAGGGTCGTCCCGGGCGTCGCGAAATCTTCTGCGTGCTTCCGGCCGGGCGGAGCGGACAACCAGCCGGCCGCCGCGTCCATAGCCAGATAGGCGATCCGCCCAGAGCTGAATCCGGGCTCCATCCCCCATCCGACCGTCAATAGCCGTCCTCGGACCCGGTTCTGCGCGTCGTGAAGTCGGCCGGCCAGGCGGCAATTCCGGCCACATGCAGAATCGGAAAGCGTTTGCCACTTCTGCAAAATTATTGTCATCATCGACCCAACAAATAGCAGGGGAATCTCCATGAACGCCGTCACCAAGCTGAGCTTGCTTGCCGGGGCCGCATTCGCCGCCCTTGCCCTTCCAGTCGCGAGCTATGCTGCGGACGCCGCCGCCGATGCCGGCAAGGGCTCCACAGTCCAAGAAGTCATCGTCACCGCCCAAAAGCGCGAAGAAAACCTCAAGGACGTCCCCCAGTCGGTGACGGCCATTTCGGGGGACTCGCTCGACGTGAAGCGCGCGGTGACCTTCGAAGACTACGTCACCACCGTACCCGGCATGAACCTGATCTCATCGCAGCCCGGCGCGACCCGGCTGGTGCTGCGCGGGATCAACGCCGGCGGGGTCAGCGCCACGATCGGGACCTACGTCGACGAAACGCCCTACGGTTCGGTGACGGGCCTTGCGAACGGAGCCGTCCTGGCGCCCGACCTGGACACCTTCGACATGCAGCGGGTCGAGGTCCTGCGCGGACCCCAAGGCACGCTCTATGGAGCCAGCAGCCTCGGCGGCCTGCTGAAATTCGTGACCAATGCGCCAGACCCGTCCCGCTATTCCGGCAAGATCGAGGTTGACGGGGACGAGACTGAATCGGGGTCGGCAGGCGGGTCGGTCAAAGGTCTCTTCAACGCCCCGCTCGGCGACTCGGCCGCGGTCCGCATCGGCGCCTACTACAGCGATCAGCCCGGGTTCATCGATGACCCGCTGCGCCACGCCAAGGACATCAATTCCGCCCACTACAGCGGCCTTCGGCTGGGCTTCCTCTACAAGCCCACCGACAAGTTCACCGTCCGGCTCTCGGTGGTCGGACAGGACATTTCCAGCACCGGCACCTCGACCGAGGACGTGAACCCGGTGACGCTCAAGCCCCTCTATGGCGACCTCACGCAAAGCCGAACCTTCGCTTCGCCCAACAAGGTCGCCTACCGCATCTACAACGCGACCGAGGATTACGACTTCGGACCGGCCAGCCTCATCTCGTCAACGAGCTACGCAACGCTTCGCCAGGACTCCAACGAGGACGCCACGGCGATGTACGGCCCGTTGCTCTCAGGAGCTCTCAGGCAGCCGCTGGGCGCCAACGTCCTTCAGGACCTGAAGCAGCAGAAGTTTACGCAGGAAATCCGGCTGGCTTCCCCGTCGCAGACGTTCGAATGGCTGGTCGGCGCCTTCTACACTCACGAGCAAAATCAGCTGAACCAGAACCTCAGCGCGATCAGCCTCGTGAACCCGCCGCAGGTCGTGCCGGGCTTCGGCGGGCTGGAAGTGATCTCGCTGCCTTCCGACTACTCGGAGTACGCGGTCTTCGCCAATGGCGACTACCACTTCACGGACCAGTTCGATGTCGCCGTCGGCGGCAGATACAGCCGCAACAAACAAGACGAGTCGCAGGTGACGACGGGCCTGCTCGTCGGCCCAGGCTCCACGGTCGGCGGCTCTTCGTCCGAAGGCGTGTTCACCTTCGCCGTGGCGCCGAAGTACAAGCTGAGTGACGACACGACGCTCTATGCCCGCGTCGCCAAGGGCTATCGTCCGGGCGGCCCCAACGCCCTGAACCCGCTGGTGCCGGCCGCGGTCCCGCGCACCTTCCAGTCGGACTCGATCATCAACTACGAGGCCGGCGTCAAATCGGACCTCTTTGAAAAGACCGTCTCCGTTGAGCTGACGGCCTTCTACATCACCTGGAGCAAGATCCAGCTTCTGGCCGATGTCGACGGACTCGGCGTGAACGTGAACGGCGGATCCGCTGAAAGCAAGGGCGTGGAAGGGGCCTTCACCTGGGTTCCCACGACCGGCCTGACCTTGTCGGGCAACGGTGCCTACACCCAGGCGAACCTGACGGCGGACACGCCTGCGCTTCTCGGCGGCAAGGACGGGGATCGCCTGCCCTACTCGGCGCCGGTCAGCGGCTCGCTGAGCGCCGACTATGGGCGCCCGGTGTCGGATGACGTGCGGGCGTTCGTGGGCGCCAGCGTCCGCTTCGAGGGTCGGCGTCGCTCGGACTTCAACGCCACCATCGGCCAGGTTTCGGTTCCGTCCTACACCGCGGTCGATCTTCGCGGCGGCCTGGATTGGCACAACTACCGCGCCGAACTCTACGTGAAGAACCTGGGCGACGAGCGCGGGATATTGTCCCTGGGCGGCCAGGGCTCCACGCCCAATGGCGCGCTTCAGGCGGGCCTCATCCGGCCGCGCACGATCGGTATCTCGCTCTCGGCGACCTACTGATCGAGGGCTCCGAGCGGGTTCAGAAGGCTTCGCTGGAGAGCGTACCATCGATGGTGGGCGCCGGACGGGAACCGCAAGGTTCTCGCCTGGCGCCATGCCTCGCAGTCAGACCCTCGACGACGCCTTAGGCTCGGTGCAGCTATGGGATGTTCCCGCGCGTCGACAGCCGGCCCTCAAGTTTCGCATTGCCTGAATTTAATTTCTGTTTTTGAAAAATTCGTGGGACTGAAATGGTGAATTCCGACGCGGCCTGACAAGACTCTGGGGATATGGCGATGAAGCTGAGATCGATGATCGGCGCCTTGACCGCCGCCCTTGTCTTCGCGTCGAGCGCGAGCGCCCAGGTTCCGCAGGAGGCCGCCCCGGCCAAGGCGCCGACGGCCGCCGCCGTAGCGCCGCCCGCCGCACCCTCGCCGGCCCCGGCGCTGACGCAACAGGACGTCGACGCCTGGCTCGACGGCTACATCCCCTATGCGCTCGCCAGCGCCGATATCGCCGGGGCCGTGGTTGTGGTGGTCAAGGACGGCCAGGTCCTGACCGAGAAGGGCTACGGCTACGCCGACGTGAAGTCCCATCGCCCGGTCGATCCCAAGGGTACGCTGTTCCGGCCGGGCTCGGTGTCCAAGCTGTTCACCTGGACCGCCGTGATGCAGCAGGTCGAGGCGGGCAAGATCAACCTCGACGCCGACGTCAACCAGTACCTGGACTTCAAGATCCCGCCCTATGACGGCAAGCCCGTCACCATGCGCGACCTGATGACCCACACGGCGGGCTTCGCCGAGACCATCAAGCATCTGTTCCCCGGCGACGCGAAAGCCCTGCTTCCCCTCGACAAGTTCATTTCCCACTGGACGCCCAACCGCATTTTCCCGCCTGGCGAGGTCCCGGCCTATTCCAACTACGGCGCGGCGCTGGCCGGCTACATCGTTCAGCGCACCTCGGGCGAACCCTTCGACCAGTACGTCGCCCGCCACATCTTCGCGCCGCTGGGCATGGACCACTCGAGCTTCACCCAGCCGTTGCAGCCGAACCTGCTGGCCGGAATGGCGTCCGGCTATCTTCGGGCGTCCGGACCGGCGCAATCCTACGAGTTCGTGGGTCCGGCGCCGGCGGGCAGCCTGGCCACCACCGGCGACGACGTCTCGCGCTTCATGATCGCCCACTTGAACAACGGCCAGTTCGGCGCGGTCCGCATCCTCCAGGAGGCGACCGCCAAGGAAATGCACGCACCGCAGCGGCAATATGCGCCGCCGCTCAACGGCATGGCGCTAGGGTTCTATCACGAGGACCGCAACGGCCACGTGATCGTCGGCCACGGCGGCGATACGGTCGCGTTCCACTCCGACCTGCACCTGCTGCTCAACGACAACGTCGGCATCTTCATTTCG
This sequence comes from Phenylobacterium sp., assembly GCF_004799395.1. Lineage (GTDB taxonomy): Bacteria > Pseudomonadota > Alphaproteobacteria > Caulobacterales > Caulobacteraceae > Phenylobacterium. The sequence goes on from NZ_SSMZ01000078.1 coordinate 5,198, forward strand.
ATGAACAGCGCCGGCAAGGATGGCCTGGTCGAGAATGTCCGCCAGAACCTGCTGAGCGGCTTCATGGACCGCTACTTCCCCGCGCCCCAGCCGGAGCTCGCGACAGCCCCCACGGCGAAGACCGACGCGGCTCTCATGCAGGGCGTCTATTGGTCCAGCCGCCGGGTGGACACCGGATTCCTGCGGCTGCTCGGCCTGCTGGGTCAGGTCAAGGTCACCGCCAACAAGGACGCCACCCTGGTGGTTTCCGCGTTCAAGGATGACTCAGGCGCGCCCCTGGTCTGGCGCGAGGTCGGCCCCTTCGTCTGGAAGGACGCCAGCGGCAAGCACACCCTCGCCGCCGTCGTCAAAGACGGCAAGGTGACCGGGTTCAGCGAAGACGACCTCGCGGCCATCATGATGTTCCAGCCCGTGCCGTTCGCGGCCAATTCCGCCTGGAACCTGCCGCTGCTCGGGGGAATGGTGGGTGTGATGCTGCTGCTGCTGGCCCTTTGGCCGATCCAGGCGGTGGTGCGTCGACGCTATGGTCGCACCTTCCCCCTATCGGGACGCACCGCCCAGCTCTACCGCGCCGTGCGGATCACGGCTCTGGTCGATCTCCTGGCGCTCGGCGGCTTTGTCGTCATCGCTCAGGCGGCCGGGACCAAGCTCGCCCTGTTCGACGATCCGCTGGATGTCTGGCTGCGCCTGCTGCAGCTGCTCTGCCTGGTGGGCGTCGTCGGCGCCGGCCTGTCGGTCTGGAACGTCGTCCGTGTCTGGACCGAGGGCGGACGGAGCTGGTGGGCCAAGACGTCGGTCACCGTGACCATGCTCGCGCTGCTGGCCTTCGCATGGTTCGTCGTGAGCCTGCAGCTCGTCACGCCCGGGTTGAACTACTAGAGCTCCGATCGAGATCGGGCGCCCCGTCGGGACGAGGCCTGTCCGGCGGCGCGCTGGCGGTGGTTTAAGCCGTGGGCTCAGGCCACCGCGGTCGCCGTCCGCCGCCGCCGGCGTGAGCGCAACACCCCGCCGGCTCCGCCGAAGCCCAGCAACATCAGGGCCCAGGCCTGGGGCTCCGGCACGCCGGGCGCGAGGCTGAAACTCAAGGGAGCGCCGTCGACGTCGATCTGGAAGCCCATGTACGGATCGACGTTGCTGGCGAACTGGAAGCTGCCGTCCAGGACATCGCCCGGCGGTATCGGTTGCGGGTTGAAGCCGCCCCAGGTCTCGGGGTTCACCTGATCCGGCCCGAACTGCAGGGTGATGGAGATGACGTGACCGTCGATCTCGTCGCGCAGGCTTGTGAAGCCGTCGGAATTCGGCGCCCCAGGCAATGGGATCACCGATCCGTCGCCCAGTCCCTGCAGCGCAAGCGTGAAAGTGAAGGCGCCGCCAAGCGATGGGCTGATCAGTTCGGGGTCCGCGGGGTGGAGCAGCGCGATCAGCGCGCCGTTGTCACCATCGCCAGGCGGGTCAGGCTGCGGGTTGAAGCCGACGATCACGCCGGGATTGATCGGGCCGCCGTGGCTCACCAGTTCAAAGCCCAGGGATCCGTTCGGGAAGGTGTAGTTCGGCGCGAACAGCTCCGGATCGACGCCCGAGGCCTTGGCCACACCAGCGGTCGCCAACACGAACCCACCCGCCAGAACCGTTGCGGCCAGCGCGATCGAACGTGGATTGAACATGTCGAAGACTCCCCAAAATGACAGCGTCGGCGTCCATCAAGCGCGACCGCTGATCCGGGGCAATCGTCCTCGCATTTCAGGTGTTTAGCTCGCATCAGCCGCGAAGATTTCGCGCCAGCCGCAAGCGTGGCCTCAGGCCGTCAGGCCGCGATCGCCGGCGTCTCCCCGCCCAGGCCCGATTCGAAGTCCTGCAGGATGTCGAGCAGTTCGCCGACGTTGGCCTCCAGGGGCTTGCCCTTGGGAAACCGGAACCGCCAGAAGGAGGCGATGTGGCTGACCACGCCGGTTCCCTCGCCCAGGGCCACCAGCATCTCCGGCGAGCGCAGCAGGAAGTCGCGGAAGGCGGTGGCGTTGCCGTCCCTGGTCAGTTCCATGAACACGCCGTCGTAGATCCGCAGGTAGTCGGCCACCGACTTCACCTGGCGCTCGATGTTGTCGTGCAGCCTGACCTTCATGGTCCGCACCAGCGACTCGTGCTCGAAATCGCGCGGGCCCACGGTCTTGACCGTCATCAGCTCGACCAGCACCTCGCGCAGCTTCGGCCAGAGGCTGTTCAGGACCCACTTGTAATAGAGGAAGCCTTTCCAGGCGAAGATGCCCTCGCGGTAGCTGTCGCCCTCCAGGCGCAGCGTCAGGCGCAGCGGCTCCAGCCGCTCGTCGTTGCGGGTGGAGAGCAGGGCCTCGACGAGGCGGCCGGTGTTGGCCTCGCTCGACGAGCGGCCCTTGTAGGCCAGGTCGATCAGCCGGCTGATCTCCGCGCCGACGAACTGCTGCATGGTGGCCAGGTCGCCTGGCGAGATCTCGAAATGCGTCTCGGACACCTCGAACCCGCGCCGCTTGATATGCTCGCGCAGCAGGAACGGATCGAGGGACGGCAGCTCGTCCAGCGCTTCCAGCACGCCGGCGTCGCGGCCCAGGTCAAAGCTGTCGCCGGCCAGTTCCTGCAGGCTCTCCATCCAGCCGCGGTCGCCGACGAAAAGCGAGCGGCCGCCGAGGCTGAGGTCCGACCGCTCGAAGGGCACGATCAGCTTGGTGGCGGTGCGATGGCGGGTGGAGACGGTGGCGATCTCGTTGGTGCGCAGCCGGTGTTTCAGGATCACCGCGGCGTTCAGCGCCGGAGCCATGAACAGCGGGTGCGCGGAGTGTTCCGGGTTCTCGGCGTGCTTCACCGCCAGGGCCGCGAGGTTGAGCACGCGGCTGGTGGAGGCCGTGCGCTCCAGCGCTCGCATGCTGCGGTAGGTCTCGGCCACGTCAGCAGTTCCCGGAAAGGGCGGAAAGGGCGGAAAGGGGAAGCTTCACCATTTCCGGCGAAGTCTGACGCGAAAAGACGAAAAGGCCCTTAATCGAAGTCCAGCGTTCGCTGAACACCCGGCCATCGATCTCTATGCGTTGCGCAACACCAGGCCGCCGGGGCGTCCCGCCGGACGGCCCAGGTCGTCGTTGGCGGTGCGAAGCGGCGCGCGGGCCTCGCCGGTGATCACACGCCAGACGTGCTCGAACAGGCGCCGCACCTCGGCCGAGGCGGCGCCCTTCTGGTCGATTTCCAGCACCGAGCGCATCTGGGCGAAGGCGGTCTGGTAGATCAGTCGTGAGCGCAGCGCCACCGGGGTCACCGGCAGGCCGGCGAAGCGCAGGGCCTCGAAGGCCTTCACCACCGAGGGCGGTTCGACGCCGTTGCGCGGCGTGGCGCACTGATTGAGCACGATCATCCCCTCGCGGCCGAGCCGCTGGATGATCGCCACCGAGCGCACCGCGGCGGCCAGGTCGAGATAGCTGGGCCGCGACACGGCCAGGCACAGGTCGGCCACCTTCACCGCCTCGGCGACGTCAGCCTCCGGCGCGGCCGGGGTGTCGATGATCAGGAGGTCCGCGCCCGAACGCCGGCAGGCCTCGGTGAGCGCGAACAGTTTCGAGGCGCTGGTCTCGAAGAACAGGCCCGCCACCTCGTCGCGGTCGCGCAGCACCTCGCAGGCCGAGCGCAACGGGTCCGCGTCGGCGAGCACCGCCTTCACGCCCGAGGCCCGCGCCGCCAGCATCAGATTGACCGCGACCGTGGTCTTCCCGGCCCCGCCTTTGCGCGACATCACCGCCAATGTCTTCACCCGAGGCCCCCCAAACAGGCCGCGCCCCCTTGCAGGGCGCTGGGCGTCCGCCCCCGAACGCTCTCGCGATCAAGATTAATGCACAGGCTTATCCACAGGGCAAAGTGACTTTGCGATGACAGTCCGCTGCACGGTGCGGCCGCTTGGCTCGCGATCTCGCATGGGCGGCCCGAGGACCGCGCTCAGTGCGACAGTTGCTGGATCCTCTCGAGGTTCTGACGCTCGTCGTGCTGCCGCTGGGAAAGTTCATCGCTGCTGTAGCAGGTCTTCTTCGGCATCAGGCTGCCGATGACCGCCTCGGTCTTGCAGATCAGCTTCGGCTTTTCCGTCTTCTTGGCCTCCGGCGCGGCCGCGGCCTCGGCTGGCTTGGCCGCCACGGTCGCCGCCGTCGCCGCCGCGGGGGTGGTGTCGGCCATCAGGACGGTGGCGGCGAGCATCGCACTCATGAACAAAGAGGACTCTCCTAAAGATCGCGTGATCCGAAGCCATAGCCGATGGGCGCCCCGCCATCAAATCAAGCTGCAACCTCAGCGGGTTCCATCTCCCTGACGCTGGCGACGCCTTCAGCTTTCAGCGCCGCGACCAGCTCGGCCACCGTGGCCGAAAGCTCCTCCGGATCGCGCCCGCGCAGCACCAGGTTGGAGCCGAACTGGGTCCCGTCGAAGAACGGATAGCTGCCCAGGGACATGGCCGGATGCGCCTTGGCGACCGCTTCCAGGGGCGCGGCGATCACGCTCTCGCCGGAGCCCTCGACGCGCACCGTGCGCGACACCGTCACCGCCCCGCCGCGCAGCCGCGGTCCCACGTCCTCCAGCATGCCGCGCATGATCGACGGCACCCCGGCCAGCACGAAGACGTTGCCGATGGTGAAGCCGGGCGGCCCGGAGACCGGATTGCGCACCAGCTCTCCGCCCACCGGCACGCGTGCCATGCGCCGCATCGCCGCGTTCATCACCGCGCCGGGCCGCGACCGCACCCGAGCCTCGATCAGCTCGATGATCTCCGGGTGCTCATAGAGCTCGACCCCAAACGCGGCGGCCACGGCATCGGCCGTGATGTCGTCGTGCGTCGGCCCGATCCCGCCGGTGGTGATCACGTAGTCGTAGCGCGCCCGCAGCGCATCCAGCGCGGCGATGATCTCCTCGTGCACGTCCGGCACGGTCCGCGCCTCGGTCAGGTCCACCCCGTGGACGGCAAGATATTTGGCGATGTCGCGCAGGTTGGTGTCCTGCGTCCGCCCCGACAGAATCTCGTCGCCGATGATCAGCACCGCAGCGGTGACGCGTTCGGAGGAAGTCTCAGCCATGCGTCCGCCTAGCACACCCAGGCCCCCTCAGGCATCCTTGAACGGAACCCGAAAGCCATACAGCCCTCGGTCGGATTGGTGCGTGGCCGACTCGCCCTTGCCGACTTAAGGACGGGCGCGCCTCGCTCCAACTGGGAACATCATGCTCTTCCCCTCGCCCCTCGCCCGCGGGACCCTGCTCGGCCGCTACAAGCGCTTCTTCGCCGACATCGCCCTCGATGACGGCACGGAGATCACCGCCCACTGCCCCAACCCCGGCGCCATGCTGGGCCTCAAGACGCCGGGCCTGCAGGCCTACGTCTCCCGATCCGAAGACCCGAAGCGCAAGCTCGCCCACACCCTGGAACTGGTGGAGGCCGACGGCGGCCTGGGCGGCTTGAACACCATGCTGTCGCCGTTTACAGCTTCGTCGCCCCCGCGCTTTCGCGGCTTCATTTGCGCCGACGAGGCATGAAAGCTAGCCTCGCAAAGAGGGGGCGTAAATGACTGACTACGTTGAGCTTCGGAAGCATTGGCGACCCAACTGGTTGGGCTCGATTCAAGAGTTCGCCGACATCGACACTCAGCGCGCCAAATGGCTCGACCCTAAGAACACCAATCCAAATTGGTCGTTCGTCGAAATCATGTGCTGCTACTTCGACGACATCGGGTTGGATGAAACCGCGCTTGGCTACAGCGGTTGGATAGAACACGGGCTGATTACCGCCACCGAAGCTGCGGCGGTTGCGGAGTTCCATGCCATCGCGAAAGCCTACAAGTCCCCGCGCGGCGATGACTATGACAACGCCGCGATACTCAGTGATCCTAAGTGGTTGCGCGTCGTCGAAGCTGCCAAGGGGGCTCAAGCGCGTCTCGCCGAACTGATTACGGACGCGGATGAACGCCGCCTCCTTCTGAAACTCTGAGACCTCCGGAAAATGGATTTCCCGACGCCGCTGGTTCGCGGTCGCCTCATCCAACGATACAAGCGATTCCTCGCGGACATCGTGCTCGATGACGGCACGGAAATCACCGCCCACTGCCCCAACCCCGGCGCGATGATTGGGCTGAACATGCCCGGCCTGACCTGCTGGTTGTCCAAGTCGCCCGATCCCAAGCGCAAGCTGCCTTACACATGGGAACTGGTGGAGGTTCCGAACGAGATTTCGGGCGGGTTTGTAACCTGCGGCATCAACACCATGCTGTCGGAGGTTACAGCACCTCGGGCGTTGGTCGGCGTAAACACTATGCGGGCGAACGGTTTGGTCGCTGAAGCCCTCAAACAAGAAGCCATTCCCGAACTGTCAGGCTACCGGTCTGTTCGCGCGGAAGTCCGCTATGGCACGGCGAGCCGGGTTGATTTCCTGCTCGAAGATTCGAACCGTTCGGCCTGCTGGCTGGAAGTCAAAAGCGTGACTTTGCATCGCGGGAATGGATTGGCTGAATTTCCAGACTGCGTATCGGAACGAGCACTTCGCCACGTCGCCGAATTGCGGGCCAAGGTAGAAGCCGGAGAGCGGGCCGTCGTCCTGTTCGTCGTCCAGCGAAACGACTGCGACCGCTTCTCGTTGGCTGCCGATCTCGACCCAGTTTTCAGCGATCATCTGCGAAAAGCCACAGCCAACGGCGTTGAAGCTCTTGTCTATGGCTGTGAGATGGATCGCCACGGCATCAACATAACTCATCGCCTTCCGATGGTATAAATCCGTGATAATCGGCGTGGATGAGCGAACTTCATGAGACTGACGCAACGCTCCGCTTCATCGGAGAAGACCTCGATCCCGACGAGGTGACGGCTCTACTCGGTCAAACTCCGACTCACGCCGACCGCAAGGGCGATGTCCGCATCTTGCGGGACGGTAGCGAGTATCGCGAACGTAAGGGGTCGTGGAGGCGGACAGTCCAGCGTCGAACGCCGGGCGACCTTGATGGTCAGGTCGCAGAGCTACTTTCCGGCCTTACCGAAGACATGGCGGTCTGGAAGACGCTCTCAACTCGTTTTCGAGCCGATGTGTTCTGTGGACTGTTCATGCGGGAGGGGAACGAGGGCATCGCCCTTAGCCCCAAGACCTTGGAAGCTCTCGGCTTACGTGGACTCACACTCGACTTCGATCTCTATGGCCCTGAAGCCATTTGACGGCCCGCCGATGAGCGGGCGCGTGGGGTGCAACCTGTCGCACTAGAGTCGAATTACCACTAAGTATCTGGAATTATTATATATAATTTCCAGATAGTTCTCTCCTACATTGACACCATGCACCCCAACCGGCTGGTCGCCGAGGCGCTGGCCGCCGACCATTTCCCGGAGCTCACGGGCTACGCCTCCCACCGGCGCGAAGTGCGCTATGGCGCCAACTCCCGCGTGGACTTCCTGCTGGAGGCGCCGGATCGGCCGCCCTGCTGGCTGGAGGTGAAGAACTGCCATCTGCGCCGCACAGGGACCCTGGCGGAGTTCCCTGACTGTGTCGCCGCCCGCTCGCTGAAGCACCTGCGTGAACTCACCGCCATGGTTGAGGCCGGCCAGCGCGCGGTGATGCTGTTCGTGATCCAGCGCACCGACTGCGACGCGTTCTCCGCCTGCGCCGACCTGGACCCGGCCTACGCCAGGGGTCTGACCGAGGCCGCGGCGCGTGGCGTCGAGGTCCTCGCCTACGACTGTGAGATCACGACCGAGGCCGTGCGGATCGCCGCGCCCGTGCCGTGGGCCGGCGCGAACCTCGCCGCCGCCTAGGGCCCCTCCGTCTCGAACCGGCCGAACGCCGCGGCCGGGATATGGGCGGTGGAAACCCCGTTGGTGATCCAGGCGGCCTGCATCCCGGCCTCGGCGGCGAAGGTCGCATTGAACTTGGCGTCGGGGTTGCTGGGCGCCACCGGCCCGTTCAGCGTGGGGTCACCCGGGTGGAAGTTGTGGTTGTGCAGGCCGGCCAGGATCGTCCAGCCCGCCTTGAAGTCGGCCTCCGCAGGATCGGCGACCGGCGTCGCGCGCCCGATGCCGTCCTGGTTGATGCTGTAGAAATAGACCCGCAGCCGCGCGCCGTCGGGCGAGCGCAGGACCATCGCCATGAATTCTGTGGGCGCCGTGAAGGTCTCGATGCGCTGGTCCTGCGCCTGGTAGAGCAGCATCTCCAGGCAGTTGGCCGGCGCGATCCAGGCCGCGGCGTTGGCGGCCACCAGGTGGCTGTTGGCGTAGGGGTTCTGGTCGAGCAGCCGAACCGGATCGGTGGTCTCCTGCCGCATCGCCCTGGCCAGGAACGCCTCGTAGCCGTCCGGCTCGGCCGGCGACCACAGCACCGGCGCGTCGGGCGTATCCCATACCTGCAGGAGCTTCGAGCCCTTGGCGTGGGCGTCGCCCTCGGAGAGCAGCACCTTCGGCGGCGCGGCGAAGGCGCAGACGGCCGGTGCGGCCCCGGCCCCGCCGGCGATAGCGACCGCGAGCGCCGCCACGACACCCGCAACCCCGAAACGCCGTCGCCCCGCCATGCCAGCCCCCCTGTGTCGGCGAGCCGACGTTACGCGATTGTGGCTTTCGCCCGCCCGGGGCATCCTCGCGCCCACGAAATGAGGTCGGGAGGACCCATGCGCAACGTCTTCAACATCGTCATGCGGATTGTCTCGAGCCTGCTCGGGGTCCTGCTGGTCTGCATGGGCGGGGTCTGGGTGCTCCAGGGCCTGAACCTGGCTTTCAAGGTCGGGTTCATGGTCGGCGACCCGCACTGGGTGGTCTATGGCGCGATCCTCGCCCTGGTGGGCGTGGCGCAGGTGGTCTGGAGCAATCTGCGCCAGACGCCCTGACGTCGGTGGCGCGGAGCCTGGCGCGTTCCGAGGCGCTCGCCGCCGGCGTCAATGCGCGGCTGCCGGCGTGCCCTCTGGCCGCCTCTTAGGCGAGCGTTGAACTTTCGTGGTATCGTTGCGACATAGGGCAGACCCCTGGAACGCGACGCACCTCATGACCGACACCCTCGACGCCGACTTCCGCACCGGCCAGATCAAGATCCACAGCCCTGCGGACTTCGAGGGCATGCGCGTGGCCGGCAAGCTGGCCGCCGAGTGCCTGGACATGCTGACGCCGCATGTGGTCCCGGGCGTGGTCACCGACCACCTCGACACCCTGGCCCGCGAGTTCATCCTCGATCACGGCGCGCTGCCCGCCTGCCTGGGCTACCGCGGCTACACCAAGACCGTCTGCATCAGCGCCAACCACGTGGTCTGCCACGGCATCCCCGGCGAGCGGGTGCTGCGCGAGGGCGACATCGTCAATATCGACGTCACCGTCATCGTCGACGGCTGGCACGGTGACACCAGCCGCATGTACGGCGTCGGCGCCGTGGCTCCGCGCGCCAAGCGCCTGATCGACGTCACCTACGAAGCCATCCAGCGGGGTCTCGACGCCACTAAGCCCGGCGCGCGCACCGGCGACATCGGCCACGCCATTCAATCGTATGTCGAGTCCATGCGCTGCTCGGTGGTCCGCGACTTCTGCGGCCACGGGCTGGGCAAGGTTTTCCATGACGCGCCGAACATCCTGCACTTCGGCCAGCGCGGCACGGGCGAACTTCTGCGGCCCGGCATGTTCTTCACCATCGAGCCGATGGTGAACCTCGGCAAACACCAGGTGAAGCTGCTGGCCGACGGCTGGACGGCGGTCACCCGCGACAAGTCGCTCTCCGCCCAGTGCGAGCACTCCATCGGCGTCACCGAGACCGGCTATGAGGTCTTCACCGGCTCCCCCACCGGCCTCTTCAAGCCACCGGTAATCAGCGCCTAGGCGGCGCCTCCACGCCCCTGTGAGTTTCGACCCGCCGGAAATTGATGCGCCTCACCGACACGGCGGTGGCGGGCTGCCAGCGTGGCTGGAGTGGGTGACCTCGATCTCCGCCCTGGTGATCTCGGTCTGCTCGATCTTCATCGCCGTCCACAATGGCCACGACGCCGATAAAGCCCTGCAGGCCCAAACCTATCCCTATCTCGACCAGGACCGCAGCGACGCCACGCCGACCGGCGAGAAGCGCCTCTCGATCGGTTTCGTGAACAACGGCGTCGGGCCAGCCCACGAAGAAAGCTTCCGCGTCCGATTGCGCGACGGCCGATACGCCAGGTCTCTGGACGACCTCATCGCCGACGCCGTCGGCCGTGGCGGCGACCTCAAGGCGATCCGCAAGATGCTTTATCCGCTGACTAACACCACGCCGACCCGATTCATCCCCGCCAATTCAAGCCAGTTCATCTTCCAGATGACCCGCACGGACGCCAACGCCCGCTGGTGGGACCCGCTCGACGACGCCAGCAAGACCTGGCGGATGGAGGTTTGCTACTGCTCGGTCTTCCACGACTGCTGGACACGGGTCGACACGGCCCCTCCGGAGCCGGCGAAGGCCTGCAAACGCGACGAGGCGACCGAATACGACAACTGACGCTGCTGCGCCCTTGCCCCGTCACCGCAAAGGCCCGACCCTCGCGGCCAACGCCTTGAGAGGGACCGCCATGAAAGCCGCAGCCGCCGCCATCGCCGCGCTGGCCTTGGCCGTCCCGACCATCGTGGGCGCCGACGCCACCCAGCTGGGCATCGGCTACATCTGCGGGGCGGAGCATCGCGGCCCCGTCGCCACGGCGGTCAAGGCGGTCATGCTGAGCGGCGTCGGCAACGGGTCTTCCCCGGCCGACACCTCCAACGCCCAGGCCCAGGCCTGGTACAACGAGGGCCTGAACCTCTACCACGCCTTCAACCACAACGAGGCCCGCGCCGCCTTCGCCAAGGCCGCCGAGTTGGATCCCAGCTGCGCGCTCTGCGAGTGGGGCGTGGCGCTCGGCCTGGGCCCCACACTGAACTACGGCGTCACCGAGGACGAGACCGCCCTCGCCCTCAGCCACGCCGAGCACGCCAAGGCCCTGGTCAAGCCGGGCGACGCCCGCGCCCAGGGACTGATCAACGCAATCATCGTCCGGTCCGCCAAGGACAAGCCGCTGGTCCGCGACCTCGACTTCGGCAAGGCCATGGACGACCTCGCCCGCCGCTACCCCGCCGACGACGAGATCGCCGACCTGGCGGCCCAGGCGCTGATGATCCCCGGCCGCGGCGGCAATCCCACGGCGGTGGCCCGCGCCGACGAGCTGATCAAGGGCGTGCTGGCGCGTCATCCCGACGACACCGCCGCCATCCACTACTACATCCACGCTACCGAGTTCGAAGGCCGCCCGGCCGCGGCGCTGCCCTATGCGGAGCGGCTGGCCGGCTTGGCGCCCGGCGCCAGCCACCTGGTGCACATGGCTGCCCATACGCTGATGCACGTTGGCCAGTACGAGCAGGTGGCCATCGTCGACGCCGAGGCCCTGAAGGTCGACGCCGACACCGAGGCGCGGCTGGGCTACGTCGGCCCGCTGTCGAGCCAGATGTACTACCTGCACAACTACACCTTCGGTCTGGCCGGCGCCCTGATGGCCGGCGACGCCAAGCTGGCGCTGAAGTACGCCGACCACGGCGACGTGGCCTTTCCGGCCAGCGCCGACAACGCCAAGGTCATGCTTCCCGCGGGGCTGACGCGAAGCGAAAGCGCGCCGGATCGCCGCACCACCGTCGACGCCCGCAGCATGGTGGCCTACGGGCGCTACGCACCAGCCCGTGCGCTCGCGCTCACAGATCAGGCCGGCGATAAGCTGATCCTGCGGGTTTACCGCCACTACGCGCGGGGCGAAGCCTACGCCGCTGGCGGCGACACCGCCGGCGTCCGGCGCGAAGCCGAAACGGTGACCGCCCTGGGCGCTGAGGCCAAGACGGCGAGCGATGTACAGGCGATGGCGATCTCCGGCATCGCCGGCGACGTGCTCGCCGGCCGGGCCGCTCTCCTCAGCCACGACAACGCCCAGGCCGCCGAGCTGTTCGAGCGCGCCGCGGCGTCACAGGAGAAGACCTACCCCGCCGCCAAGAACTTCGATCCGCCGCCCTGGTGGTACCCCGTGCGCCGCAGCCTCGCCGCCGCCGATCTCGCTGCCGGCAGGCCGCAGGACGCGGTCCGCGAAGCGCGCGCCAGCCTCAAGGACTGGCCGGACGACGCCCTGGCGCTCAGGGTCCTCGCCGAGGCCGAGGCCAAGCAAGGCCACACCGCCGACGCGGCCAAGGATCTCGCCCAGGCCCGCAAGGTCTGGCGCGGCGACCTTGCCAAGGTCTCCATCGACCTGACCTAGGGCGCACTCCAAGCTGGGCCTTGCCAATTTGGAACACATGGCGAACATTGTTCTCCTATGGACGTCCCGCTCTCGGTTGAAAACGCCGGCGCCCAGCCCGACCTGTGGCTGGCGCCGCGGCGTGCGCGCAAGGACCGGCCGTATTGTCTCGGGCGCCGCGACCGGCTGCGCGGGCGCGTTGCGGCCGGCGGCTTGGCCGTCCTGCCCGACCACGAGCTGCTGGGGGTCTACCTGTTCCGCGCCATCTCTCGCGGCGACGACAAGCCGCTGGCCAAGAAGCTCCGGGCCCGTTTCGGCTCCCTGGCCGCCGTCCTGGGCGCGACGCCGGAGGACCCTGCGCCCTCGGCCGCCGACATCGACATGACCCGCCAGATCGTCGAGGCCGGGCGGCCGCTGCGCATCGCCATCCACGACCACCTGATCGCCGCCCGCGACGGCGTGGCCGGCCTGACGGCGTTGGGGCTGTTCTGAGCCGCGTCCCGTCAGCCGCTTGTCTGAGCGATGTGGAGGAAGGCCATCGCCGCGGCCGTCGCCACAGCCAGCAATGCGACAAAGACAGGTAGAAGTTCGGCGATCCTATGTGGCCTTCGCAGGCCCTTGGGCGTGTCCATGCGTGGCTCCTTTGGGAGCCCCAACCCACGGCCGCGTGGAATTGTTCTGCCCGGCTCGCCACCATGCTAGGGGAGCATTTGACAGTCATCGCCTGGCCCAGGAGCCTCCATGCGCCACCTTCGCTCCACGCTCGCATTTGCGGCGCTCACCCTGGCCGGCACGCTGGCGCTGGCGACCGCCGCGCCCGGTCAGCCGGCGCCCAGCCAGCCCCCGCCGGCCCCGGATGCGGACAAGGCGGCGCCCGATCCGACGCTGGCGCTGATCCAGGCCAAGTGCACCATGTGCCACGATACGGGCTTCATCCTGCAGGGCCACCACACGGCCGCCGACTGGAAGGACCTGGTCAACCAGATGGTCGCGCGCGGCGCGGATGTTTCGGATGCGGAGGCGGACCAGATCGTGGCCTACCTGGCCAAGACCCAGCCGGCCACGCCGCCGGCCTCCTAGACGGAAGGCCTAACCAGCCTAGAGCACGTGGTTGACGTGCTGGCCCAGGGCCACGTTGCTGGTCTGGGTCGGCTGACCGCCGCCTTGCGACGAGCCGCCCTGTGACGACCCGTCCTGCGACGGGCTCTTGTTTCCCTTGTCGGTCGGCTTGGCGAGCGCGCCGCTCAGCACCACCGCGGGACCACGCGAGGACGTCGCGTCATTGACCGGCTTGTGGTCCGACTGAGACTTCGGCGGCTTTGGCGAGTCGACCGGGCGCGTGGCCTGGACGGAAGGCGGCGGCGTCACGGTGTTCAGGTTCAGGGCGGACATGTGGGGGAGGCCTTTCTGGCGAACGAGCCCGCCACATACCGGCGTCAGCTTTAACCTCCCGTTCAGGAATAGGATGAAGTTCCGTTGACCTTGTCCGCCCGCTAAGCTCGCGCCGATGTTCGAGGGCTGGAACGATTTCTATCTGCTGATCGGCGGCGCGGCCGGCGGGCTGATCGGCCTGCTGTTCATCGTCGTGACCCTGATCCGCGGCGGCGAAGGCGGGCTTCAACTGCGTGGGGCGAGCGTGTTCATGACGCCTACCGTCGCGCACCTGGCCATGGTGCTGACGCTCAGCGCGCTGGCGACGGCGCCCAAGATGACTGGCGCGGCCGCGGGGATCGTCTTCCTGGCCGGCGCCGCGGCCTGCCTGGCGTTCACCGGCCGGGCGTTGGTCATGCTGGCGCGCGGCGTCGTGCGGTCCACCCACTGGTCCGACCTCTGGGGGTATGGCGTGGCCCCGTTCGCGGCCAGCCTGGTGCTCGCCGCATCCGCCGCAGCGACCTGGCTGGCGCCCGAATGGGCGGCGCGCGGGATCGCCTTCAGCGTGGTCGCCATGCTGCTGATCGCGGTGCGCAACGCCTGGGACCTGGTGACCTGGATCACGTCAAAGGGCGGCGCGCTCGGCCGCGACGAGAGCTGACGCCGCCCGCCCGTCGCACCTGTACGTTTGTTAATCCGGTGCGCCTTGCTCCCGCGCCCTGCGCGCCCCTAGGGTCGCGGCCAGCCAAGCTCTCCCTTCATCTCCGGACGAACCCCGCATGAACCTTGACCGCCGCCACCTGCTCGCCACGGGCGCCGCCGCCGGCCTCATCGCCGCAAGCAAGAGCAAGTCCACTGGCTCCCCGCCGGGCGACGCCGGGATCGACCGCTATTTCGACACCGTGTCCGAACAGTACCTCGCCGCCTCGCCGGAGACAGCGACCAGCCTCGGCCTCGACGTGGGCAAGCGGGCGGCGCTGAAGGCCCAGCTTTCCGACTCGTCCATGGCCCACATCGTCCACGACCGCGCCTGGTGCCGCGCCGGCCTGGCGAAGCTCGCGACCTTCCCCGACGCGACGCTCTCGCCCGCCGCGCGGCTCAACAAGGCGGTGGTGAAGTACGCCTTCGAACTCGGCCGGGACGCGGCGCCCTTCGACTATGGCGAGAACACCATGATGTCGGCGCTCGGCGAAAGCGCCGGTCCCTATGTGGTCAGCCAGCAGTCGGGCGCCTACTCGGGCATCCCGGAATTCCTCGACAGCCAGCACCAGGTGAAGACCAAGGCCGACGCCGACGCCTACCTCGCCCGCGTCCACGCCATGGCCCGCGCGCTGACCCAGGAGACCGAGCGGGTCCGCAAGGACGCCGGCCTCGGCGTCGTCCCGCCGGACTTCATCCTCGCCAACGCCATCGGGCAGCAGGAAGGCCTGCTGGCCATCCCCGCGGCCCAGGCGCGCCTGGCCACCGCGCTCGGCCGCAAGGTCAAGGAAGCCGGCCTCTCCGGCGACTATGAGGCCCGCTGCGTCGGCATCGTCGAGAAGGAGGTCTATCCCGCGCTTTCCGCCCAGCTCGCCACGCTCAAGGGCCTCCAGCCCAGGTCCGGCCACGACGCCGGCGTCTGGCGGCTGCCGAACGGCGAGGCCTACTACCGCTGGCTCCTGAAGCAGGGCACCACGACCAGCCTGACGCCGGACGAGGTCCACAACATGGGCCTGGAGCAGAACAAGGCCATCGAGGCCCGCATGGATGGCCTGCTGCGCGCCCAGGGCCTGACCCAGGGCTCGGTTGGCGAACGCATGACCGCGCTCGGCAAGGATCCGAAGTACCTGTTCCCCAACACCGACGCCGGACGCGAGCAGCTGATCGCCTATCTGAACGGCCTGATCGCCGGCGTGCGGCCGAAGCTGCCCAAGGCCTTCAACCTCAAACTGAAGGCCCCCGTGATCGTCAAGCGCGTGCCCGTCGACATCCAGGACGGCGCCGGCCAGGGCTATATGAACTCCGGCTCCATCGACGGCTCGCGCCCCTCGACGTACTACATCAACCTGAAATCGACCTCGAACTGGCCGAAGTTCTCCCTGCCGTCGCTGACCTACCACGAGACGATCCCCGGCCACGCCTGGCAGGGCGCCTACCTCACCGAGACCGGCAAACTGCCGCTGGTGCGCATCCTGATCTCGGGCTTCAACGCCTATGTCGAAGGCTACGCCCTCTACGCCGAGCAGTTGGGCGACGAGATGGGCATGTACGACGACGATTGGGCGGGCCGCCTGGGTTACCTGCAGGCCCAGAAGTTCCGCGCCGTGCGCCTGGTGGTCGACACCGGCCTGCACGCCAAGCGCTGGAGCCGCGAGCAGGCGGTGCAGTGGGCGATGGACAACTCTGGCCGCACACGCGAGTCCATGACCAGCGAGATCGACCGCTATTGCGGCACCCCCGGCCAGGCCTGCGGCTACAAGGTGGGCCACACCGAGATCAACCGCCTGCGCGACCGCGCCAAGGCGGCCCTCGGCTCCAAATACGACCTGCGGACCTTCGACGACCTCCTGGTCAAGACCGGCGCCGTGCCGCTCACCGTGCTGGGCGAAGTGGTCGACGGTTATGTGAAATCCGGCGGCGTCGTGAGCCTCTAGCTATGGCGGGGCTGACGATCCGCGAGATCACCCGCGAGGACCATACCGCCTGGCGGCCGCTGTTCGACGGCTACAACGCCTTCTATGGCCGAGAAGGCCAGACGGCGCTGGCGGAAGAGATCGTGGCCACCACGTGGGATCGCTTTTTCGACCCCCATGAGCCCGTCCATGCTCTGGTGGCCGAACGTGACGGCCAGCTCATCGGCCTTGTCCACTACCTTTTCCACCGCTCCACCACGGCCATCGAGCTCACCTGCTACCTGCAGGACCTGTTCACCAGCGCTGAGGCGCGCGGCGGCGGGGTCGGCAAGGCGCTGATCGACGCGGTCTACGCCCGCGCCGCCGCCGCCGGTTCGCATCGCGTCTACTGGCTGACCCACGAGACCAACGCCACCGCCCGCAGGCTCTACGACCACGTCGCCGACAATTCCGGCTTCATCGTCTACCGCAAGGCGATCTGAGGCGTCGAGCCGAGAGCGCTTTTGCCTGTTGCAATACTCCGAACACGGATCATTCTTGGTCCCCCTTCGACCTCTGAATCCGCCGGAGTCGTCTCGCCATCTCTTTCTACCTGACCCTCCTCGATCTCGCCGGTTTCGCCGCCCTGCTGCTCTGGGGCGTGCATATGGTGCAGACCGGCGTGCAGCGCACCTTCGGGCCCCGGCTTCGGGGCTTTCTGGCCGCGGCGCTGTCCAATCGCTTCAAAGCGCTGGGCGCGGGCGCGGCGGTCACCGTGGCCCTGCAGAGCTCGACCGCCACGGGCCTCATGCTCACCGCCTTCGCCGCCGGCGGACTGGTGGAGCTGGCCCCGGCGCTGGCGGTCATGCTGGGCGCCAACATGGGCACGACCGTCGTCGTCCAGCTGCTCTCCTTCGACGTCGTGGCGCTCGCCCCGATCCTGGTGCTGGCTGGCGTCGTGCTGTTCCGGCGCACGGAAGACGCCACACGCGACTTCGGCCGGGTGCTGATCGGACTCGGCCTGATGCTCACCGCGCTGCATCAGTTCCTGGTGCTGCTCGACCGGGTGGTGGCCAATCCCGACGCGCACGCCCTGCTGGCCCACGCCGGCGACTACATCCCCCTGGCCATCCTCGGCGCGGCGCTCCTGACCTGGGCGGCGCACTCCAGCGTGGCGACGGTGCTCCTGGCCATGTCGCTGGCGGCCAAGGGCATGCTGCCGCTGGACGCGGGCGTGGCCATCGTCCTGGGCGCCAATCTGGGCTCGGCGATCAACCCGCTGCTGGAAGGCTCGCGCGGGTCCGATCCCGCGAGCCGGCGCGTGCCGATCGGCAACCTTCTGACCCGCGTCGCGGGCGTCGTCGTGGCGGTCGCGGGCTTCCGGTTCCTCCTCCCCTACGCCGCCCAGCTCGGCCCGAGCCCGGCGCGTGCGCTCGCCAATTTCCACACCCTCTTCAACCTGGCCTTGGCGGCGGCCTTCCTGCCGTGGATCGGCGGCTACGCGAAACTGATCGTCCGCGTGCTGCCGCAAAAGGACGAGGGGCTCGCGCCTGGCGCGCCGCTCTATCTCGACCCTTCTCTCCGCGAGACGCCGGCGCTTGCCCTGGGCGCAGCGACGCGCGAAAGCCTGCGCATGGCCGACACGCTGGAGGCCATGCTGGCCGGCCTGCGGGTCGCCATCGCCACGCCTAGCCGCGGCAACATCGACGATGTCAGGCGGCTCGACGACGTGCTCGACAGCCTGAACAGCGCCATCAAGGCCTATCTGATCTCCATCGCGCCCTCGACCTTGAAGCCGACCGACGGCGAGCGCCTGGCCCAGATCCTGGCCTTCGCCACCAACCTGGAGCATGCCGGCGACCTGATCGACCGCAACCTCCTGAGCGTCGCCAAACGCCGCCTGCAGCGCGGCGTCGCCTTCTCGCCGGAGGGCGAGGCCGACCTCGTGCGCCTGGTCGACCGCGTGACCGCCAACGTCCGCCTGGCCGCGTCTGTCGTCGTCACCGGCGACGAGGACGCCGCGCGCCGGCTGGTGACCGAGAAGGAGGCCCTGCGCGCCATCGAGGCTGACGCGGTCGCCGCCCACTATGGGCGCCTGCAGTCCGGCAACGTCTCCACGGTGGAGACGAGCTCTCTGCACCTCGACGCGCTGCGCGACCTGAAGCAGGTCAATTCGCATCTGATCGAGGGCGCGGCCTATCCGCTGCTCACTTCCATGGGCGCGCTGCTGCCGACACGGCTACGTTCCGTGGGGAAGGGCGCATGAGTCGCTGGCCCGGAGATCGCCCATGCTGAATTGGTTCCAGGCGCTCCTGCCCAAGGAGCAGAAATTCTTCGACCTCTTCGAGGCTCACGCCACAACCCTCACCGCCGGCGCCATATCCCTGCGCCACCTGCTGAACGGCGGCGAGGCTGTGCCCCTCTATTGCGCCGAGGTGGCGCGGCACGAGAACGACGCCGACCAGATCACCCGCGAAGTGCTGCTGGCCGTGCGGCGGACCTTCATCACGCCCTTCGACCGGAGCGACATACGCGACCTGATCTCCTCCATGGACGACGCCATCGACCAGATGCACAAGACCGCCAAGGCGATCATCCTATTCGAGCAGCGCAGCTTCCAGCCCGACATGGTCAAACTCGGCGACGTGATCGTCCAGACCGCCGAACTCACCGCCGAGGCCGTGCCCCTGTTGCGGGCCTTGCGGGAAAACGCCGGCAGGCTGAACGCCATCGCCGAGGAGGTCACCAAGCTCGAAGACATTTCGGACAGCCTCTACGACGCCGGGATCCAGGCGCTCTATCGCGGTCCAGCGCGCAAGGACCCCATGGCCTACATCGTCGGCGCCGAGATCTACGATCACCTGGAGAAGGTCGTCGACCGCTTCGAGGACGTGGCCAACCGCATCAGCGCCGTCCTGATCGAGCACCTGTAGGATGGTTTTCGCCGGTCCGGGCCTGTTGCTCATCGTCCTCGTGGCCGTGGCGCTGGCGTTCGACTTCCTGAATGGCCTGCACGACGCGGCCAACTCCATTGCCACCATCGTCTCGACCCGGGTGCTGCCCGCCCGTTACGCCGTCCTGTGGGCCGCCTTCTTCAACTTCATCGCCTTCGCGATCTTCGGCCAGCACGTGGCCCAGACCGTAGGCAAGGGGATCATCTCGCCGGGCATTGTCTCCGACGCGGTGATTTTCGGCGCGCTCGGCGGGGCGATCACCTGGAACATCGTCACCTGGCTGTCGGGCATCCCGTCGTCGTCATCCCACGCCCTGATCGGCGGCCTGCTTGGCGCCGGCATCGCCAAGGCGGGTCTGAACCCCGTGGTCTGGAGCGGCGTCTGGAAGACCGTGGCCGGCATCGTAGTCTCGCCGGCGCTCGGCTTGGCGCTTGCGTTATTGCTGGTGTTGATCGTCTCCTGGGCGTTCGTGAAGGCTAGGCCCGCCTTCGCCGACGGCGTGTTCCGTAAGCTGCAATTCGTCTCTGCAGCCGCCTTCTCCCTCGGCCACGGCGGCAACGACGCGCAGAAGACCATGGGCATCATCACCGTCCTGCTCTACGCCCACGGCAAGCTCACCGGCGCGTTTCACGTTCCGTTCTGGGTCGTGCTCTCCTGTCAGGCGGCCATGGCGGCGGGAACCCTGATGGGCGGCTGGCGGATCGTGCACACCATGGGCTCGAAGATCACTCATCTGACACCACAGCAGGGGTTCTGCGCGGAGACCGCGGGCGCGCTCACCCTGTTTTTCGCCACCAACATCGGCGTGCCGGTCTCGACCACGCACACCATCACCGGGGCCATCGTCGGGGTCGGCGCGGCCCGCAGGGTCTCAGCCGTGCGCTGGAACGTGGCCAGCGGCATCGTATGGGCCTGGGTGATCACCATGCCGGTGGCGGGCCTGATGGGCGCGGGCTTCTTTTGGCTCGCGCGCCTGGCCGACCGGACCTGGGGCTGAGCATGCCCAAGCGCCACGCCGCGGAGAAACCCTCCAGCCACGAGCCCGACCGCGAACCGCGCGCCCAGTTCGCCGCCCTGCCGTGGCGGCGCGGCGCGACCGGCGGCGTCGAGATCCTGCTGATCACCAGCCGCGAAACCAGGCGCTGGGTGATCCCCAAAGGTTGGCCGATCAAGGGCAAGTCCTCTGCCAAATCCGCCGCCCAGGAGGCCTTCGAAGAGGCTGGCGTCCAGGGCAAGATCTCCAAGCGCCCGGTGGGATCCTACGCCTACGACAAGCGCCTGAAGAACGGCCGCCTGCAGCATGTGCGCGTCGCCGTCTTCGCCCTCTACGTGGAAACCGAGGCCGAAGCCTATCTTGAACTGGGGCAACGCGAAAAGCTGTGGCTGCCGCCGCCCGAAGCCGCGCGCCGGGTCGATGAGCCGGAGCTGATGGTGCTGCTGGCCACCTTCAAGCCTTGAGCCGCCGCATCATCCACAGCCTGTGGATGAAAATACGTGGTTAAGACGAATTAACCGCGAATGTCAGTCTTACCGAAACCTTCGCGAGGCACCCTTGCCGCCTGAATAGGGCGGTGTTTCGTGTCGCAGACCTATCCCAAGTTCGAACGTCCGCTCGTCGTCCTGCATGTGGATGACGACCCGATGAACCTGCGCGTCGTCGAGGAGATCCTCGTCGCGTTCAACCATACCGCGGTCAAAACCACCTCGGGCGCCGAGGCCCTGAGCCTGCTGGCCGATCAGGCCTTCGACGTCGTGCTGATGGACATCCACATGCCCGGCATGAGCGGTGTCGAAACGGTGGAGCGGCTGCGGGCGAGCTCCGGCCCGGAACGAAACGTGCCGGTCATCGCGCTCACCGCCGACGTGTTCAGCCGCCGGCCGGAGGACTATCGCGCCCTGGGTTTCAATGACTTCGTCTCCAAGCCGATCCTGGTGTCGGGCCTGCTGGACGCCATCAAGCGCGCCGCCGAGTCGCCTAAAGGCAAGCTCTCCGCCGCGAACGCCGCCTAGGCTTAGGCGCGTTCGTCGCGCTAGGCTGACCCGCCGGCCGCCAAAGAGCCGCGACGGGAGACGCCCATGCCCACGCTGGACCGCAACGGGGTTGCGATACATTACGACGTGGCCGGTTCCGGCCCCACCCTGATCCTGACCCACGGCTATTCCTCCACTGGCCAGATGTGGGACGGCCAGATCGCTCCGCTCGCCGAGCACTTCACCGTCATCACCTGGGACATGCGCGGCCACGGGCGCTCCGATTACCCGGCCGACCAGGCGCAGTATTCGGAAGAGGCGACGGTCGCCGACATGGCCTCCCTGCTGGACGCGGTCGGCGCGCGGGACGCGATCGTCGGCGGCCTTTCCCTCGGCGGCTACATGAGCCTGGCCTTCCATCGCGCCCATCCGCAGCGCACCCGGGCGCTGCTGATCATCGACACCGGCCCCGGCTACAAGAACGATCAAGCCCGCGACGGCTGGAACGCCAACGCCATCAAGCGCGCCGAACGCTACGAGGCCGAGGGCCTACCGGACCTCAGCCGCGCCAGCGCCGAGGTCCGGCTCGCCCGCCACCGCGACGCCACCGGCCTCGCCCGTGCGGCCCGTGGCATGCTCACCCAGCGCGACGCCCGGG
>NZ_SSMZ01000079.1 GCF_004799395.1 Phenylobacterium sp.
ACCGGGTGGCGGCGGACAACAGCTATATCGAAGAGTGGTCGCCGGCGCTGGATCTGGCCATCCTGGCCCGCACCGTGCCCCTCATCTTCAGCGATCCGCGGGCTTATTAGCCGCGGGCAACCGCTTCGGTCGCCGCCGACGCCCGGTCGCGCTTCTGGAACTCCACGTTATCAACAGGCTTCCAGCGCCGTCTAAATTTACCTTTTTCGTGTGTTTAACAGAATAGAGACAGCAGATACGGCGAAATACATGGGGTAGATGCTCCGAAAGCTTCGATATGCGCGTTCAAAAGCCTCTGAGATCACGGCCTTATCAATGACTCACCCAATTATACTCGAGCAGGCGAAGAGTTCGCCTCTCAGGGGAATTTTGGTTTTCGGGCGCCAGAATTTTTTTCGGATTGCCCATTGTTCAGGCGCCGGGATTCCGATCCATCAGAAATTATTGAGGATTTTGTACGATCTGGGCCGCTCAGAGCGCTAAGATTCACCCAGATATCGCCGATTTTTCGATCTGGGCCGAACTGAGACATAGAGAAATTGTTATGTAATTGTTGACGGGCCCGGATCGGTCCGCTACGGATAATGGGACGTTAAGAAGGACTGGACCCCATGCGCACTTTCACCAAGTTTCTTGCGGCCTCCGCAGCGGCGCTCTCCGTCGCGGCCGTGGCCTCTGCCGGCCACGCGGCCACTGTCACGATCTGGGCCGACGACGGCGACGGATCGGGCCTCCACCAGATCGCGGCTGGCACCGACACCGCGTCGTTCTCCGGCGTGCTCGGCGCCTTCACGGTCAACCACCTCAGCGGCTCGGCGGGCGACTCGCCAGTGTCCGACACCCAGGCGCTCGATACGATCGCCCGCGGCGGCGCCGGTGGCGACCTGACCGTGTTCGTGTCGGTGACGGGCCTCACCGAACCGCTCGGCGACATCGAGTGGCTGAGCACCTTCCAGACCCAGCCGCTTGGCGCGGGCTGGAGCCTGACTGAAAACACCTGGCTCTCGCCGCTCGACCAACCGCAAACCGGCACCCCGCTCGGCAGCGCCTCGATGACCACGGATGCGCTTCCGCAGGAGTTCCACGATTTTGCCACGGTCGACACGGGCCCCGGCCCCTACGCGATCAACACCGAGTACGTGCTGCACGCCGGCGGCGCTGGCAGCGCCAACTCGACCATCGACGTGTTCAACGAAGGCATCCCGGAGCCGACCACCTGGGGCCTGATGATCATGGGCTTCGGCGGCATCGGCGCCCTGGTTCGTGGCCGTCGCCGTCAAGCTGCGCTCGCCTAAACACAGCCGAACGGTCCAGTCTTCGGAAACCGCCGTCCCTTCCGGGGCGGCGGTTTTCATTTGCGTGACGATTGGCCCCGTATAGCTTCCGGCGGCCTCCCGATCCGGCCCAACGGTCTTAGGGCCGAATTCCAGGTGGCGCGGGCGCGCGTTTCGATCGCCAAGGACCTTTGCGCATGCACGTCGCGATCTGCATCGTCGGCTATCGGAACCTCGACGATATCCAGGCCTGCCTGGAGGCCCTGACCAAGACCACCCATACCGACTTCGAAGTGGTGATCTGCGAGAACGGCGGGGCGGCCGCGTTCGCTGCGCTCAGCTGCTTGCCGCACAGCCTCTCCAGCGGACAGAGGACGACCTTGATCCAGGCGGCGGACAACCCCGGCTATGCTGGCGGGGTCAATCTTTGCATGGACCAAGCCGCCACGGCCGAGGGGTGGTGGATCCTCAATCCGGACACCCTTCCCGATCCGCAGGCGCTCTCGCGGATGTGCGCGCGCCTGGCCAAGGGCGACGTGGAGGCGGTCGGATGCACGGTCCACGACGCGTCCGGGCGGGTCGCGTCACGCGGCGGGCGATGGAATCCCTGGCTGGCGCGGGCCATATCGATCGATCACGGCGCCCAGATTTCCGACTCCGCATCGTTCGGCGACGAGGGACGCCTGAGCTATCTGAGCGGCGCCTCAATGCTGGTGAGCCGCGCCTTTGTCGAGCGGGTCGGCAAGATGCGGGAGGACTATTTCCTCTATGGCGAGGAGGTCGAATGGTGCCTTCGCGCCGTGGCGATGGGCGTGCGGTTGGGCGTCGCCGCGGACGCAAACGTCCTGCACCAGCAGGGCACCACAACCGGATCGGTGAGCCGGATGTCGCAACGCAGCCGAATGCCGATTTTTCTCGATGAGCGGAACAAGCTCCTGATAACGCGGGACTGTTTCCCAGGACACCTGCCGGTGACGACCCTGGGCGCGCTGATCATGCTGTTCGCGCGCTTTGCCCGTCGCGGGGCCTGGGCCCAGACCGGCTATGCCTTGCAGGGCTGGTGGAGCGGGGTCAGGAACCAGCGCGGCAAGCCCGGCTGGATCAGCCGCTAGGCCGCCGGCGCCACGCGGGCGGATGTCTTCGGCCGGTTCAACGCCCCGACCACGCCCTGCAGGAATTCGATGAGCGCCGCGGGATCGCTGGTGGCCATGACCGGTGTGCGGCTGCGCGCCTGGACGAAGGCTTCGCGCAGCTCGTCGACGGTGTTGGCGACCAGGATCAGGCCGCGCTGGGCGAAGGCGCTGGTGATCTCGCTCTGATGGTCGTCGTAGTGCTCGCCCCGTGACGCCAGCCGCGGCATCGCGATCACCTGGCAGCCCTCGCGGAGCGCTGTGATCAGCGAGCCTGTGCCGCCGTGGCAGACCACGATCGAGGCGTCTCGCAGCAGGGCCTGCACCTCGTCGAACGGCAGGGTCTCCACGACCGGCAAGTCTGCCGGCGCGGCGCCGCCGATGCCGGTCTGGACCACCAGCCGTTCGGGAATCGCCCCCTCGCGGTTGAGTTCGGCGACGCTCTCGACGAGGCGGTTGAAGGGCAGGGTGGCGCCCACCGTGGCGAAGACAAGGGCCTGTTTGGGCGGGGGTTTTCCGTCGAGCATCCGCATGGGGTCGAACACGTGCGCGCGCGGATAGGCGGCCTGCAGCTTGGGGGACTGGACTATCAGGTCGTCGGCTAGCGGGGACGCCAGGCGGCCGAAGAGCGACGGGCCTTCGAACCGGGCGAAGGACTCGATGATCACCACCCGCGCGCCGACCAGCTTCGCCCAGAGCACGGCGAAAAAGACGGCGCCGGCGCCTGTGCTGATGACGATGCCCGGCCGTTCCTTGAACATGATCGCCGCCGACTGGACGAGGCTCCGGGCCGCCGCCGCCAGCATCCGGAACGGCGCGCCGAGCCGGGCTTGCCCCCACGCGAAGTGCGGAACCAGGTAGGTCCGATGCGCGCCGCTCAGCGTCTGGCCAAGGGCGGTGTCTTCGGTGACGAAGAAGTAGTCGTGCTGCGACCAGAGCGGTTGCAGATCAAGGAGTTGGCGCACATGGCCGCCACCCGAGCCCGCCAGGCAGATGCGCACAGCCGGCTTCGATGCCGCGCCGCTCAAACCCGCCATGGGATATGCGCCTCTTGCCAGGTGATCGACATCGAAAAGCTCTAGGACAGCCCGTCTCTGCAAATCGATAACGGACTTGCAATCGAGATGTCGGACTTTGCGGTCAGACTGAGCAGAGGATTGAGTCGGACGAACATGTTCGCTGAAAATCGTCCGAAGATGCAACTGCCCTTGGCGCGGTCCCGTAGCTTATGTTGTAAGTCGTGTCGTTGCCCCTGCCAGCCTGATTGTCGCGCGATTCTCATGTTGGACCTTGGCCTCGCCCCTTCGGACTTGAGGGAACTGGTTTCCTGATCTCGGTCGTCATCCCCGCCTACAACGAGGCCGCCGTCATCGCGAGATGCCTGCAGTCCCTGCTTCGTGACCGCCAGCCGGGCGAGATCGAGGTGTTCGTCGTCTGCAACGGCTGTTCGGACGACACCGCCGCGGTGGCGCGTGGCTTCGGCGAACCGGTGCGGGTGATTGAGACCGACGTTCCGTCCAAGACCCATGCGCTGAACCTTGGCGATGCGGCGGCGAGCGGTTTCCCGCGCGTCTACGTCGACGCCGACGTGGTGATCACCTTGCCGGCGATCCGCAAGATCGCTGCGGCGCTTGAGCAGGGGCCGGCGCTCGCCGCCGCGCCGCGGCCGGTCAATATCTTCCTGCCGGGAACAAGCTGGGGCGTGCGCGCCTACTATCGGTTCTGGACGGCGCTGCCCTACATCCAGGAGGGGATGATCGCGGCGGGCGCCTATGCGCTCAGCCGCGAGGGGCGTCAGCGCTTCAAGGATTTCCCCGACGTGATCGCCGACGACGGCTACGTCCGCCTGCTCTTCGAGCCCCATGAACGGGTTCAGGTGCCCGACGCGGTGAGCGAAGTGATCGCCCCCATGGCCATTCGGGACCTGCGCAAGATCAAGACGCGCAGCCGCTTGGGCGTGTTGCAACTGCGTCAGAGGTATCCCGAACTCGCCAGCCGCGAAGCCAAGACCAAGCATTATCGGAACGCGCTACTTGAGGTCGCAGGCCGTCCGTCGCTCTATCTTTCAGCCCTGCCCTATGTCTATGTCGCGATCGCTTCATGGTTACGCGCGCAACGGCAGATGAACACATCCGGGCGATATGTCTGGGAACGCGACGATTCCTCGCGCCAGGCCGAACGACCCAAGGTCTGAACATGTCGCGGCAATTGACGCGCCCGCCATCCGCTATCCGCCACGCTGTTGCGGGGCTTGTCAGCTAATGTGCGGCATCGCCGGCTATGTCGACTTCTCGACGGGAGAGCCCGACCGAAAGGTCCTGACCGCCATGACCAAGGCGCTCGGGCGGCGCGGGCCTGACGCTTCCGGCGTCTGGATCGAGGGCGCCTGCGGTCTGGCGCACACGCGCCTGAGCATCATCGACGTCGTCGGCAGCCCGCAGCCCATGGCGTTTCCCGATAGCGACGTGGCGATCGTCTACAATGGCGAACTCTACAATTACCGGGAACTCCGCGCCGAGTTCGAGGCGGCGGGCGAGCGCTTCCAAACCAACGGGGACACCGAGGTGATCCTGCGCGGGGTCGCGCGGGAATGGACCGGCGTCCTGCCGCGGTTCGACGCCATGTTCGCGCTGGGCGCCTGGGACCGCAAGGGCGAGCGCCTGCTGCTGGCGCGCGACGCGGTCGGCGAGAAGCCACTGTTCTACGCCACCCCGTCGCCCGGGGTTCTGGTGTTCGGCAGCGAGCTCAAGGCGTTGCTGGAACATCCGCTGGTCAAGCCTGACCTGGATGAAGACGCCCTTCGCCAGGCCCTGCGGTTCCGCGCGGTCTATAGCAACGAGTGTCTGCAGCGCGGGGTGCGCCAGCTGGAACCCGGCGCATGGCTGGAGTTCGACCGGCAAGGCGTTCGGACCGGGCGCTTCTATATGCTGGCCGCCGAGGTCACCCAGGCGCGGCGACAGGCCCAGGGCATCGACGACGAGGAGCTGATCCGCCGCGGCCGCGATCTCTTCATGGATTCCGTGCGCCAGCGCTTGGTCGCCGATGTGCCGGTCGGGGCCTTCCTCTCCGGCGGGCTCGACAGCAGCCTGATCGTGGCGGCGATGCGCGAGCTCCGCGCGCCTCACGACCAGATCCAGACGTTTTCGGTGGGCTTCGCGGGCGATCCGCACAGCGAGTTGAAGTACGCCGAGACCGTCGCCAACGCGTTCGGGACCCTGCACCGTCCGATCGTCGTCGGGCCCGACGCCTATATCCGACGGCTGGCGGAGCTGTCGGCCTGCCGGGACGGCCCGGTCAGCCAGCCGGCTGACGTCGCCATCGCCGAAATGAGCCGGGTGGCCAAGGAAACGGTCAAGGTGGCGCTCTCGGGCGAGGGCGCCGACGAGATTTTCGCCGGCTACCCGAAGCACGCCTACGCCGATCCGCCCTGGGCGATCCGCAAGGCGCTTACGATCCTGCAGCCCGCCTTGGCGGCGAAGCTGACCGGGCTGCTGGGTCTCGACCGCCGGCGCGCCCTGGTGGCGTTCCGCGCGATGGCGGGGCCGAACGAAGTCGACCGCCTCGTCCAGTGGTTCAGCTATTTCGACCGCGACGGCCTGCGGAGCCTGTTTCCCGGGCTCGGCTGGTCGGATGGTGACCTGCAGCGCACCGTCGAAACCCAGAGCGCGGCGCTCGCGACCGTGACCGACGAGGGGCCGCTCTTCCGCATGCAGGCGGTGGACTTTGCGACCTGGCTTCCCGGTAACATGCTGGAGCGCGGCGACCGCATGACCATGGCCGAGGGGCTGGAGGTGCGCCCGCCGTTCCTGGACAAGGAACTCGCCGCCTTTGGGCTGGCCTTGCCGGACCGGCTGAAGATCCGCGGCGGCGTCGGCAAGTGGATCGTGCGCCAATGGGCCAAGGACCTGTTGCCGCCGGCCATCACCAACCGCGCCAAATGGGGCTTCAGGGTGCCGCTCGCCGAGTGGTTCCGAGGTCCGCTGCGCGACATGTTGTACGGATACCTGACGAGCGGCGAGGGCCTGATCGGCTGCTATGGCGACAAGGTTGCGATCGCCGAACTCCTTCGCTCCCACGACAGCGGCGAGATCGACGCCAGCGAGTCCCTCTGGACGCTGCTGACCGCGGAAGTCTGGTACCGCGACGTTTTCCTGGTGAGCCGCCGCCAGCGCGAACTGACCGCGGCCTGATCGCCTAGCGCACCGAAGCGGTGTCGCCCAGGACGCAGGGCAGGGTCTTGACGATGATCGACAGGTCGAGCCAGACGGACTGGCGCTCCACATATTCCAGGTCCAGCGAGACACGGCGCTGGATCGCCTCGGTGGTGTCGGCCGGGCCGCGCGAGCCGTTGATCGCCGCCCAGCCGGTGAGGCCCGGCTTCATGCGGTGGCGGTGGGCGTAGGACGCCACAAGCTTCGAAGCCTCCTTGCCGTTGGCCAGCATGCCGATGGCGTGCGGGCGCGGCCCGACCAGGGACATCTCGCCGCGGATCACGTTCCACAGCTGCGGCAGCTCGTCGAGGCTGGTGCGCCGCAGGAACGCGCCCACGCGGGTCACCCGGTCGTCATTGGCGGTGACTTGGCGGGCGGCGGCGTGGTCGGTCATCTCGGTCTTCATGGACCGGAACTTCCAGACCACGACCTCCTCGTTCATGTAGCCGTGGCGGCGCTGCTTGAAGAGGATCGGGCCGGGGCTGTCGAGGCGGATGGCGATGGCGATGGCGACCAGCGCCGGGGCGAGCACGATGAGGCCGCCGATGCTGAACGAAACGTCGATCATGCGCTTCAGCAGAGCCTGCATGGCGCCGCGCCGCGTCCCGGCCAGATGGGCCAGCGGCATGTCGAGCAGCCGCTCATGGGCGGCCCGCTCGGTCGACGGATCATAGCTGTCCATCAGCAGGCTGACGGCGTTGGGAACCGGCGCCAGCTCCTGGATCAGCTGGGCGATGCGCGCGGTGGCGCCGGACGGCACGGCGACCACGATGCGGTCGACGTAGGGCAGCAGGCGGTGGCCTTTGATCTCCGAGGTCTTGCCAAGCACCGGCACGCCGAAGATGTGCCGCGGGCTGCGCGCGCCGCGGTCGTCGAACACGCCCAGGATGTTCACGTCGCGGCTGGCCAGGGCGGCGGCCACCAGGCGTTCGGCGGCGGGCGTGGCGCCGACGATCATCAGGTTGGGGGTCAGAAGGCCTTGGCGACGCAGGCTGCGGATATAGGCGAACCAGACCAGGTGCGAGGCGCAGAGCAGGGCCACCGCGGTCAGGCACCAGTCGACGATCTGCAGGATGTCCGCGGCCTTGTCGGCAGGGGCGACCAGGGAGACGAAGGTCAGCATCATCAGGCCGCCGCCGCCCACCGCGCCGATCACGCGGTAAACGTGGCGATGCAGGCGCTCCCGAGCGCCCAGCTGATAGGCCTCGAAACTCACCAGGGCGGCCGCCACCAGCACGGAGGCGACGGCGAGCAGAACGGCCGCGCCGCCCATGCCGCCGCTCAGCCATCGCGTCAGGAAGAGGCCGGCGAGAAGGGCAAGGTCGCTGAACTGGACGAGGCGGACCAGCGTGTCGCCGCCCAGTCTCGAGCGCGCGGTCGCTAGGCGCGAGGGGCGCAGGGGACCACGCTGGATCGGTGCGGAAGCTTCGCTCTCGGCGCCTGGCGCGCCTGTGTCGTACGCCATCTCGGATCACCCACCACTTGTTGGCGGGACAATGCCAGCTTCGGCTGATCAAGCCGTTAATCGGGCAAGGAAATGGGGCGCAGCGACGCTGCGGCGACCTGGCGGACTAGTGGCGCGTTTCGCCGGCCGAGGACGGCGAGGACTCGCCGTCGTGGGCCTGTCGATCGTCAGACCCGGCGCCACTCGCCGCCGCGCGCGGCGGGCGAAGGCCCGGTCGCAGAAAGACGACATTGCGGTGGCGCGAAGGGGCGGCCTCGATAGCCTCGCTGACGGCGGCTTCACCC
Source organism: Phenylobacterium sp. (assembly GCF_004799395.1). GTDB lineage: Bacteria > Pseudomonadota > Alphaproteobacteria > Caulobacterales > Caulobacteraceae > Phenylobacterium. The sequence goes on from NZ_SSMZ01000079.1 coordinate 8,365, forward strand.
TCTCCGCGCACATAGGAGAGCTCAGTGAGCACGTCGCGGTTGCGCGCCATCAGGAAGTCGACGGTAGTCTCGGCAAGGCCCAGGGCGCGGTAGAGGCTGCGGCGAGCGCGGCGCTCCGCACGGCTGACCGACAGGACCAGCGCGCCGATCGCGCCGATCGCCGCCAACCCGCCGAGAAGCAAAACCCACAACAACATCGAACCCCGTCTGCATCGCGCGGATGCGTGGCGCTCACCTGCGACCTGTCCCGGTGTTGAACACGAGGCAGGACGCAAGCCCTGCACTGCAAAGGTTACGCCGGATTTACGACGAAAGATGCACGGCGGCGCTTGCCACGCGCGACCCCTGGCGCGCGACGCTCAAGGAATTGGCAATCGGTTAGGGTTACGACTGGGCTAAGGCCTTGGGAGTATCGAGATGGCGTTGAGAGCAAGTCTGGTGGCGGCGGCCATCCTGGCGCTGGCGGCGGGCCGGGCCAGCGCCGGTGAGCTCTTCCTCGGCGTCTATCAGCACGACATCATGGATGGCATCTCCCACGGCGGACACTTCGAGCACGGCAAGGATGTCGTGTTTGGGGTCCGGACCGCCTCGCTGGACGAGCTGTCGTGGATCGGCTCGCCGCATGTCCACTTCCTGATCGGCCTGAACACCCTGGGCGAGACGGATTTCGCCGCAGCTGGCTTCGACTGGCGGTTCAAATTCCTCGACGACAGGCTCTATTTCGAGCCCGGCATCGGCGGGGCCATCCACACCGGATCGGTCGATCTGCCGTCGCCCAACGATCCTGGCCTGACCCCTGACCAGGTCGCCTATCGCCTGCACCAATGGGACACCAAGCTCGACCTGGGCTCGCGCGTCCTGTTCGAGCCGGAGCTGTCCTTGGGCTGGAAGGCGACCGACCGATGGTCGGTGGAGATGTCCTGGATCCACATGAGCCATGCCCAGCTGGCGGGCCCGCAGAACCCCGGCCTTGGCGACTTCGGCTTCCGCGCGGTCTACCGCTACGGCATCGACAAGTAGAACTAGTCCCCGGCGCGACGGCGGTGCTGGCGCGAGCGGAACAGCACCTCGGTCAGGCGCCGCGCGCCGGCCGTGCGGTCGAGCTGCACCACCACATCGACGACCCGGCTGACATAGGCCTGCACCTTGTCCCAGCCCAGGTCGACGCCTGAGGTGAGGGCAAGAAGCGAAATCTGGTCGAGCGCGCCGGCCGGACTGTCGGCATGCACCGTGGTGATCGATCCCGGGTGGCCGCTATTCACCGCGCGCATGAAGGCGAAGGCCTCGCGGCCGCGCAATTCGCCCAGCAGGATGCGGTCCGGCCGCAAGCGAAGCGCCGCGGCCAGCAGGGTGTCGGCGTCCACCTGGGCCTCGCCCAATTCGCCGCGCACAGAGATAAGGCCCACGGCATTGGGGTGATCCAGCCGCACCTCCGGCGCGTCCTCGATGACCACCAGGCGCTCGGAGCGGGGGATTTCCTTCACCAGAGCGTTCAGCAGTGTCGTCTTGCCGCTGCCGGTCCCGCCGGAGATGACAATGGTCTTGCGCCGGGCCACCGCCTCGCGGAGGAAGCCCATCATGTCGCCGGAATCGAGCACGGCTTCCAGCGCCGCGTCGGCGGCTGCATCGCCCACCGGGTCGCTGCGCTGGGCGGCGTCGAACAGGCCGTCGCGGGCCATGTCCTCCAGGCTCATGTCGGAGAGCACATGCTTTCGCACCGCCATCACCAGACCGCCACGGGTGGCCGGCGGCGCGGCCACCTGCACGCGGGCGCCGTCGGGCAACGTCGCCGAGAGAAGAGGCTGCTCGCGGTTGACGCCTTGGTGGCTGGCGGCGGCGATCTGGCGCGCCAGGCGCAGCAGGGCGACTTCGGTCAGCTGGTCGGCGGGCTCGCGGCTCATCGCCCCGCCGGTGGTCTCCACCCAGACCTCGCCCGGGCGGTTGATCAGGAGGTCGGTGACGTCCGGCCGCGACAGCCACGGCGCCAGCGGCGACAGATAGGCGTCGAGATAGACGCCGCCGGCGCTCATCTGGCGGCCTTCATCGCGGTGCGACGCCTGAGAAGTCGAGGTCGCGGGCCACCGAGACCTGCACCGGCGCGCCCTGCGGGACGCGGATGGTGGTGGGGATGTCGATCTGCTTCTGGAGCGCGATGCTGGCCACCTGGTTCGCCTGGGTGGACGACCCGATGACGATAGCCGTGGAACTGCCGCTGCTGGCGCCGGCGGCATTGACCCCGGCGGAGATCACCGAGAGCAGGATCGAGGCGCCGAAGCGTTCGAAGAAATGGGTGTCGGCTTTGCCGGCCAGACCGCCGCGACCCAGCTGATCGGTGGCGGGCGAGCCCACATCCACCGAGACGCCGCCGGGTGTGATGATCCGCGACCAGACCACGAAGGCCCGCGTCTGGCCGACGGCGGCGGCGCTGCGGTACTGGCCAATCAGCTTGGAGCCGCGCGGGATCAGCACCTGGCTGCCGTCGAAGCCGCGCACGTCACGGCTGACCACCGCGCGGACCGAGCCGGGCAGGTCGGAGTCGATTGCGGTCTCCAGGACGGCGGGGATCACGAAGCCCTGCGGCACGATGCGGGCGAGGTCGCGCATCTGGATGGCGCGCGCCGTCTCGGTGAGCGATCCGGAGACCCGCGCGGCGAACCGCTCCTCGGGGTTGAGGCGTGCGTCCTCCGCCGTCGCGGCCGTGGGTGCGCCCGCGGCGCCGGCCTGGGCAAGGCGCGTGGTCGCCGCCGCGCCGCCGGGCTCGCTGAGGTCGACGACCACTGCAGGCGCCTTCCAGTTGGCCTCGGAGGGATTGGGTTGGGGCGCAGCCGGCAGAGGCGCGGGCGTGGGCGCCGGCGGGGCCGCCTGGGCCGACGGCGGGACCGGGTTCACTGCCTGGTTCTGCGCCATCATCATCTGCAGCGCCGGCGCCCAGGCCGGCGTCGGCTGGCCAGCGGCGTCGAGCCGGGGCGGCGCGGTCTGGGCGTGGGCGGCGCGCGCGTTGCTGAGGCTGGTGAAGGCGAAGACGCCGAGGGCGGCGGCGGCGCCCAGGCCCGCGATCACAGTCCAGGGCGAATTGGGCTGCTGCACCCTGGGACGCATGGCTTCGCTGCGGGCGAAGACCGCGCTCACGCCGTCGCTCGGTTGGGGTTCGGACGTCATCGGCGCCACCAGGGGTCCTTCGGCTTGCGCACCGGACTGAGCGCGCTCGCCTGTTGGGAATGATAGCCGTCGTTGTAGACCTTGGTCACTTCGCTGCCGCGTCGCAGGACGAAGCCGCGGGCGATGCGGTCGACCACGATGTAGCCGTCCTTCATGTGCGAATTGACCACCGACTCTTGCCCGTCCGGCTCGACGGCGAAGATCGCCGGCAGGTCTTCCTGGCTGCGGAAGGTGAAATAGGTCGCCAGACCGTCGTCGAACATGCGGTCCGGCAGGTTCTTGTCCGAGCCCTGGAAGCTGTAGGCGTGGTTGCGGTCGATCGGCGGTGGCGGGAGCGGCGGCGGCTCGACGATCGCATAGACCGGCGGCGGATAGGTGAAGCGCACGCTGAACGGGATCGCCTTGGCCGGCGCCTTGGCCTTCACGCTGAGCTCGAAGTTGTAGCGGCGCAGGTTAGTGACCACCGTCATGTTGGTGTCGGGACGCAGCGACATCGGCTTGATGAACAGCAGGTTCGCCTTGCGGTTCGGCGTCACCTGCCAGCCGAGGGAATCGCCGATGGCGACATTCTCGATGCGCTCGGCGGGATCGAACTCCAGGGACAGCTGGTAGCCCAAGACGCCGTGCAGCTCGACCACTTCGCTGGGGTCGTAGAGCACCTCGAAGATGCGCGGATCGCCCGGACCGGGATGCGGCGCGACGGCGCCGGCCGGCGCGGCCAGCAGCATGAGGGCAAGTGTGAGGGGCGCGAGCGGCTTCATCATCGGACCTTCAGTCGGCGCGACTCGACGGCCGGTCGGCGGTACTCATCGCCGAGGCGCGGCGCGTGCTTGACCTCGACGGTCTGGCGGCTGGCGGAGGCGGTGGCGGCGGCGAGCTGCATCGGGCGCGCGCGGGCTTCTGAATAGGCGGGATCGCGCTGCAGATCGAAGGCCAGGCGCTGGGCGCGGGAGGGCTCCGGCGCCATCGTGGCCGGTTCCGGCGCGGCGGTCGGGGCAAGGCGGCGGCCGACGCCGGGGACGGCGCTGCGCAGGCGGAAGCCGAAGGCCATGACGCAGGCGGCGATCAGCAGACCCACCTGCCCGACGCTGAACACCGCGACCAGGGCCGCGGCGCTGGTGGCGGTCTGGGTCTGCAGCTGGCCGGACTGTTGCTCGCGGGCGAGCGCGATCAGCCAGGGCTCCAGCACGGAGAGCAGGAGCACGATCCCCAGCCAGCCCAGCAATAGCACGAGCGCCGCCGCGCCCAGGGCCCTCACCCAGCCGGAGAACAGGCCTCGAGTGGCCGGGATCAGGAACATGGCGATGAAGATCGGGCCCACGGCGGTCAGCACGCCGATCGACAGGGTGGCGGCGGCGATGACGCCGGCGGTGGTCATGAAGAGCGCGCCGGACGCGGCCGAAAGGGCCTCGGCGGCCGACGCCTGCGGGCTGGAATAGGCCTTGGCGTTGGGTCCGGCGGTGGCGCCGAAGGCCACGGCCGAGCGGGTCAACTGGTCATAGGCCGCTTGCAGCCCGTTCACCGGGTCGGCGGCCAGCGAGCCGCTGTTGGCCTGGAGCGGCGCGGCGACCGCCGCAGCGATCTCGCCGGGCGCCTTGGACGCCACGTCGAAGACCAGGGTCTGGAAGGTCGACCAGCTGGTGACGAGGGCCAGGATGGCGCCGATGGAAAGCGCGATGCCCGGCGCATCGGAGAGCTTGGCGCCGCCTTGGGCGAACATCATCCGGTAGCCGACCAGGGCGACGTAGATGGTGAGCAGCGCCGTCAGCGCGATCTGGAAGCCGGACGAGGCCGACGTCAGGGAAGAATAGCCGGCCTCGGCGAAGGCGCGCGTCTGGCAATCGACAGCGCCCAGCACGCCGCGGATGACGCCTTCGCCGACCAGGCTGGAGCAGGATCCGCTCATGCCGCTGTGCGCCCCGCCATGAAGGGGCCAAGCCAGGCGTCGGGCTCGTCGCCGAGCTCGCCACGCAAGGCTTCCAGCCGCCGCACGGCCCGCTCGGTGCCGGCCAGCACCGCCAGCTCGCCGGAGAGGCCCGACAGGTCGAGCCGGGCGACGACGGAATGGTCGCCACGCTTGATCAGGAAGCAGCGCGAGGTGTCGGGCAGGCTGCGCACCAGCTCGAACTCGTGCTCGGTCAGGCCGAAGCCTTCCACGTAGTCGGCGACCCGTGCGCGGCTGTTGGGGAAGAAGATCTGCGTGGCGGCCTGCTCGATGATCGCAGACGCGATGCGGCTTTCCAGGGCGTCGGAGGCGCTCTGGGTGCAGAAGCCGACCAGTCCGTTGCGCTTGCGGATGGTTTTTTCCCAGTCCTTGATCCGCCGCACGAACACCGGATCGTCCAGCGCCTTCCAGCCCTCGTCGACGACGATGATGGCCGGCGAGCCGTCCAGGCGCTGCTCGAGGCGATGGAACAGGTACATCATCGCCGGCGTGCGGATGGTGGGCGCATCCAGGATCTTGGTCATGTCGAAGCCCACGATGCGGGCGTCGACGTCGAGACGATCGACGGCGTTGTCGAACAGCCAGGCGTGCTCGCCGCCCT
>NZ_SSMZ01000008.1 GCF_004799395.1 Phenylobacterium sp.
ACCTTATGCAGCAATCTATGCGCCGTAAAGATATCTTGACATCGCTTAGATGTGCGCTATCTTGACGCTGCTTAGATAACAACAGCCCCGCTCCCTCGGGGTTCCAACTTGAAGGTGTGTGTCCTCGTGTCCATCTCTCGCCTCGGACGGTTTTGCGACCGTATTGCGCCGGCACTGATCCTGACCATGGGATCCTCCGTCGTCGCCGCCTTTGTCGCCGCTGGCGGCTGATCGCCACGCTCTCCCCAAGCGGAGCGGCGATCCGGAAAGGGCTCCCTTGCGGGGCCCTTTTTCGTCGGCGCGGGATCCCTGGCTTCCCATACATATTTGCATAGCTGCACTGCACAAAAGCGTATCTAGACATCGTTCAGATAGGTGCTATCTAAGCATCGTCCACATCGGACTGGGCGACCGGGAGACCGGCGGCCAAACCAAGAAAAGGACTACTCTCATGTCGATCCGTCTCAACCGCGTCCTGGACACCGTGATTTCCTTCGCGATCGTGGCCCTGGGCCTCACCATCGCCGGCGCGACTTTCGCCGCCGTGGCCTAGTTCCAGATGCGACGCCGATAAGCCTCGCCCGCTCCGACAATGAGCTTGGGCGAGGCTACGGCTCTCTCCGTCATGGAGATGTCTCCGAATCTTACCTATAAGGGTCCCGATAGCGGGACAGCCTGGGCTTCCTGACCTGGCCCGTCGCCGCTGCAAGCCGCGCGAACAGGGGTCTTCGTCTTCAGTTCATCCGCGTATCATCTAGGCGCCTCGCGCCAACCGATCCCCGCCCGCCTCGATGGGTATCCTGGCGCGGAGGTTCCCCATGCAGGTGCTTAGCCGCCCGCCGTCAGGGATGCCCGCCCTCGTGCTGAACGCCGATTTCCGGCCGCTCAGCTACTATCCGCTTTCGCTCTGGCCCTGGCAGGACGTCATCAAGGCGGTTTTTCTCGACCGCGTCGACGTGGTCTCGACCTACGACCAGGTGGTGCACTCGCCTTCCTTTGAGATGAAGCTGCCGAGCGTCGTGTCGCTGAAGCAGTACGTGACCCAGGACCGGCCGCCGGCCTTCACCCGGTTCAACCTCTTCCTGCGCGACGCCTTCACCTGCCAGTACTGCCGTTGCGGCGATGACCTGACCTTCGACCATGTGATCCCGCGCTCGCGCGGCGGGCGGACCACCTGGGAAAACATCGTCACCGCCTGCGCGCGCTGCAACCTGACCAAGGGCGGGCGCACCCCGCGCGAGGCGCACATGCACCCGCTGCATATGCCGCACCGGCCGACGGCCTTCGAACTGCAGCAGCACGGCCGGAAATTCCCACCGCACCACCTGCACGAAAGCTGGCTCGACTACCTCTACTGGGACATCGAACTGGAGGCCTAGGGCGCATGGACGAGGCCTGCCCGCACACCGCCGGCATCCGCGACGTGACGCCGAGCGCGCTGGGCTGCGAGGACTGCCTGAAGATCGGCTCGGTCTGGCTGCACCTGCGGCTTTGCCGGACGTGCGGGCAGGTCGGCTGCTGTGACGACTCGCCGAACCGGCACGCCACAGCCCACTTCCACGCGACCGGCCACCCGATCATCGAAGGCTACGACCCGCCGGAAGGCTGGGGCTGGTGCTATGTCGACGAAGTCGCCTTCGATCTGGCGGAGCGCCGCACCCCGCAGCGAGGACCCATCCCGCGCTACTATTGAGGCGGCAGGTCAGGCGCGGACCTAGATTTCAGGACTCCTCGAGTTCGGGTCGGTTCGGAATTGTTGGCGTTACGAAGCGGCCCAACTCGCGCCGCGGACGCCGGTCAGATTGGCATTGTGCGGAGAGCGGACTTTCCTCCCCCCGAGCCCCGCTCCGCATGGAATATCGGCGTCGCCGGCCAACCCAACCCCCCGGCTGTGCGGCGCCGCTGTCGGCTCCTCCGCCCCATGCGGAGGAGCCGTTTTCCATTTCAGGCGGGCGCGGAACAAGCCGCCGGGACGCCCCGTTCCTAGGGTTTCAGACAGGAGGCCTGCCATGACCGGCGAACCGCACACTGACCCCACCGAGGACACCCCCAAGGCGCCCCGTCCGCCGCAGCAGGGCAAGGACCTTGGTCCCAAGCTCGGCCGCGATCAGCCGGGCCGTGGCCTCGACACCGGCGTTGACACAGGCGCCATCCAGCCCGGCGCCAGCGGCGACTCCGCGGCGCTCGACTAGGGCGTCCGCGCGGCGAGTTCCGAAAGAGCAGGGATGCGCCGGGCGGCCATTTCAGTGTAAGACCCCGTTTCGCCGGCTCGGCTCGCGCCCCGCCTTACCCCCGACGGAGTCCACGATGGCGCGAAAGCCCAACTACAATTTCGAACGCGCCGAACGCGATCGCCTGAAGGCCGCCAAGGTGGCCGAGAAGGCCCGCGCCAAGGCCGAGGCCCGCGAGCGCGCCCGCCTGGAAGCCGATCCGTCCGCGACGCCCCGCAGCGACGACGACCAAGGCTGATCCGATGCCCGACAATGCGATCTACAACCACGAGACCGTCGTGCTCGACGGCGAGGTGTTCTCGTCCTGCGAGTTCCGCGACTGCCGGCTAGTCTATTCCGGCGGCGAGACGCCGAAGTTCGAGGACTGCCGCATCGACGACTGCGAGTGGAAGTTCGAGGACGCGGCCGGCCGGACGCTGGCCTTCATGAAGGTGGTCTGGGGCGCGGGCGGCAAGGCCCCGATCCAGGGCCTGATCAAGGAAATCACCGGCGGCGGCGGCCGCTAGGTCGTCCAATCCTAGTTTATAGCGGCTTGGATCTGGGTCTCGATGTGGGCCCCGAACTCCTCGCGTGAATTGACCTTCGGCGTGTCGCCCTCGGGCGCGGGCACGCCGAGGAAGTCGCACAGCGGGCCCCAGCCGTCGGCCACGTGATAGATCAGAAGCCGCTCCGGCGGGATGGTCTCGCGGACGCGGGCGTTATGCGCCCGATAGACCGAGATCAGGTGATCCTTGTCGGCCATGCGCCCGTCGAACAGCGGAAAGATCACCTTGCTGATCATCCGCGCGAACGGGACGTCGGGATCCGGCGGGCCGCGGTCGGCGAATATCGTCGCCTGGGTCGAGGCGTACCAGTCCTCGGCGTCGCGCTCGGTATGGATCACCTTGGCGGCGGGATAGGCGTCGGCCAGTTCCTTGTAGTAGGTGGCGTTCGGCCAATCGACGGTGGAATTGTAGCCGTCGAAGATCTTGCCCCAGTCGGCATGGTCCAGATCGTCCGCGACCGCCGACCACATGTCCGGCGCGGCCGGGTTCTTGAAGACCTCGACCATGTGATAGCAGGGTCCCAGGCCGATTTGCTCAAGCGCCAGTTTCAAGGACATGGTCCCCGTGCGGCCGAAGCCCGATCCGATCACCTTCAGCGTCATGTCGCGTTCCCCCAAGACGGCATGAAGCTTGGCCCTTACGATGCACCTCCTCAAGCCCCAGAAAAGGTCCGGGCGACCTTTGTTCTCCTGAATTGACTCACGCACGCCGCCTGGGCCTTCTGTCGAGCCTCGAGAAGGAACCTTAAGATGGCCCGATACGACAGCATCCTGGGAACGGTGGGCAATACGCCGGTGGTGCGGATCAACCGCCTGGCGCCGGCCGGCGTGCACCTCTTCGTGAAGGTCGAGGCCTTCAACCCGCTGGGTTCGGTCAAGGACCGCCTGGCGCTCGGCGTCATCGAGGCGGCCGAGAAATCCGGCGAGCTGAAGCCTGGCCAGACGGTGATCGAGGCGACCAGCGGCAACACCGGCATCGGCCTGGCCATGGTCTGCGCGGCCAAGGGCTATCCCTTGGTGGTGACCATGGCCGAGAGCTTCTCCATCGAGCGCCGCCGGCTGATGCGGTTCCTGGGCGCCAAGGTCGTCCTGACGCCCGCGGCGCTGCGCGCCACCGGCATGATCAACAAGACCGTCGAGCTGGCCAAGGCGCATGGCTGGTTCATGACCCGGCAGTTCGAGAACGAAGCCAACGCCGACATACACGCGCGCACCACCGGCCCGGAGATCCTCAAGGACTTCGAGGGCGAGCAACTGGACTACTGGGTGACCGGCTATGGCACCGGCGGCACGCTGAACGGGGTCGGGCGGGTGCTGCGCGCCAAGAGCCCGAAGACGAAGATCGTGGTCTGCGAGCCCTCCGACGCGGCGTTGATCGCCAGCCACGAACCGCAGAGCTACAACCCCGACGGCTCGCCCGCCGCCGGCCACCCGGCCTGGAAGCCGCACCCGATGCAGGGCTGGACCCCGGACTTCATCGCCAAGCTGACCGGCGACGCGGTGACCGCGAAATATGTCGACCAGCTGATGGCCATCCCGGGCCCCGAGGCGATCAAGATGAGCCAGGACCTGGCGACGCAGGAGGGCATCTTCTGTGGCATCACCTCGGGCGCCACCTTCGCCGGCGCGCTGAAGATCGCCGCCGACGCGCCCAAGGGGACGAACATCCTGGCCATGCTGCCGGACACCGGCGAGCGCTACCTGTCGACCCCGCTGTTCGCCGACGTGCCGTCCGACATGACCGAGGAAGAGCAGGCCATCTTCCGCTCGACCCCGATGTTCACGGAAGCCGCGCCGGCCTAGCGGAAGATGTGGATGGCGCCGGCGCCTCGCGTCGGCGCCTCGGCGAGGCCGCGGATCTCCAGACGCGCGCGGCGGGCGCCGCAGATGCAGCGCAGGCGCGTTTCCAGGTGGGCCGTGGCCTGGCGCCCCAGCCCCTGGCCGACCCACGGCCTCGGATCGATCACCGCCTCGCGCCCGCACCGGCAGACCGCCCACAGGCTGGATCGGGCGGCCAAGGCCTGGCTGAGCCGCGGCCAGGCCGGCCAACCTTCGAAGACCCGATGCGATGCGCCGTCCGCCATGATCCGCTCTCCGTCCGCCGGCCAGAACAAAAGCAGAACTCTCGGAGTCGCGCGAGTCACCGCAGGCTGTATCGCGCACCGGCCGCAACCCCGCCGCGACCGCATTTTTTTGGCGATTTGCACCGCCTCGCGTGCTGAGGCGGTGGCGGTATTACGGCGTCATAAGGGGACGGGTGGCTCGAAAAACAGGTCCAAACAACGAACATTGTCCGCCGGTGGCGCTCGTGGCGTCGGCGGCGGGCCGATTGTCACATTCCCCTGCGCATGGCCCGGTCTCGGATTATCGCTGGGCGCCCAGCGCCGGCATGCTAGTTCCCGCCGGCTTTAGTCCTTTCGGAGTTCTTGGATGTACGACGCGCCCGCCCCCCAGCTTACCGAGGCCGAGCTTCGCGCGCTCGATGCGCAATATTGTTCGTGGGGCGACACCGTCCACTACCTGGCGCAACCGAAGTTCTTCGACACCTGTGACGGCTCCTACATGTACGACGCCGAGGGACGGGCCTATCTCGACCTGCAGATGTGGTACTCGACGGCCAATTTCGGCTACCGCAACCCGCGCCTGAACGCCGCCGCACACCGCCAGCTGGACGTCCTGCCGCAGATCGCCTCGCAGCATCTGCACCGCGAAAAGGTGGAGCTGGCCGCTCTGATCGCCCGCGACGCGGAGGCCAAGTTCGGCGCCAAGGGTCGCGTGCATTTCAACGTCGGCGGCGCCCAGGCGATCGAGGACAGTCTCAAGGTTGTGCGCAACGCCCGGGACGGCAAGGGCTTCATGTTCGCCTTCCAGGGCGGCTACCACGGCCGCACCCTGGGGGCCTCGGCGATCACCTCGTCCTACCGCTACCGCCGCCGCTACGGCCACTTCGGCGACCGCGCCCACTTCGTGGAGTTCCCCTACGCCTTCCGCGGCCCCAAGGGCATGAGCAAGGAAGAGTATGGTGATTACTGCGTGCGGAACTTCGCCCGCCTGTTCGAAAGCGAATTCCATGGCATTTCCGACCCCAAGGCCGGCGAATGCGAGTTCGCCGCCTTCTATGCCGAGCCGATCCAGGGCACCGGCGGCTACGTCATCCCGCCGAAGAACTTCTTCATCGAGCTGAAGAAGGTGCTCGACCAGCACGGGATCTTGCTGGTGGTCGACGAGGTGCAGATGGGCATCTGGCGTACCGGCAAGCTGTGGTCGATCGAGCATTTCGGCGTGCAGCCGGACGTGCTGGTGTTCGGCAAGGCGGTGACCAATGGCCTGAACCCATTGTCCGGCCTCTGGGCCAAGGAAGAGTTGATCAATCCTGAGGTCTTCCCACCAGGCGCCACCCACTCGACCTTCAACGCCAACCCGATGGGCACGGCGGTGGCGCTTGAGACCCTGCGGATGGCCGCCGAGGGCGGCTATGAACGCACGGTGCCCGAGAAGGGGGCCTACTTCCTGGAGGGTCTGCAGGCGCTGCAGAAGCGCTGGCCGCAGATCGGCGACGTGGACGGCCTGGGCCTGGCGCTGCGCGCCGAACTCTGCGGCGCCGACGGCTTCACCCCCGACAAGGCCCTGCTTGACCGCATGGTGGCCGAGGGCCTGAAGGGCGACCTCGACGTCGGCGGCAAGCAGATGGGCCTGATCCTCAACGTCGGCGGCTACTACAAGAACGTCATCACCTTCGCGCCCTCGCTGGACATCACCTACGAGGAGATCGACTTGGCGCTGAAGCTGCTCGACACCCTGCTTCGCCGCTGCGTCGTCAACTGAACACAGCCGCGATGCGCGCCGCGAGATGAAGGCCCCGATCAAGGACCGCAGCTTCCGCATCCGGGGCGACAGCGGCAAGGGCGTGATGCTGATCCACGGCCTGACGGGCGCGCCGCAGGAGATGAAGCCGGTCGGGCGGGTGCTGCACAAGCGCGGCTTCAGCCTCTACGGCCCCATGCTCGCCGGCCACGGCGGGACGGAGGCCGACATCCTGAAGACCGACTGGCGCGACTGGGTCGACAGCGCCAAGCAGGCCTATCTCGATTTCTCGCGGGAGGTGGACGAGGTCTACGTCGCCGGCATCTGCGCGGGCGGGGCCATCGGCCTGGAGCTCTGCGCGGAGTTCCCCGAGATCAAGGGCGCCGCGGTCTATTCGATGCTGTTCGAATACGACGGCTGGAACATGCCCAAGATCACGCTCGGCGCGCCGGTGATCCAGGCGGTCGCGAACCTGCCCCTGCTGCGGTCGCTGAGCTTCGTCCAGCCGCATCCCTATGGGTTCAAGGACGAGCGCCTGCGGGGCCTGGCGGAGACCGCGCTGGGGTCGCTGATCCCCGGCGCGCTGGACCGCATGCCGCTGGGCTGCATGTACCAGCTCTACCGCCTGGCGCGGCACGTGGAGAAGGTGGCTGCGGACATCAGGGCGCCCGTGCTGATCGCCCACGCCTGCGAAGACGACATGGCCGATCCGCGCAACGCGCTGCGCCTGCAGCGCGCGCTGGGCGGTTTCAGCGAGGTGGTGATGCTCGAGGACAGCTATCACATGATCCACGTGGACAGGCAGCACGTGCGGCTGGGCGAGCTGACTGCCGGCTTTTTCGGCGGGGAGGCGCCCGCCACGGCCTCGGCGCCCGCGCCGCCGGCCCGCGCCCGGGCCGGGGCTGCGCCGGGTTGACGCTTGGCTTCGGGGGTTTGAGGCTGTAGGCCTCCGGCGGCGTCCGGAAGGGTGTTGGGCTGCGCTGTCGGTGGCCGGTATTGTGGAAGAAGAGGTCGTCATGGCCCAGATGATCCCCAGCGACGATGAGCTCTTCGACGTGATCTCCAAGGAAGCCCTGATCGACCGCGCGACGCTGACGCGCGAGGCCAATCTGGAAGACCTCGGCATCGCCTCGCTGGACGTCATCAGCGTGCTGTTCGAGGTCGAGGAACGCTACGGCATCGTCGTCGAAGCCGAGGAGCTCAGCGACTGCAAGACGCTCGGCGAACTGATGGACAAGCTCAAGGACCGGGCGCAGGCCGCGGCCTCCGTCTGAGCGCCAAGCCCAGATGAACCGCATCGCCGTGACCGGTCTGGGCGCGATCTCGGCGTTGGGCGCCTCGGTCGAGGCGAACTGGCAGGCCGTGCGCGACGGCCGCGGCGGCATCGAACGCACGATCATGGGCGACAGCCCCTACGGCCCCGGCGGGCTGGAGCTGCCGATGGCCCGAGTCGCGCCGGGCTATGAGGCGGCGCTGGACGCGGGCCTCGGCAAGCCGGCAGCCGGCGGCCTCGATCCCTTTGCGCGCATGGCGCTCGCCCCGGCCCTCGAAGCCCTGGAACAGTCCGGCCTGCGCGGGAACCCGACGCTCACCGAGCGCACCGCCGTGATCCTGGGCCACGGTCTGGGCGGCCTGGCGACCCTGGAGGCCGGCTACGAGCGGTTCTTCGGGATGAAGTCCCCGAAGTTGCACCCTTCGACCGTGCCGCGGGTAATGCTGAGCGCCGGCGTCAGCGCCGTTGCCATGGCCTTCGAGATCCGCGGCCCGGTGTTCGCTGTCTCCAGCGCCTGCGCCTCTTCCTCCCACGCCATCGCCCAGGGTGCGGCGATGATCGCCTTGGGCCAGGTCGACTGCGCCCTGGTGGGCGGCAGCGAGGCGATCTCCACCGCCGGCTGCGTGCGTGCCTGGGACGCGATCCGCGCCATGTCGCCGACCACCTGCCGGCCGTTCAGCGCCGACCGCGACGGCATGGTGCTGGGCGAGGGCGGTGCGGTCCTGATGCTCGAAGCCATGGACCACGCCGAGGCCCGCGGCGCGACGATCCTGGGAGAGCTGATCGGCTGGGGCATGTCATCGGACGCCTTCCACATCACCCAGCCGTCGCCGGAGGGCCAGGCGCGCGCCATGCGCCAGGCGGCGACCCAGGCCGGCGTGCTCGAGCGCGACGACATCCTGGTCTCCGCACACGGCACCGGCACTCCGCTGAACGACGCGGCCGAGACCCAGTCCCTGGTGGAGGTGTTCGGCGAACGCGCGCGGACCCTGCCGGTAATCGCCACCAAGAGCGCCCATGGCCACCTGATCGGCGGCTCGGCGGCGCTACAGGCGGTGATCGGCCTGCGCGCGCTCGCCGAAGGCCTGGCCCCGCCGATCCAGAACTTCAACCAGCGCGACCCCGCCTGCGACCTCAACCTGGTGCTGGGCGAGGCGCAGCCTATCGCCTCCCGCCTCCTGTTGCAGAACGCCTTCGCCTTCGGCGGCCTGAACGTGGCCCTGGTGTTCGCCGCGGTTTAGCGCAGGCGCACCGTCACCGTCGTGGACAGGCCGGGCCTCAGCCGCTCAAGGCCGGGCTGACCGGTATCTAAGCGGATGCGCACCGGCACCCGCTGGACGATCTTGGTGAAATTGCCCGTGCCGGGCTCGAAGGGCAGCAGCGAGAACTGCGAGCCCGAGCCGGGGGCGAAGCTGTCCACCTCGCCCCTCAGCGGCTGGCCCGGCAGGGCGTCGACCCTGATGGTCGCCGGCTGGCCCGCGACCATGCGCGAGACCTGGGTCTCCTTGAAGTTGGCGGTCACATAGAGGGCCTTCATCGGCACGATCGTCAGCAGCCGCGAGCCGGGCTGCACATAGTCGCCGGGCTCGACCTGCCGGTCGCCGACCACGCCATCGATGGCCGCGCGGATCACGGTATGGCCCTGGTCCTGGCGCGCGAGGTCGAGCGCCGCCTGGGCGCGGCCGACGCCGGCCCTGGACTGGGCGAGGCTGGCGGCCAGGGTGGCCCGCTTGGCGGCCGTGACGGCCACCTGATTGCGGCTGACGTCCAGCTGGGCGCGCGTCTTGACCGCGTCCGACTCCGCGCTGATGGCTGTGGCCTTGTAGGCGTCTACGTCGCGGCGGGAGACCGCGCCGTCGGCGACCAGCTTCTCGAAGCGCTGGCGGTCGCTCTGGGCGCGGTCGCTCTGGGCGTCGGCGGAACGGATCACCGCGGCGGCGGCGCGCACGTTGGACGCGGCGAGCTGCTCCTCCGGCGTCAGAGCGGCCAGCGCGGCCTGGGCGGCCTGCACCTGCGCCTGGGCGTCCTGCAGGTCCGCCGAGGCCGAGGCGACGCGGGCGTCGAACTCTTCGGGATCGATACGCACCAGGGGATCGCCGCGATGGACCGCCTGATTGTGGCGGACCAGCACGTCGGCCACCAGCCCTTTCACCCGCGGCGCGACCACGGAGCTGTCGGCCTCGACATAGGCTGCGTCGGTGGACACCGTGGCCTTCGGCATGGCGATATAGGCCGCGCCGGCGCCGGCTAGGATCACCGCGCCGCCGACCGCCAGAGCGGTCTTGCGGGAGAATGGCAGCTTGAAGACGGCCTTCGGCGGAGGCGCGGCGACGACGCCGGGCGGCAAGGCGAATGTGGCGTCGTTCATTTGTCCATTACCAGCAGGGTCGAGGTGGCCGAGGCGTAGAGCCGGCCGTCGACGTCGATGATCCGCGCCTCGGCGAAGGCGGTGCGGCGGCCGATGGTGACAACGCGCCCCTCGGCGCGGACCGGGCCGGTCTGGGCGGTCATCGCCTTGTGGTAGGCGACCTTCAGCTCCAGCGTCGTGTAGGCCTGGGAGGCGCTCAGCTTCGAATGCACCGCGCAGCCGCAGGCCGAATCCAGCAAGGTCGCGGCATAGCCGCCGTGCACCGTTCCGATGGGATTGTAGGCATGCTCGCCGGGCACGCCAGCGAACGCCACGGTCCCGTCGCCCACCTCGATGAGCTGGAAGCCGAGCGTCCTGCCGATGCCGGGGCCCTGGCCGGGCGCCATCATCGCGCGCAGCTGTTCGGCCCCGGTCTTGCCGGGCGCGATCTGCTCCATCAGGCTCATAGCAGCTCCTCCAGGCCGAGCCTCGCCTTCAGCGACGCCCGTGAGGCGGTGAGGATGGCGTAGGAGCGCTCCGGGTCGGGTTCGGCGCGGGCCAGGGACACTGCCCCCACCATTTCCGCCAGGACTGAGGCGGCGGTGGTGTCTGGGTTGGGCCAGGCCATCTCGCGCAGCAGGTCGGCCAGGGCGCCGGTGAGGTTCTGCACGCCCTGCGCATAGCGCTCGCGCATTTCCGCGTTCAGCCGCGGCGCCTCGGCGGCCAGGAAGGGCAGGGGGCAGCCCGAGGTGCGCGAGTCGCGGTGGCTCCGCGAGAGGTAGAAGCCGATGTAGTTGGTGAGCGCCGTCTTCGCCGGGAAACCCTTGGTGACTTCGCTCAGGATGCGCGCACGGCCTTCTTCGAACATCCGCTCGATCCCCGCCAGCAGCAGCGCGTCGCGGGAGTCGAAGTGCGCGTAAAAGGCGCCGTGTGTCAGGCCCGCCGCGCCCATCACGCCGGCGACGCTGATCGCCTGTGGTCCCTCGCTGCGAATGGCCTTGGCGGCCTCGGCGATGACCCGCTCCCGGGATCTCTGCTTGTGGTCGGCATCGTAGCGCATGGCTTGCGGCTCCGTATTGTATGATGCATATAATATTACGAATGCGGGTCTGGCAAGGGCGCCAAACCAGCGCGGGGCCGAGGACGATCGATGACCGACGCAACAGCGCCCTTCGGAGGCGCAAGACCCGCCGCGCCCCAGGCGCCGATCGATCCGATGGCGCTCCCGGATGCGCGCAAGTTCCTGATCTTCGGGATCATGGCCTTCGGGCAGTTTATGGCGCTGATCGACATCCAGATCGTCGCCGCGTCGCTGAACGACGTGCAGGCCGGCCTGTCGGCGGGCCCCGACGAGATCAGCTGGATCCAGACCGGCTATCTGATGGCCGAGCTGGTGATGATCCCGTTCGCCGCCTTCCTGGCGCAGGCGCTCTCGACCCAGTGGCTGTTCGCCCTCTCGGCGGGCCTGTTCACGGTGGCCAGCGCGCTTTGCGGCCTGGCCTGGGACATCCAGTCGATGATCCTCTTCCGGGTGATCCAGGGCTTCGTCGGCGGCGCGATGGTGCCCACGGTGTTCGCCACCGGCTTTTCCATGTTCGAGGGCAAGCAGCGGGCGATGATCCCGGCGATCCTTGGCATGGTCTCGGTGCTGGCCCCGACGCTCGGCCCCACGGTCGGCGGCTGGCTGACCGGCGCGGTGGGCTGGCGCTCGATCTTCTATGTGAACATCGCGCCCGGCGCGATCGTCACCCTGCTGGCCCTGCTGTTCATACGTGTCGACCGGCCGAACTTCGCCATGCTGAAGAAGATCGACTACTCGCACCTGGCGTCCATGGCCCTGTTCCTCGGCGGCATGGAGTACGTCCTGGAGGAGGGGCCGAAGAACGACTGGTTCAACGACCCGCATATCGCCACCGGCGCCTGGCTCTCCTTCGTGGGTTTCGTGCTCTTCCTGGAGCGCTCGTTCCGGTCCGGCGGCCCGATCGTCAAGCTGACGCCGTTCAAGAAGCCGACCTTCGCCATCGCCTGCGCCTTCAACCTGGTGATCGGCTTCGGCATCTACGCCTCGACCTATCTGGTCCCCGTCTTCCTCGGCCGGGTGCGGGGCTACGACTCCTTGCAGATCGGCACCACGGTATTCGTGGTCGGCATCGCCCAGGTGCTGTCGACCATCCTGGCGGCGCGGCTCTCGCAGTCCGTCGACCCGCGCAAGATCATCACTGTCGGCCTGACCCTCTTCGCCACCAGCCTGTGGCTGACATCGAAGGTCACCCCGGATTGGGGCTTCACGGCCTTTCTGGGGCCGCAGCTGCTTCGCGGCGCCTCGGTGATGCTCTGCATCGTGCCCAGCGTCGGCCTGGCGCTGACCGGCTTCGTGGGCCCTGAGCTGCGCGCGGCGTCGGGCCTCTTCAACCTGATGCGCAACCTGGGCGGGGCGATCGGCATCGCGGTGGTGAACACCTGGCTGCAGGACAACGCCCGTATCCAGGCTGCACGCATGGGCGAGAGCCTTGGCCGTGCCGGGGCCGAGGCGCCCGCGGTGATCGCCCAGCTCGCCGCGCGCATGGCACAGGCGACGCCCGACCCGGTCCGCGCGGCCCTGCTGGCCCGCGGCGAGCTCGCCCGCGTGGTCGGCCGCTACGCGCTGACCTCCGGCTTCCAGGAGGTGTTCCGGATGATGGCGTGGCTGTTCCTGGCCGCGCTGATCATGGTTCCGTTCTGCAAGCCCGCGCCCCTCAACGCCACCGCCGCCGGCCCGCCAGCCGACGCGCACTAGGACATGCCCCGATGACCCGTTTCGTCCCCCTGTTGGCCGCCGCATCGGCGCTCGCGCTCGCCGCCTGCGCCGTCGGGCCGGACTACCAGAAGCCGCAGGCCGCGTTGACCGGCGGCTATCATACGCCCCTGCCGACGCAGGGCGCAGCGACCACCGATCTCGCCGCCTGGTGGCGTGGTTTCGGCGACCCCGAACTCACCCGTATCGTCGAGCGCGCAGCGGCCCAGAACCTCGACGTCGCCCAGGCCGCCGCCCGGGTGCGCCAGTCCCGGGCCGCCCTGGAGGCCGCAGGCGCAGCGCTCGCCCCGAGGCTGGATGCCCAAGGATCGGCGGCCGACGGACGGCAGTCCCTGCTGAGCCCGATCGGTGAGATCGGCAGCCACCTGCCGGGGTTCCAGCGCCGCTACGACGACGATCAGGCCGCCCTGGCCGCCAGTTGGGAGATCGATCTCTTCGGAGGCTTGCGCCGCGAACGCGAGGCGGCGCGCGCCGAGGATGCCGGCGCCCGGGTCCAGCTGGCCGCGGTCCGCACCAGCATCGAGGCTGAAGGCGCCGACGCCTATCTCCAGGCCCGCGGCTACCAGGCCCGCCTGGCCGTCGCCCGCGCCCAGGCAAAGGTCGAGGAAGACCTCTTGAAGCTGGTCAACGAGCGTCTCGAGCAAGGGGTCTCCGCCGAGCGGGAGGGCCATCAGACCGAGGCGGCCCTGCAAGCGGTGCGCGCCACGATCCCTCCGCTGGCCGCCGGCCTGAACGCCGAGCTCAATCGCCTGGATGTGCTGATGGGCGCGCAGCCCGGAACCTATCGCGTCGAGCTGGAGACGGACGCGCGCCTGCCTGAGCCGCCCGGCCTCTCCGAGCGCGTACAGCCGGGCGACCTGATGCGCCGCCGGCCGGACGTCCTGGCCGCTGAGCAGCGGCTGATCGCGGCCAACTCGCGCATCGGCGTGGCGATCAGCGACTACTATCCTAAGATCTCACTGAGCAGCCTGTTCGGCGCCGAGAGCCTGGACGCCGGCAAGCTGTTCACCGGTCCGGCGCAGGCCCAGCAACTCGCCGCCGGCTTCCGCTGGCGGCTGTTCGACTTCGGCCGGGTCGATGTAGAGGTCGCGTCGGCCAAGGGACGCGAGGCCGAGGCGCTGGCCGCCTACCGCGCCACCGCCCTTCGCGCCGCCGAGGAGGTGGAAACCAGCCTGAGCGACCTGCAGCAGGACCGGCTGCGCGCTCAGGCGCTGGGTCGCGAGGTCGACCAGTTGACCGTTGCGCGGCGTCAGGCTCAGCAGGCCTATGAGGGCGGGGTCGCGAGCCTGCTGGAGGTGCGTGACGCTGACCGCGACCTGCTCACCGCCTCCGATCAGCTGGTCCAGTCCCAGGTGGCGGCGGCCCGCGCCGCGGTGGCCACCTTCCGCGCTCTGGGCGGCGGCTGGCGTCAGGACAGCTAGGACGGCGCCTGCGTC
>NZ_SSMZ01000080.1 GCF_004799395.1 Phenylobacterium sp.
CAGGGCGCGGCGCAAGGTCCCGGCGCCCGGAGAGGCGCCGGCCAGGACCATGGCGGCGAACTCGTCCTCGCCGATGCGCGCCAGGATGGCTTCGGCGGGGAAGGCTGCGGCCAGGCGCGAGCCCAGGGCGGCCAGCACCAGGTCGGCGCGCTCGTGGCCCAGAGCCTCGTTCAGGCGGCGCAGGCGGTCGAGGTCGGCGACGATCACCTCATAGTGGCCGGGCATCGCCAGCTGCTCGCGGGCGCGGATGACGAAGCTGCGGCGGTCCAGAAGGCCGGTGAGCATGTCCTGGTCGGAGGCCGCGAAGCGGGTCTCAGGGGCGACGACGCCAGCGGCGCGCACGCCCTCTTCCAGCCAGACGCCGCGCCAGATGGAGATGCCCGCGCCGCGCATCCGCAGGCGCACCGCGACCTCGGTTCCTGGCTCCTGCACGCGCAGGATGTCTTCGGCATAGGCGCGGTCTTGCGGCAGGGTCAGCGCGCGCAGAGCGGCGGAGGAGCAGTCGGGAGCCAGCGGGCCGAGGCCGAGCGCGCGGGTCGAGCCGGTCAGCCGCATGCGGTCGCGCTCGGGCTCCCAGACCCAAAGCGCGACGTCGGCCGCACCCAACGCTTCCAGCGTCGAGGTGGCGTCCCACATCCAACGGTCGCTCGGCATCGCCAAAGAAAGATTCGCCCCGCCAACTTGAGGCCGCCGGGTGGCGGGCCTGAACCCAGATTGTAGAGCCTTATGGTTTCCGAAAGGCTCTCAAGACCGCCTGTTTCAGGCGTCCGGGATCAGACCGACACGCCCTCGTCCGGACCGTCTGGCCGCTTGAAAGGCGAGACAAGGCCGAACAGCACATGATCACGCCAGACGCCGTTAATTTTGAGATAAGCCTTAGCGAATCCCTCCTCGTCGAAACCGGCCCGGGCCAGCAGGCGCCGTGAGGGGGCGTTCTCCGGGATGCAGGCCGCTTCCAGGCGGTGGAGGCCCAGGCTGCGGAAGGCGAAGTCGCTGAGCGCGCGGACGGCGGCCAGGGTGTGGCCGTGGCGGGCGAAGGGCCGGCCGCACCAGTAGCCGACCGAGCCCATCTGGGCGACGCCGCGGCGCACGTTGGAAAGCGTGATGCCTCCGGTCAGCACGCCATCGTCGCGGCGGAACACGAAGAACGGGTAGGAGGCCCCGGCCTCGCGGTCGCGGGCGTAGGCGATCAGCCGGCGACGGTAGGCGGCCCGGCCCAGGTCATCGGCCGGCCAGGTCGGCTCCCACGGCTGCAGGAACGCGCGGCTCACGGCTCTGAGTTCGCGCCACTCGGCGTAGTCGGCGGCCCGTGGCGGCCGCAGGCTGATCCCCTCGCCGTCGACGCGAAGTCCGCTCTCCGGCGCGATCCAGTCCAGCAGGGCCATGGGCGGGGAAAGTCGCGCAATTGGCGCTGAGCCGCAAGGCGCGGTCATGATAGACTAGTTTACATTACAGACTAGTTGATCTATGAGGTCGCCAACGCCGCGGCCCCGGGCCGCCTGCTCGCCATGGAAGGAAATTCGATGAGCACCGCCAATGGATCGGACCGCCTGCACGGGCTCGACGCGGTCCGGGGCTACGCCTTGATGCTGGGCATCGTCTATCACGCCACCATGTCGTTCCTGCCGGGACCGCAATTCTGGCCGGTCATCGACACCCACCGCAGCCTGTTTCTCTCCGGCGTCTTCTTCGTCAGCCACATGTTCCGGATGACGACCTTCTTCCTGATCGCTGGCTTCTTTGGCCACATGGCCGTGGAGAAGCGGGGCGTGGCGGCTTTCGTGAAGGACCGCACCAAGCGCATCGCGCTTCCTCTGGTGGTCGGCTGGCCGATCCTGTTCGCCGCCATCGTCGGCGCCAGCATCTATGGGGCTTACGTCGCCTCGGGCCACATGCCGACGATGCAGGAACACGCCGCGGCCGTCGCGCACGCGCCCACGCCGCCGCCGTTGGCCTTCCCTTTGACCCACCTATGGTTCCTCTATCTGCTGCTCTGGCTCTACGCCGCGACACTGGGCCTGCGCGCCCTGGTGTTGCGCTTCGACGCCCAGGGACGGATCCGGGCCTCAGCGGACGCGGTGGTGGCGAGCGTGGTGGAAAGCCCGCTGGCGCCGCTGGCGCTCGGCGTCCCGACGATGCTGGTCTTCCTGTTTGGCGGCCCGTGGCGGCAGTGGTTCGGCGTGCAGACGCCGGACTCCTCGCTGATACCGAACGCCGAGGCCGCCGTCGCCTATTTCACCGCTTTCGGTTTCGGCTGGCTGCTGCACCGCCAGGGCGGGCTCCTGAACATCCTGAGCCGACGCTGGCCGCTGTATCTGGCTTTGGCCCTGGGGCTCACCGGCGCCTGCCTGGCGACCGCCGGCGTCGCGCCGCTGCTCACCCTCGCCAAGCCCGGCTGGCCCACCGCCGCCTACGCCGCCTGCTACGCCGTCGCCACCTGGAGCTGGACCTTCGCGATGATCGGCCTGGCGCTCAAGCACCTCTCCAACGAGAGCCCGATGCGGCGCTACATCGCCGACTCGTCGTATTGGCTCTATCTGATCCACCTGCCGATCGTGATGGTTCTGCAGGCAATGGTGGCCAGGCTCGACGCGCCGGCGGAGGTGAAGATCCTGATTGTCCTGGGCGTCGCCTTCCCGCTGATGTTCGCGAGCTACCAGCTGATGGTGCGCCGGACCTTCATAGGCGCCATTCTGAACGGGCGGCGCGCTGCCCCCAAGAGCCAAAAAGCGTCGCGCAAGTCCGCACGCCTGCCCGCCCATCCGGAGCCCGCCGAATGAACGTCGATGACGCCCGCGACGACCTCGCCTTCATCCGAGCCCTGATTGCGCCCGAGGACCACTGGCAGCGGCAGTTCGGCAAGCTCTATGCTGCGGCCGGGGCCTGCTACTCGGTCCAGATGCTGCTGCACATCGGCCAGTTCGCGGGGATCACGCCGAAGGAAGGCCTCGGCGCCCAGGCCATCGGCTGGGGCCCGTCGGTGGTGTTCCTGGCGATCCTCATCTGGGTGATCCGCCGAGACGGCCCCCGGCGCGAAGGACTGACGTCGCGGGCCGTGGGCGCGGTGTTCGCCGCGGTCGGCCTGACCAACCTGGCGCTCTGCCTCACCATCGGCTCGGTGGCGCTCCGGCTGCACAGCCTGACGCTATGGCTGATCTACCCTTGCGTGGTGATGATCCTGCAGGGGCTGGCCTGGCTGGTGGCTTTCATGCTGCGGCGCCGAGGCTGGCTGGGCGTCGTGGCCCTGGGCTGGTTCGCGGTGGGGGTCGCCATGGCGTTCTTCATCGACAACATGGTGGGCTTTGTCGCCGCCGCGACCGTGGGCGTCGTCTGCTTCATGCTGATCCCCGGCCTCTATCTCGCGCGCCAGGCCGGCCAGGACGCCTGACTTGGCCCAGCCCAGCTACGACATCGGCAAGATCGACGACGTCATCCACGGACGCCTGCGCCTGGGCGTCATGGCCTATCTGGCCAATGCCGAAGTCGCCGATTTCAACGAGCTGAAGGCTGTGCTGGACGTCACCCAGGGCAACCTGTCGGTCCAGCTGCGCAAGCTGGAGGACGCGGCCTATGTGACCATCGAGAAGGGCTACCTCGGGCGTAAACCCCGCACCCAGGTCCGGATCACGCCCCAGGGCCGCAAGGCCTTCGCCGCCTATCTCGAGGCCCTCGGCCGGGTGATCGGGCCGCAGACCTAGGCCTTCCTTTCCCGCGCAGTGGGAGAGGGGAAATTACCCGAACAGCGCCTGTTCGAACGCCGGGGCGGCCTTCAACGAGGCCTTGGGGCCCAGGATGGCGACGGCGGCCTTCTTCGGCGCAAGGATGCGCTCGGTGAGCCTGACCAGGTCGGCGGGCGTGACCGCGTCCACTTGGGCGGCGATCTCGGCGGGCTCAAGCGTGCGGCCGAACAGCAGGACCTGACCGGCGGCCTGCTCCGCGCGAGCCAGCGCCCCCTCGCGGCCCATGAACATGGCGCCCTTCAGCTGGGCCTTGGCGCGGGCCAGTTCGGCCTCGGGCGCGGGCTTCAGCATGCCGGCGATCTCGCCGGCGGCGACCTTGGCCAGCTCGACCGCATCCTTGGCCGCGCAGCCGGCGAAGACGCCCAGCACGCCGACGTCGGCGTAGGTCTCCGAATAGGCGTCGATGGCGTAGGCCAGGCCGCGGTTCTCGCGCGCCTCCTGGAACAGCCGCGAGGCCATGCCGCCGCCGAGGATCTCGGCCAGCAGGCGAAGCGCGAAATAGGCCTCGTCGGCGACGCTGACGGCGGGCAGCAGCAGGACCAGGTTGGCCTGTTCCAGCGGCTTGGCCACGGCGCGCTGGCCGCCGGTGAAGGCCGCGGGCCCGAGCAATGGGGGGGCTACGCCATCGTCGGCGGTGTGGCCGAAGTCGCGCTCGGCCAGGCGCAGAAGATCGTCCTCGTCCACGGCCCCGGCGGCGCTGACCACCAGCGTCTTCGGCGAATAGAGGTGGCTGCGCCAGGCGCCCAGCGTCTGCGGCGTCGTGGTCCCGATCGACTGCGGCGTGCCCAGGATCGGTCGGCCCAGCGGCTGGCCGTCGAAGGCCGCGGTCTGGGCCAGTTCGAAGACCAGGTCGTCGGGGGCGTCGGCGGCCTCGGCGATCTCCTGGCCCACCACCTGCTTCTCGCGGTTCAGATCGCCCGCGTCCATGGTGGGCCGCTGGACGAGGTCGGACAGGACGGACGACCCGAGATCGAGGCCGCCGGCCAGGGCGCGGACCTGGAAGCTGGTGCGCTCATAGCCGGTGGCGGCGTTGATGTTGCCGCCCTCGGCCTCGATCACCTCGACGACCTCGCGGGCCGATCGACCGCCGGCGCCCTTGAACACCATGTGCTCGAGGAGGTGCGACCAGCCGGAGCGCGCCTCGTCCTCCGCCCGGGCGCCACGGCCCGCGACGACGGACAGCGCGACCGTCTGCAGGCCCGCCATCGGGTCGCAGACCACGCGGACGCCGTTGGAGAGCGTATGAGCCTTGGGAGCGATGACCCTAACCTTCCGAGAAGGCGCGGACGTAGGCCTTGATGGTGTCGGCCTCCGCCGGCAGGCGGTCGAAGCGTTCGGGGCGCCCGGCCAGATCGGCCGCGCCGCGCGGCAGGGCCGGCGTGACGCCACAGGCCTTGGCCACCGCTTCCGGGAACTTGGCCGGATGGGCCGTGGACATGACCACCACCGGCCCCTTCAGGCCCTTGGCGCGGCTGAGCGCCGAGAGCGCCACGGCGGTATGCGGGTCGACCAGCTGACCGG
The DNA here is from genome assembly GCF_004799395.1 of Phenylobacterium sp. Taxonomy (GTDB): domain Bacteria; phylum Pseudomonadota; class Alphaproteobacteria; order Caulobacterales; family Caulobacteraceae; genus Phenylobacterium. Next base: position 5,262 of record NZ_SSMZ01000080.1, read on the forward strand.
TCTCGTTCAGCGTCGAGACCATGGCGCGGGCGGTGTCGTCCTCGCTGGCGCTGGCCCCGCGGAACAGCTCGCGCATGGCCGCATAGGCCTTGGGCGGCACATCGATGGCGCCGGCCTCGGCGAAGGCGGTGAAGGCGCGGGCGGTGTCGGTGGCTTCCCGATCGACGCCCTCGAAATAGAGTCGCTCGAAGTTGGAGGCCGACTGGATGTCCATGGCCGGCGACATGGTCGGATGCACCTTGCCGCGAACATAGCGGCCGGTCTCGAAGGTCTGCGCCAGGATGTCGTTGGCGTTGGTGGCGACCAGGATCCTCTCCACCGGCAGGCCCATGCGGTGGGCGACATAGCCGGCGAAGGCGTCGCCGAAGTTGCCCGAGGGCACGGCGAAGCTGATCTTCCTCTGTGGCGCGCCGAGGGCCGCCGCCGTGGTGAAGTAGTAGACCGCTTGGGCTGCGATGCGGGCGAAGTTGATCGAGTTGACGCCCGACAGGTCCACGGCCTGGCGCAGGCTCTCGTCCTGGAAGGCGGCCTTCACGATGGCCTGGCAGTCGTCGAACGAGCCCCTCACCGCCACGCAGGCGACGTTGGATTCCGTGGCCGTGGTCATGAAGCGGCGCTGCACCTCGCTGATGCGGCCTTCCGGGAAGAGCGCGACCACCTTGACGTTCTTGCGGCCGCGGAAGGCCTCGACCGCCGCGCCGCCGGTGTCGCCGGAGGTCGCGCAGAGGATGGTCTGGGTGCGCCCCTGCCCGCCCAGCAAATGGTCGTAGAGCCGGGCCAGGATCTGCATGGCCACGTCCTTGAAGGCGAGGCTCGGACCGTGGAACAGCTCGGCCAGGAAGACCTCGGGCGCGAGTTGCACCAGCGGCACGACCGCCGAGTGGGTGAACGTCGAATAGGCCTCGTGGCACATTTCGCGCAGATCGGCCGCGGCGATCTCGCCGTCGGCGAAGGCCCCGATCACCTTGGCGGCGACTTCCGCGTAGGGCTTGCCCGCGAAGCCGGCGATCTCGGTGGCGCTGAACTTCGGCCAGGTCTGCGGCACATAGAGGCCGCCGTCCGGCGCGAGCCCGCCCAGGACCGCGTCGACAAAGCCCACGTGGGGCGCACTGCCCCGGGTGGAGACGTAGCGCATCAACCTCTCATTCGCTTGAAGACCGCGGCGCCATAGACGCCGGCCAGGGCGCCGGCAAGGCCGAACCAGGTGAGCGCGTATTCCAGGTGCCGGTTGGGGATGTCCACCGGGAAGGGCGCGGGGATCAGCCCCTTGAAGTCCGGGTTGGTCGAGGTCTCCGCCATCAGGAACAAGGGCGCGACCGGCTGGTCTGCGCCCAGCGCGGCTGCCATCTTCCTGGCGTCGTGAAGATACCACTTGGTCGGCGTGGCGGGCGGGGTGGTGAAGTTGCCGCGTTCTCCGGGGCGCAGGACGCCGGTCACCTCGACGGGATCGAGGATCGTCGGATCGGGCAGCGGCCGCGCCGTCACCGTGTCGGGGATGAAGCCGCGGTCCACCAGGATGGAGCGGTAGACCCCGCTCACCACCGGGCAGGCCGAGATCAGGCGGGCGCCGATCTGGCCCTCGCGCAGGCTATAGAGCTCCAGCGCCTTGGCCCGCGCCAAGCCCGGGCAGGTGACCTTCACGCGGACGAACTCCTCGTTGTGGCCCAGCGCCAAGGCGTCCAGCACCGGCGCGAGCGGCACGGCCGGAGCGGCCTCGGCGTGGGCGATGCCGGCCAGCAGGGCCTCTTTCCATTTCAGCCGCTGCAGCTGCCAGACGCCAAGTCCGATGAGGATCGCAAACGCGATGACCGTGGCGAGGGTCAGGCCGACGGGAAAGCCCTTCGCCGCGGGCCTGGCGGCCCGCGGCTCGATCTGCGGCTCCCAGGCGCTAGCCATGGCGCGATTGCGAGGCCTTGTTCTTGAACTGCGCGGCCAGCATCAGGCCCTTCATGGGTCTGAGCAGCACCAGCACGATGACCAGGGTCATCGGCAGCCAGATCAGCAGGGTGAGCCAGACCGGCGTCCTGAACGCCACCATGGTGAAGAGCGCCCCGAAGGCGACGATCAGGCCGGCGATCAGGATCACGAAGACGGCCGGGCCGTCGCCGCTGTCGGCCGCGGCCAAGTCGAATCCGCAGGCCTCGCAAAGCGGCGAGACCTTCAGGAAGCCCTCGAACAAGTGACCCTCTCCGCAGTTGGGGCAGCGTCCGGCTGCGCCCGACAGCAGAGGATCAGGCTTGCTCATCCAGGCGATCCGACGTGCGTCCCAAAGATCACGTAGATGAAGGCGAACAGGAACAGCCAGACCACGTCGACGAAGTGCCAGTACCAGGCGGCCGCCTCGAAGCCGAAGTGCTTCTGAGGCGTGAAGCCGCCGGCCAGCAACCGCGCCAGGCAGACGGTCAGGAAGATCGTCCCGATCAGCACGTGGAAGCCGTGGAAGCCGGTGGCCATGAAGAACGACGAGCCATAGAGGCCGGAGTTGGCCTGGCCCTCGCCACCGAAGAAGTACTTGTGTTCGAGGATGTGGTTGTACTCGTAGGCCTGGATCGAGGTGAACAGCACCCCCAGGCAGATGGTCAGGAAGAGGCCGATCTTCGCGCCCTTGCGGTCGCCGGTCTGCAGCGCGTGGTGCGCCCAGGTGACCGTCGTGCCCGAGAGCAGCAGGGTCAGCGTATTGACCAGAGGCAACTGGAACGCCGGCACGGTCTCGACGCCCTTCGGCGGCCAAGTGGCCCAGGCGGCGCGCACGTCGTCGATGGAGGAGGCGGCGCGCACATGATGGAACAGCGCCATCTCGAAGAAGATCCAGAACCACGCGACGAAGAACATCACCTCCGAGGCGATGAACAGGATCATCCCGTAGCGCAGGCCAATGGAGACCACGGGGGTGTGATCGCCCTCGTTGGCCTCGATCACCACGTCGCGCCACCAGACGATCATCGTGAACAGCACGCCGGCCAGGCCGGCGAAGAACAGCCAGGAGGTGTGCGCCGGAAGGCCGAACAGGCCCTTCATCCAGGCGACGCCGCCCATCGCCATCGCCACCGCCGAGATCGAGCCGATCAGCGGCCAGGGCGACGGATTGACCAGGTGGTAGTCGTGCTTCACGCCTGCGGCCATCGGTGGTCCTAGTCCCTCACAAATCCCGCGGCCCGAGGCGCGCAGACTCAGGCCCGCGCGGATAGACCGGTTCGCGTCACGCTATAGCCCTGCCGCGCGGGGTCCGCCAAGGGGAAACGGGCGCTCCATCCGCCGGCTTCGCCGGGGATCACGCCGGTTGGCGTCCTTCGGGTGTGGAGACGTGCTCGGCGAGGAGCCGCTTGACCATCGCCAGGCACTGATCCGGGGCGGGGGCCAGCAGCAGATGGCCGCAGTTCGCGACCCGCGCGAACTCGGCCTTGCCGGGATAGGCGGTCGCCAGGACGAAGCTGTCGACCTCGTCCCAGATGTTGGTCGCCAGGCCATGCATCTGCCGGCGCGGCGCGCTATTCGGTGGCCCGGGCGGGGCTTTCGCCTGCCTTCGCCCCGGCCGCCGGCTTCACATCCGTGGCGGGGAAGAAGGTGTAGGACAGGGTGATGATCTTGCCGCCCTTGGTCTCGAAGTCCGAGGCGTATTTCGGATCGACGAAATAGAGCACCGGCATCTCCACCGTGGCGCCGGCCGCCACCGTCTGGTCGGAGAAACAGAAGCAGGAGAGTTTGCGGAAATAGACCCCGGCCTGGTCGGGGGCGACGTTGAACACCGCCCGCGCGGTCACCGGATGGTCGGCGTGGTTGGTGACCTTGAAGATCGCGACCTTGGTCTCTCCGATCTTCACCGTCTGCGAACTCTGCTCCGGCGAGAAATCCCAGGGCAGGCCGCGGACGTTGGTGTCGAAATGGATCTCCAGCGCCTGGTCCAGCACCTGGCCCGGCGCGGTCTCGGCCTTGCGGATGGTGCCGCCGTAGCCGGTCGCCTGGCAGAAGGCGCGATAGAAGGGGATAGCCGCATAGGCCGCGCCGACCATGCCCACGAAGACGACGCCGCAGATCGCGGCCACGCGGCCGTTGCGGCTCATCCGGCGGCGCTTGGGCGCAGGCTCAGAAGGGCTGGCGTGCGACACTGGCGCCGAGCTTCACGATGGTGACCACGAAGACCAGGACGACGAAGATCGCCAGCCCCAGGGCCAGTGCGATGTTGCGACCGCGCCTCGCACGGGCCTCGGCGTCGGATTCGCGGGCAGGGTCGCTCATAGCAGCAGGTCCAGGGGCTTCACGCCCATCAGATGCTCGCCCAGCAGGGTCGCGAACAGCAGGGTCAGGTATAGGATGGAGAAGGCGAACAGGTTGCGCGCGTCCTTGGCGCCGGCCTTGACGTCGTAAAGACCGTCATCCTTGCGCTGCGCCTGGGCGTCGCCAGCGCGGCTGCGGAACAGGCGCACGGCCAGGAGCAGGAAAACCAGGCCGCCGAGGGCCGCCACCGCCAGATAGACCGGCCCGCCAAGGCCGGTGAGCACCGGGGTCAGGCAGAGCGGCGTGAAGAGCAGGCTGTAGATCAGGATCTGCTTGCGGGTCGACTTGGCGCCGGCCACCAGAGGCATCATCGGCACGCCGGCCTTCTTGTAGTCCTCGCTGGTGTAGAGGCTCAGCGCCCAGAAATGCGGCGGCGTCCACATGAAGATGATGGCGCAGAGGATCCAGGCGTTGAGCGGCACGGTCCCGGTCGCCGCGGCCCAGCCGATCACCGGCGGCAGCGCGCCGGCCAGCCCGCCGATGACGATATTCTGCGCCGTCCAGCGCTTCAGCCAGACGGTGTAGACGACCGCATAGAAGAAGATCGTGAAGGCCAGCAGGCCTGCCGCCAGCCAGTTCAGCGCCATGCCCATCAGCATGACCGAGAACATCGACAGCACCACGCCCAGGGCCAGCGCGTCGGCGCCCTGCACTCGGCCCGCCGGCACCGGGCGGCCGCGGGTGCGCCGCATCTTGGCGTCGATGTCGGCGTCGTACCACATGTTGAGCGCGCCCGACGCCCCGGCCCCGACCGCGATACAGAGGATCGCCACGCCGGCCAGGAACGGGTGCACGGGCTGGCCGGCGCAGACCAGGCCGGTGAGGCCGGTGAACACCACCAGCGACATCACGCGCGGCTTCAGGAGCTGCAGGAAGTCCTGCCAGCGGGCGGGCGCCCGCACGGCGGGCGTCTTGGCGGCAGTGGAGAGGGCCTCGGACATGGCCATCGGACATTACTCTTAAAATGGTCGAGGGGCGCGAACCTTGCGATGCGCGCCCCTCGGATGGTGTTGGGTGGGAAGCTTGGCCCTAGTGGCTGTCGGCCGTGACCACCGGCAGTTCGTTGAACTGGTGGAACGGCGGCGGCGAGGGCAGCGTCCATTCCAGCGTCGTGGCGCCTTCGCCCCAGGGGTTGGCCTCGGCCTTGCGGCGGAAGACCATGGCGTCGATCAGGACGACCAGGAAGACGCCGACGCCCACCAGGGTGATCGCGTAGCCGATCGAGGACACCTTGTTCCAGAAGGCGAAGCCCTCCGGATAGTCCACGTAGCGGCGCGGCATGCCTTGCAGGCCCAGGAAGTGCTGCGGGAAGAAGATCACGTTCACGCCGATGAAGGTGATCCAGAAGTGCAGCGCGCCCAGCCACTCGCGGTACTTCACGCCCCACATCTTCTCGAACCAGTAGTAGAAGCCGGCGAAGATCGCGAACACCGCACCCAGGCTCAGCACGTAGTGGAAGTGCGCCACCACGTAGTAGGTGTCCTGGAATTGGTAGTCGACGCCGGCGTTGGCCAGGACGACGCCGGTGACGCCGCCCAGAGTGAACAGGAAGATGAAGCCGATCGCCCAGAGCATGGGCGTCTTGAAGTCGATCGACCCGCCCCACATCGTGGCGATCCAGCTGAACACCTTCACGCCCGTGGGCACGGCGATGACCATGGTGGCCGCCACGAAGTAGGCGGTCAGGTTCACGTTCATGCCCGTGGTGAACATGTGGTGCGCCCACACCAGGAAGCCGATGAAGCCGATGGCGACCATGGCGTAGGCCATGGCGAGGTAGCCGAAGACCGGCTTGCGGCTGAAGGTCGACACGATGTGGCTGATCATGCCGAAGCCCGGCAGGATCAGGATGTAGACCTCGGGGTGACCGAAGAACCAGAACAGGTGCTGGTACATGACGGGGTCGCCGCCGCCGGCCGCATCGAAGAAGTGGGTGTGGAAGTTGCGGTCGGTGAGCAGCATGGTGATCGCGCCGGCCAGGACGGGCAGCGAGAGCAGCAGCAGGAACACCGTCACCAGGATCGACCACACGAACAGCGGCATGCGGTGGAGCGTCATGCCCGGCGCACGCATGTTGAAGATGGTGGTGATGAAGTTGATGGCGCCGAGGATGGAGCTGGCGCCGGCCAGGTGGATCGAGAGAATCACGCAGTCCATCGCCGGCCCTGTGTGACCCGAGGTCGACAGGGGCGCGTACATGGTCCAGCCGCCGCCGAAGCCCCGGCCCGGCCCGCCGTCCACGAACATGGATGTGCAGAGCATGATCCACGAGGCGACCAGCAGCCAGAACGAGATGTTGTTCATCCGCGGGAACGCCATGTCCGGCGCGCCGATCATCAGCGGCACGAACCAGTTGCCGAACCCGCCGATCATCGCCGGCATGACCATGAAGAAGATCATGATCAGGGCGTGGGCGGTGACCACCACGTTGTAGCCGTGCTTGGATCCCTCGATCAGGCCGATCTGGGCGATCCAGCTGTGCGGCTGGAAGATCTGAATGCCAGGCTCATAGAGCTCCCAGCGGATCAGGCCCGACAAGGCGCCGCCCACCAGGCCCGCCATGATGGCGAACAGGATGTAGAGCGTGCCGATGTCCTTGTGGTTGGTGGAGAACAGCCAGCGGGTGATGAAGCCCGGCTTGTGGTCGTGACTGTCGTGCCCGTGAGCGTTTGGGCTGTCGTCGTGAGCGTGGGAGCCGTAGGCCATCTTACGCGGATCCTCGGATCAATTCTTAACCGGCGCCAGGGGCGCAGGCTTGGTGGAAGGCGCGGGGGCCGCCGGATTGACCTGGGCGGTCGGCACGGCGGGAGCGGGAGCCGTCGCCGACGCCGGCGTGGCGGCGGCGCCGGCGCCGGCGGCCGGGGCGGCCGGCGGAGCGGCCGCGGCGGGTGGGGCCGAACCGATGGGCACGCCCTTCTTCGACAGAACCCAGGCGTCGAAATCGGCCTGGCTGACCACGTGCACCTCAATGGGCATGAAGGCGTGGTCGACGCCGCAGAGCTCGCGGCAGGAGCCGTAGTAGGTGCCGATCCGGTCGACCTTGAACCAGGTCGAGTTCAGCCGCCCGGGCACCGCGTCCATGATCACCCCGAAGGCCGGCACGGCCCAGGCGTGGATCACGTCGGCGCCGGTGGTCAGGATCTGGACGGTCTGGTTGACCGGCACCACGAGGGGCTCGGTCGCCGCGAGCTTGTAGGGCTTGCCGGCCGCCTTGGCCTTGTCCTCGGGCAGGATGTTGGCGATGAACTCCGGCATCTTCTGGTCGGGATATTCGTAGCCCCAGTACCACTGATAGCCCGTGGCCTTCACGGTCATGTAGGGCTTGGGCATGTCGTGATATTCGAAGAGCAGCTTGAACGAGAAGACCGCGATGATCACCAGGATCAGCACGGGCACCAGCGTCCAGATCACCTCCAGCGGAGTGTTGTGGCTCCACTTGGCCGGCACCGGATTGGCCCGCTTGTTGTAGCGGATGATGATCCACAGCAGCAGCCCCAGCACGACCAGGGTGATGACCGTGATGATCGGGAACAGGATGTAGTTGTGGAAGAAGATGGCGTCATGCTTCAGGGGAGTGACCCCCGGCTGCATCATCACCGAGCCGTTCGTGGGCTGGCCGATCAGATCGTCCGCCAGCGCAGAAGCGCCCCAGAACGCCGTTAAAGCGCCTGTCGCGATCCCCGCCGCCAGCGCCCGCATTCCCTGAAACCTAGACTGCATGTCCCCTCGGTCTGACTTGTCGGCTGCACCGCGCGAATCTGGCGATCCGGTCGACTGTACAGAACGGCGCGCGCGGACGCTCGCGCGCCGGCTTAGCCCTTCATCGCGGGTGCATACGCGCATCGCTTGGGCTTGCCAAGGCGCGAGCGCACGCCCATGGGCCGGCCATCCGTGACGTAAGCGCGCGAAGGCGCAGGCCGCCCGCTTTTCAGCCGTTTCAACGACTCGTGTTCGAAAGCCCCCCATGCCGCTGAAGCCCCCGACCCATCTCCATCCGGACGAGGAGGCGGCGATCCGCAAAGCGTTCGATTCGCTGGTGAACCTGGAGCCCGCGGAGCTGAAGGCCTGGCTGGCGAAGCCGGAGAGCCTCAAGGTCGGCGTGATCCGCCGCGGCGAGACGGAATCGGTGGGCCGCCAGTCGGCGCGCAGGATCTTGGAGATCCGGGCCACGCCGGTCGCCGACCTGACCGACGCCGACTACCGCCATATGAGGAAAGTGATCGGCTACTGCCGCCGACATCTGGCGCAACGCCCATGGGGAGACGTGACCCAGACCCGCTGGCGCTGGAGCCTGATGAACTGGGGCCACGATCCCCTGCGCGGCCGGTGCGGAGAGGTCTGACGGGGGCAAAAATGTGCAGTGTCGCGGACCGGAGTTCCGCGGCATGCTGCAGCATGATGGGGACGACGGGCGCGGGTTCGAGGGCGTGGGGGCGCAGCGCCGCGGCGGTGTTGGCGACAGGAATCCTGGTCCTGGCCGGCGTCGCCGCGGCGCGACCGCGCCCGCCCGGCGGTGATCTGGAAGGTTTGTGGACCAACGTCACGGTCACGCCGATCGAGCGTCCAGCCGCCTTCGACGGCCCCACCACCACCGAAGCGAGGGCGAAGGCCTACGAGGCTTCCAACCCGCAGGCGTTCGGCGCCGCCGACATCGACGCGGTCGGCGGGCGGCAATCCGAATGGTGGGAGTACGGCGGCCCGATGATCCGCGTGGACGGCAAGATCCACACTGCCATGGTGGTCGAGCCGGCGGACGGCAAACTGCCCTACACCGCCGCCGGGCGCACCCAGATGGAGAGCAGCCTGAAGAGCCGTATTGCAGGGTTAGATAACCCCGAGGATCGCCCCAGCACCGAGCGCTGCCTGATGGGCGGCTCGAGCTCCTCCAGCGTGCCGATGATGCCGCACTGGGACAACAGCCTCTATCAGATCGTCCAGACCCGCGACTTCGTGACGATCCGCATGGAGTCCGGGCGGGACCCGCGGATCATCCGCCTGAACGCCGCGGCCCATCTGCCGCCGGCGATCCGCCCCTGGGCCGGCGATTCCATCGCCCACTGGGAAGGCCGCAGCCTGGTTGTCGAGACCACCAACCTGAACCCCGGCGAGGCGTTCAAATCGCCGCAGCCGCTCTATATCTCCAAGGATGCGAAGGTGACCGAACGGTTCACCCGGGTTTCGGCCGGCGAGATCGTCTACGACTTCGCGGTGGACGACCCAGCGATCTATAGCCGGCCCTGGCGCGGGCAGCTCATCTTCCACGCCGCCAAAGGACCGCTGTTCGAGTTCGCCTGCCATGAGGGGAACTACTCTCTGCCCGGCGTCCTGGCCGGCGCTCGCCACGACGAGGCGGCGGTAAAATAGAACTCCGCTCATCCCGGCGAACGCCGGGATGAGCGGCATGGAAAATAGCCGCGCCGCCAAATCGCTCGAAATCCTTACCTTGCGCTAACCGCGGCGGGCAATTTTCACGCCTCGGCCGCGACCCCAAACGCGCCGACGTACTTGAGTACCGAGTATCCCCCGGCGCGCGCCCCCTCTCGCGCCGGGGTGATGCCGGTCCGTCCCAAGCCGTCACATCGAGATCTGCGCCCGCGACGCCGAAGCCGGGTGACGTGGACCGCCCGGCTCCCTATCTTTGCCGCATGAACGCCCATTCCCCCGCTCCTTCGATCCTCGAGTCCGCCGGCGTCGACCCCCAGCGCGCCGAAGCCATCCTCGGCGACGCGCTGAAAGGCGCCGACGACGGGGAGCTGTTCGTTGAACGCTCCGAAAGCGAGAGCTTCCTGTTCGACGACGGGCGGCTGAAGTCGGCGGCCTATGACGCCACCGAGGGCTTTGGCCTGCGGGTCGTGGCCGGCGAGACGGCGGGCTACGCCCACGCCAGCGAGATCTCCGAAGGCGCCATAGGCCGCGCCGCCGATTCGGCCCGGCTCGCCAAGCGAGGCTATTCGGGCGCCGCCGCCGAGGCGCCGCGCGCCACCAACGCCAAGCTCTATGGCGAGGACGATCCGCTCGCCTCCCCGGATTTCTCCGACAAGGTCTCCCTTCTGCAGGAGATCGACGCCTGGGCCCGCGCCCGCGACCCGCGGGTGGTGCAGGTGATGGCCTCCCTGGCCGGCGAACGGCGCACAATCGAGATCCTGCGGGCTGATGGCCGCCTCCTGCGCGACGTGCGGCCGCTGGCCCGCATCAACGTCCAGCTCACAGTGGAGCGCGACGGCAAGCGCGAGAGCGGCTACTCCGGCGCCGGCGGCCGCGCTGGTTTCGAGGCCTGGATCACGCCCGACCGCTGGCAGGAACAGGTGGACGAGGCGCTGCGCCAGGCGCTGGTCAATCTCGACGCCATCCCTTGCCCGGCGGGCGAGATGGACGTGGTCCTGGGCCCGGGCTGGAACGGCGTGCTGCTGCACGAGGCGGTGGGCCACGGCCTGGAGGGCGACTTCAACCGCAAGGGCACCTCGGCCTTCTCCGGCCGGATCGGCGAGCGAGTCGCCGCGCCCGGCGTCACCGTCTTCGACGACGGGGCGATCCAGGGCCGCCGGGGCTCGCTGACCATCGACGACGAAGGCACGCCCACCGGCCGCACGGTGCTGATCGAGGACGGTATCCTGGTCGGCTACATGCACGACCGGATGAGCGCGCGGCTGATGGGCCTGGAAGCCACCGGCAACGGCCGCCGGCAATCCTACGCCCACCTGCCGATGCCCAGGATGACCAACACCGGCATGATGGGTGGCGACACGCCGCGCGAGGAGATGATCGCCTCGACCAAGCGGGGACTCTACTGCGCCAATTTCGGCGGCGGCCAGGTGGACATCACCAACGGCAAGTTCGTCTTCCAGTGCACCGAGGCCTATCTGATCGAGGACGGCAAGGTCACCGCCCCGGTGAAGGGCGCGACCCTGATCGGAGACGGGCCGTCGGCGCTGACGCGCGTCACCATGATCGGCGACGACTTCTGCTTCGACAACGGCGTCGGCGTCTGCGGCAAGGCGGGCCAAAGCGTGCCCGTCGGGGTCGGCCAGCCGTCGATGAAGCTCACCGGCCTGACGGTAGGCGGCACCAGCCTGTAGCGAGCCGCGCGGGCGCCGGCGCTAGCCTTTGAGCCGGCGCTGCGCGCTTCTGAGGAGAGGCGTCCGCCGAGACGAACGGATGCATTCTGTCCGCGAATTAATCCACCTTACAGCCATTTAATTGGCGCCGCGGCGGCGGCGCAGGTCAGGTCCCCACGTTCTTGGGGAGCCTGTTCCGGATGTTGCTTTTCATTCTTGCCCAGGCGGCCGCGGCGGCGGTCGTGCCGGCGCAAGCCCCCGGTCCGGCGGTCGCCCAGACGGCCGCCCCGGCCCAGCCGGCGATCGTCAGCTACGCCCCGGACTTCTTCAAAAGCATCAGCCCCAACACTGCGCTGGACATGGTCAACGCCCTGCCGGGCTTCGCGCTCGACACCGGCTCCGGCGTGCGCGGCTATGAAGGCGCGGCGGGCAATGTGCTGATCGACGGCCAGCGCCCGGCGACCAAGACCGAAGGCGTCGATTCGGTGCTGCAGCGGATGCTGGCCACACACGTGTCGCGCATCGACGTGATCCGCGGCGGCGCGCCCGGCATCGACATGCAGGGCAAGACGGTGATCGCCAATGTGATCACCAAGCAGGAGATCGGCGCGCGCGGCATCTTCCACTACGCCGACCAGCACGTCAGCGACGGCCGCCGGTTCGGCACCCTGCGGATCGAGGGCTCCGGCAAGGTCGGCGATCGCACCTGGGAGGGTGGTGTCACCGTGAGCGGTTTCATCGACGACGGCTTCGGCGACGGCCCGCGGACCGTCACCAACGGCGACGGAACACCGAACGGCGCGGCGCATATCCACAGCCAGGGCTGGGGAACCCAGTCGATCGTCACCGGCGCCACCGAGGCGCCGCTGGCCGGCGGCAGCCTGCGGATCAACGGCCGGATCGGCAGCCAAGCCTACGACACCGCAGAACTCGATACCTTTAGCTTCCCCAACACCCACACCGAGCACGACCACCAGGACGATAACTATCTGCAAAGCGAGATCGGCGCCCGCTACACCCACGGCTTCGGAGCCCGCACCACGACCGAGTTCGTCGTCCTGAGGCAGGACAAGCACGAACTCTACGCCGACGCCTTCGACACCCCGACCGACGCCCAGGAGTTCCGCCAGGACACGACGACGTCGGAGACCATCCTGCGCGGCGTCGTGAAGTTCCAGCAGAACCCGAGCCTCTCCTGGGAGGCCGGCGCCGAGGGCGCCTACAACACGCTGGAAAACCACATCCTGTTCTCGGACAACGCGGTGTTCACGACCCTGCCGGCCGCCGATGTCGAGGTCGACGAGAAGCGCGGCGAGACGTTCGGCAAGGCGGTCTGGCGGCCGTTCTCGACACTGACCGTCGAGGGCGCGGTGCGCGAGGAGGGCTCGAACATCGCCTCAAGCGGCGACGTGAACCTGTCGAAGACCCTCTACTACACCAAGCCGCGGCTGGCGGTGACCTGGGCGCCGGACGCCGACAACCAGTTCCGCTTTCGCTACGAGCGCGAGGTGGGGCAGCTGGATTTCGGCGCCTTCGTGGCCTCCACGACGCTCACCGCCGGCGTCGTCACCGCAGGCAACCCGAACCTCGTCCCGCAGCAGGACTGGGCCAGCGAGATCGCCTATGAGCGACGCTTCTGGGGCGGCGGCGGCCTGGTGCTCACCGCGCGCCACCTGGAGATCACCGACGTCGTCGACCGCGCGCCGCTCCGCGCACCGGACGGCACGTTCTTCGATGCGCCCGCCAACATCGGCGCCGGCAGCGAGAACGACTTCCTGGCGACCCTGACCGTGCCGCTGGACAAGCTGGGCTTGAAGGGCGCGGTGATCCGCGGCGACTACACCCGCCGGGTGTCGGAGGTGACCGACCCCACGACCCACGAGCGCCGCCCGATCAGCAACCAGCACCCCTCCGACTGGGACGCCCACTACTCGCAGACCATCGGCAAGGTGATCTACGGCGTCGACCTCTACGGCGGCTGGCAGCAGCGCAACTACCGCTTCAACCAGATCGAGATTGACAAGCTGCAGACCTATGTGACGCCCTACGCGGAGTGGAAGCCCAATCCCAAGCTGACCTGGCGGGTGGAGCTCGACAACGTCACCGCCCGAGGCTTCAAGCACACGTTCGAGAATTGGGACGGTCCCCGCAACCTCGTCCCCCTGGACACCGTCGACCTGCGCAGCGTCCACCCCGGCCGGGTGATCTACATCCGCCTGCGCAAGACCTTCGGGGACTGACGCCTACTTCGTGTCGCTCGCGCCGTGGGCCCACCGCTTCAGCCAGGGCGACAGGACGATCATCAGGACGCCAGCGCCCAGGCCCCAGAGGCCGATCATCGCGAAGACGTGGCTGTAGGTGGCCAGCGCCTTGCCGGCGTCGAGCACCTGGCCGCCGATGGTGTCGGAGGCGGTGAGTTGGGCGATCTTGGCGGCCACGAACTGGGCACCGGCGGTGCCCAGGAACCAGGTCGCCATCAGGGTCGAGATCAGGAGCGGCGGGGCCAGCTTGGTCATTTGCGACAGGCCCACCGGGGAGACGCACATCTCGCCCGTCGTCTGCATCAGATAGGCCGCGGCGAGGAAGATCAGCGGGCTCTTGAAGTCCGCGCCTGCGAACTGCGCCCCGAAGATCAGCACGTAGTAGCTGGCCCCGATCATCAGGAGGCCGACGCCGAACTTCGCCACCGGGTTCGGATCTCGGCCCAACCGGCCGAGGAAGGTCCAGAGCGCGGCCATCACCGGCGCCAGGACCAGGATCCAGCCCGACTGGAAGGACTGCGCCTGGGCGGGCTTCATGGACTGGTCGCCGTAGAGGTGCAGGTTGACGTTGCGCTCGGCGAAGAGGTTCAGCGACGAGCCTCCCTGTTCGTAGAGGGCCCAGAACACCACCGAGGCCAGGATCAGCACGATGGCCAGCAACAGGCGTTCGCGCTCGACCTTGTCGGCCCTGGTAGCCATGTACCAGACCAGGTAGCCCAGAACGGCGACGGCGCCGACGCCCAGCAGGACGCTGACGATCGCGAAGCTCTGCACCACCACCCAGATCGCCGCGACGCCAAGCAGGGCGCCCAGATAGATCAGCCACTCGGTGTTCAACGGCCCCGCTACCGGCTTGGCCAGCGCTACAGGGTCGGCCGGCTCGCCCTTGCCGTCGAGCATCGGCTTGCCCAGCACGAAGACGATCCAGCCCAGGGCCATGCCGACGCCGGCGGCGCCGAAGCCCGCCCACCAGCCGATCGTCTGGCCCAGCCAGCCGCAGGTGATCGAGGCAAGGAACGAGCCCAGGTTGATGCCGTAATAGTAGAGGGTGAACCCGGGATCGCGGCGCGGGTCGCCCTGGCTGTAAAGCTCGCCGACAATGGCCGAGATGTTCGCCTTCAGGAATCCGACGCCCATGATGATCAGGGCGAGCGCGAGGAAGAGGATGTTCTTGAAGAGCGGCGACTGACGGGCGACCGAGATCTGGTAGTCGCCCTTGGGCATGTGCGACGGAAGGGGCGCGGTGGCCGGCAGGCCCTTGATGTTCAGGCCGCCGTCGGCGGCGGCGGAATAGGCGTAAGGCGTTCCGCCGACCAGCAGCCGCACTTCGCGGGTGTCGGCCCGACCGGTGACCTGGAAGTTGTAGGCCGCCCCGTGGGTGGTCAGCACCTGGGTCGCAGGCTCGCCCTCCAGCGCCATGGTGAAGTGTCCGGCCACCAGCAGCAGGGCCCCGAAGGCCACCGCCTTGCGGGCGCCCAGGAACCGGTCGGCGAGGAACCCCCCGATCACCGGCAGCAGATAGACCAGCGAGGTGTAGGCTCCGTAGGAGCCGGCCGCGGTCGTGTCGTCGAACAGGAAGTGCTGGGTCAGGTAGTAGATCAGCAGACCGCGCATGCCGTAGTAGGAGAACCGCTCCCACATCTCGGCGAAGAACAGGATCCGCAGGCCCCTGGGATGCTGGCGAAGCTGCAGGACGACCGGAATGGCCGTGACCGCCGCGATGACGATCCCGGCCACGATGACGATGTCCATGTGACGGCTCTGGCCTCTTCTTAGCGGAGGCGCGCCGCCCCCGAGGCGCGCGCCGTCATGATTGCGCCGCAGAAAATCACCTAGACCCCCTGAGCACAAGCTGGCCCGGTCCCCATCTAGGGTCACCGTCCGCGCGGAGCCTGGGCCAGCGCTCCTGCGTTACGAACCGCTGAAGGAGACATGCCATGAAGACGCCCGGCCCCGACCACCCGATCACCCTGGAGCCCGGCGCCACGCGCTGGCGCGCCCAGTTCGCCGGCCATGTGATCGCCGACAGCGCCGAGGCGCTGATCCTGCGCGAGTCCACCTATCCGCCGGTGGTCTACTTCCCCCGCGTGGACGTGGAGATGGGCTTCATGAGCCGGACCGACCGCGGCACGCACTGCCCCTACAAGGGTGACGCCAGCTATTTCACCGTGCTGATGGACGGCCAGTTCGCCGAGAACGCGGTCTGGACCTACGAGCAGCCCTTCCCGGCCATGGAGGCCATCGAGGGCCGGCTCGCCTTCTACACCGACAAGATCGAGGTCTATGAGGTCGCCAACGCGGCGGCGAAGCCGGAACAACCCGCCCCTCCCAAGCCCAAACCGGACGAGGACTTCGCCATCACCGTCGACGACGTGGTGCAGCACACCGACTCCGGCTCCGGGAACTCGCAGAGGGAGCATTGGGCGGCGAACGTCTCGACACCGGCCAGCACCGACGACGGCGGATTGCGCTAGCCTTCCCCTCCCCTCCCCGCCCCGGGAAGGGACGGCTCAGTAGGCGAAGTTCTCGAAGACCTTGCTGGCGTCGCCGGCCCAGGGGCCGTTGTAGAGCTCAAGCAGGCGCTCGGCCTGGGTGATCCCGCTGTCGGCGATCTCGTCGAGTTGGCTGAGGTAGTTGCTCTCGTCCACCATGCCGCCGGAGAGGCGGTTGCGGCGCCGCAGGCCGTCGCGGGCGATGGCCAGCATGTCCTTGGCCACGTCCTGCACCGAGCGGCCGGCGATCTGCGCCTTCAATCCGATCCGCGCGACGTCGGCGCGCAAACGCTCATGGTCCTCGATCTTCCAGGCCTTGCAGAGGTCCCAGGCGGCGGCGAGCGCGGCGGAATCGTAGAAGATCCCCATCCACAGCGCCGGCAGCGCACACAACGCACTCCAGGGGCCGGAGTCCGCGCCGCGCATCTCCAGGTACTGCTTGAGGCGCACTTCTGGGAAGATGGTGGTGGTGTGGTCGGCCCAGTCCTTGATTGAGGGCTTCTCACCTGGCAGTTCGGCCAGCTTGCCGTCCATGAAGTCGCGGAACGAGCGGCCGGCCAGGTCGATGTAGCGGTCGCCGCGCTTGGCGAAATACATCGGCACGTCGAGCGCGTACTTCGCATAGGTCTCGAAACCGAAGCCGTCCTGGAAGACGAAGTCCAGCATGCCGGTGCGGTCGGGGTCGGTGTCGGTCCAAACATTGGCGCGGGCCGAGACGAATCCGGAAGGCTTGCCCTCGATGAACGGCGAATTGGCGAAGAGCGCGGTGCAGATCGGCTGCAGCGCAAGGCTGGTCCGGAACTTCGCCACCATGTCGGCTTCCGAGCCGAAGTCGAGATTAGCCTGCACAGTGCAGGTGCGGAACATCATGTCCAGGCCGAGCCCGCCGACCTTGGGCATATACTCGCGCATGATCTTGTAACGGCCCTTTGGCATCACCGGCACCTGGTCGCGCCGCCAGATCGGCGTGAAGCCGAGGCCCAGGAACCCGATGCCGAGCTCGTCGGCCACGACCTTCACCTCGGCCAGGTGCTGGCCGGTCTCCTCGCAGATGTCGTGGATGGTCTCCAGCGGCGCGCCGGAGAGTTCGAACTGGCCGCCGGGCTCCAGGCTGACATTGGCCTTGCCGCGCTCCAGCGCGATGACGTGGCCCGCCTCCATCACTGGGGTCCAGCCGAAGCGGGTCATCCCGTCCAGCAGCGCTTTGATGCCGTTCGGCTCATAGGGAACCGGTTCGTGCGTCCCCAGGCGGAAGACGAACTTCTCGTGCTCGGCGCCGACGCGCCACTGGTCCTTGGGCTTCGAACCCTTATCGAACCAGGCGACCAGGTCTTCGAACGTCAGGGGACGGTCGTCCGTGGCGGTCTCGGCCATGCGTTTCCTTCCCCATCCCAACCGGGACCGCGTTCACGCGGCGCTGCTCTTTACGTTGAGGGGATAGGTGGGCGCAATCGGGCGAAGCTCAAGGGGCGCCCTTTGGAGTCCAGTCGCCGAGCGCCGCCTGCCAGAGTGTCAGCGCGCTGATCGCGGCGGTGTCGGCGCGCAGGATGCGGGGCCCGAGGGAGGCTGGCGCGGCGCAGGGGAGCGCGCGGAGCCGGTCGCGCTCGGCGGGCGAGAAGCCGCCTTCCGGGCCGATCAGGATCGCCCAGGGGCCGGCCGACTGGTCCTTGAGCGCCTCGAGGACCGGCTTGGCGTCGCCGGCCTCGTCGCAGAATAGCAGCTTGCGACCCTCCTCCCAGCCGTCGATCAGCTTACCGAGTTTCACCGGCTCAAACACCTCGGGCACATCCAGCCGGCCGGTCTGTTCGGCGGCTTCGGTGGCGATGGCGGTCAGTCGCTCGACGCGGGCGCGGTCGGCGTTGGTGCGTTCGGTTAGCACCAACCGCACCCTGCGCGCGCCGAGTTCGGCGGCCTTCTCGACAATGGTCTCCACCCGCCCGCGCTTCACCACGGCCACGATCAGGTCGAGGTCCGGCCCGGTCGCCTGGAGTCGCGTCTGTATCTCCGCCCGCAAGCCGACAGCGCGCTTGGTCACCGCGGTGATGGCGCTCAGCCACTCCCCGTCGCGGCCGTTGAAGAGGGCGACCTCGTCGCCGACGCCCTGGCGCATCACCGAGGCCAGATAGTGGCTCTGGTCGCGGTCGAGCGCCAATTCGGCGCCGGCCTCCAGGTGGTGAGGAATGAACAAACGGATCATCGTCTCGTTCTAGCGCCCAGGGCTTCATCGGGACTAGGGTCAAGGCATGGCGAAAGACGACGACTACACGCGCGAGCTGGAAAGTCTGCAGGCGGCCCTGGTGCGTTTTCAGATCGCGGCCCTCAAGTCCGGGGAGAAGTCCCTGGTGATCTTCGAGGGCCGCGACGCGGCCGGCAAGGACGGGGCGATCAAGCGGATCACCGAGCACCTGTCCGTGCGCAACACCCGCGCCATCGCGCTCCCCAAGCCCACCGAGCGCGAACGCTCGCAATGGTACTTCCAGCGTTACGTGCGCCACCTGCCGGGCGCCGGCGAGTTCGTCCTGTTCAACCGCTCCTGGTACAATCGCGGCGGCGTCGAGCCGGTCATGGGCTTCTGCACGCCGGACGAGCACGAGGCCTTTCTGCGCGACGCGCCGGGCTTCGAGGCCATGCTGGTGGGCTCGGGTCTGAAGGTCATCAAGCTCTGGCTCGACATCAGCCGCGAGGAACAGGCGTCGAGGCTGAAGGCCCGCAGGTCCGACCCCCTGAAGGCGCTGAAGGTCAGCCCGCTTGACGGCGTCGCCCAGGAGAAGTGGGACGCCTACACCGATGCCCGCGACCAGATGCTGAGGCGCACCCATACCCGCGAGGCGCCCTGGATCATCGTGCGCACCGACCACAAGAAGAAGGCCCGGCTGAACACCATGCGCTACCTGTTGAAGGAGCTGGCGCCCAAGTCGATCGCCAAGGGCGTCGACAAGCCCGACCCCAAGGTGGTCTTCGAGTTCGAGACCGAGGCCCTGACCGATGGACGGCTGGACCGCTAGAAGAGGATCGCCATGGAACAGGTTCGTCTGGGCAAAACCGGGCTGAAGGTCTCCCGCCTCTGCCTCGGCTGCATGACCTATGGCTCGCCCAAGTGGCGGAGCTGGGTGCTGGACCAGGAGCAGGCCAAGCCGTTCTTCCAGAGCGCCATCGAGAAGGGGATCACCTTTTTCGACACAGCCAATGTCTACTCCATCGGCGAAAGCGAGGTGGTCACCGGCCACTGGCTGCGCGAATTCGCCAAGCGTGAGGAGATCGTCGTCGCCACCAAGGTCAACGGACCGATGGGCAAGGGGCCGAACGAAAAGGGCCTCAGCCGCAAGTCGATCATGGCCCAGGTCGACGCCAGCCTGACCCGGCTCGGCATGGACTACGTCGACCTCTATCAGATCCACCGCTTCGACTACGAGGTCCCCATCGAGGAGACGCTGGAGGCGCTGAACGACGTCGTGAAGGCCGGCAAGGCCCGCTACATCGGCGCGTCCTCCATGTACGCGTGGCAGTTCGCCCGCATGCTGGCGGCCAGCGAGAAGCACGGCTGGGTGAAATTCGTCTCCATGCAGCCGCAGCTGAACCTGGTCTATCGGGAGGAGGAGCGCGAGATGCTGCCGCTCTGCCGGGCTGAGGGCATTGGGGTCATTCCCTGGTCGCCGCTGGCCCGCGGTTACCTGGCCGGCGGCCGCGCCGCGCCTAAGGAAGGCAACACCGAGCGCGCGCGGACCGACGAGTTCAGCCCCCGCCTCTACTACACCGCGGCCGACGGGCAGGTGGTCGACGCCGTGGGCGAAATCGCCAGGGAACGCGGGCTTTCCAACATGCAGATCGCGCTCGCCTGGGTGCTGCGCCACAAGGCCGTGACCGCCCCGATCATCGGCGCCAGCAAGCTCGGTCACATCGACGAGGCGGTCTCGGCGGTCGGCGTCGAATTGAGCGACGACGAGGTCAAGCGGCTGGAGGCGCCCTACCAACCGAAACCAGTGTTAGACCACGCCTGAATCCCGCTTTGTTCGCTGTCTCAAAGGGGGAATGATCAAGCTGTTAACCATTCTTAAACACATGGTTGTTCGGTTTTTGTTCGCAAGCTAGGCTGCCGGCTCGCTGGCGCTTCCGGAGCTTCGCTTCCCCATGCCGAAGGATAAGCTGACCGCCGGCGAGGCTCGCCGCATGGCGCTCGCCGCCCAGGGATTCGCGGCGCCGCGGCCGGACGGGCCGGTCACCAAGCGCCAGCTGGTCAAGCTGATCGAACGTCTTGGCGTGGTGCAGATCGACAGCGTCAATGTGGTCAGCCGCACCCACTACCTGCCGGCTTTCGCGCGCCTCGGCGCCTATCCGCGCGAGATGCTGGAGGAGGTCGCCTGGGCGAAGAAGCGACCGCTGTTCGAATATTGGGCGCACGAGGCCTCGCTGCTGCCGGTTGAGAACCAGCCCCTTTTCCGCTGGCGCATGCAGGACGCTCACGATGGCGTCGGCACGTGGAAGGGCGTCGCGCGCTTCCTGCGCGAGCGGCGTGACTTCGTGGACAAGGTGCTGGACGAGATTGGCGCGCGCGGGCCGCGGTCGGCGTCCGACCTGGAGATGGGCCAGAAGGGTGAGGGCGGCTGGTGGGGCTGGAGCGACGCCAAGCGCGCCGTCGAGTGCCTGTTCTGGACCGGCGAGCTGACCACCGCCACGCGCCGCGGGACCTTCGAGCGGGTCTACGGCCTACCGGAGAAGGTGCTCCCGAAGGCCATCGTCCAGGCGCCGACGCCGACGCGCGAGGAGGCGCAGCGCGAACTGCTGCGGATCGCCATCCGCGCCCTGGGCGTCGGCACGGCCTTCGACCTGCGCGACTATTTCCGCATGCCGGTGGCCGACGCCAAGGCCCGCACCGCCGAACTGGTCGAGGAAGGCTCGCTGATCCCGGTGACGGTGAAGGGCTGGCGCGACGCGGCCTTCATTGACCCTGCAGCCAAACGTCCGCGCCGGGTGGACGTCCAGGCCCTGCTCTCGCCCTTCGACAACCTGATCTGGTACCGCGAGCGCGCCGAGCGGATGTTCGGCGTCCGCTACCGGATCGAAATCTACACGCCCGCCCACAAGCGCACCCACGGCTACTACGTCCTGCCGTTCCTGGAGGGCGACGCCCTGACCGCCAAGGTCGACCTGAAGTCCGACCGCAAGACCGGCGTCCTGATCGTTCAGGCCAGCCACGCCGAGCCCTGGGCCAGTGACGCGACGCCCGTGCGCCTGGCCCAGGAACTGAAGCTGATGGCCGGCTGGCTGGGGCTTGAGAGCGTGCGCGTGGAGCGGAAGGGGGATTTGGCCGGGGCGCTGGCGGACGCCGTCAGCTAGGGTCCAGGGACGCGCAGCTCGTCGCCAGCGACGTCGAGAATCCAGGTCTTGCCGTCGGAGGACTTGGCCACCTCGAAATGGATCCGATCGGCGCCCGCAAATTGATTGACGTTGCGGGTCCAACTCACGCCGGTGGCGGTCCTCTCCTGACTGAGGAAGGTCCAGACGGGGCCGTCGATGGTCAACTCGCCCGGGGCGCCGTCCACCAATCCGTCTCCAGAGACGATCTGGGTGCGCCACTTGCCGCGCACCGCGGTGGGCAAGAAGATGGTCATCGCGCCCGGCACGCCGGCCAACGCTTGCTGACAGGCGAAATTGACGCCGACGCGGCCGCAGCTGTTGACCATCCCGACGCTCAGCGGCAGGCCGACCGGCGTGGGCATCACCACCTTCCACGCGCCCTCGTAGAGCTGGAGCGGCGAATAGTCCGGGGCATCAGCGCTCATGGCGGCGCCGGCGGCGAGCAGAGGCAACAGGGCGGCCAGGACCGGGCGATACATGCCCACATCCTAGGCCGCCCCGCCAAGGAAGGGCTAGGCCCAACCCTCCGTCTCCGCGCGGATAGGCGTATAGGCGCCGCCGTTCTCGCCAGGCCCGGGTGCTTGCCTTCCTCGCAGCGTACCCTTTGGGGGAGCGGCGGGTGTCAGAACAGCGACCGCACCCGCTTCAGGGGGTCGTAGCCGTCCTTGCAGGTCGCTTTGATCGCCACCCACTCGGTGGGGGTGAAGGCCGTGGCGCCCGGCTTGGCGCGAGCGCGGCTGACGGCGGCGCGGCGCTGGCTGTCGGGGTGGTCGGAGATCAACTCCTTCACCGCCCCGGCGTTCTTGCTCTCAGAGGTGTTCACCAGGCGCTGAAAAAAGGGCGCCATGCCCTGCGACGACAGGCCCTGTTCTGTGAGCAGGTCTTGGCCAGCCGCGTCGGCCTCCGCCTCGGAGGCGCGGCCGTAGCGCAGATTGGTCGAGGACCCGAGCAGCAGCACGGCCTGCTGGCCCGCGCCCGTGCCGCCACCCACCACGGCGTCGAGCAGTACGCCGAAGCCGAACGAACGCCAGACGGCCTGCATCACGTGTCGTTTCTCCACGTGGGCGGCTTCATGGGCGATCACCGCCGACAGCTCGGCGGGATCGGCGGCGAGCGCGATCAGTTGATCGGTGACCATGATGGTCCCGCCGGGCAGGGCGAAGGCGTTGACCATCGGGGCATGCACGGCGCGGACGCGGATGTCGAAGGGCGTGCCCGAAGTCTTGCCCAGCCGCTGCCCAAGGCCGTGGAGCGCCGCCTGGCCGGCGACGCCTTTGCAGGCGGGAAACGCCAGCGATACTTGGCCGCCAAGGTTGCGCCCGATCTTGCGCTCGAGGTCCGGCGGCGTCGCGCGGGCCAGCGGCCCCGAGGCGGCGGGGATGCCGACGAACACCACGCCCGCGATCACCGCCGCCGAGGTGGCCAGCGCGCCGACCAGCCAAAGCTCGCGCCGGCGCACCGCGCGATGGTGGCGGACGGCGTGTTCGGTGAGATCGCGCCAGTCGGACAGCGCGATGCTGAGCCGCGCTGGATCGTCGCCGGCTCGCGCCACCCGCACCCGGTCGTCGACCATCTCCACGCGCACGGTCTCCAGCGGCCAGCGCTGCTCGCCATCTGCGTGGAACACCAAGACCTCGTCCTCGACCCACACTTTGACGGGCCGCGACGCGGTGGTGCGGCCGTCGTGGAATCGCGCCTCCACCGGATCAGATCGTGGCGATGCCAAAGGCGTCGGCGATGCCCTCGCCGAAACGCGGCGGGAGCCCCTGAGCCTGGCCGATCGCATTGAGGTCGGCGCCGCCGCTGGTTTCCAGCCGACCGATCAGGAACTTCCGGGTGCGCGCCTCGACGAAGGGCATGAGGAGGCCCAGGGTGATGGTCAGGAAGAAGATGTTGCTGAGCGTCAGCCCGGCCATGTCGAACCACTTCACCCGCAGCTTGAACCGCACATCGCCAAACCCGATGCCCGAGACGACCGAACGCAGGATCGCGGCGTGGAAGGGCGAAAAGACCACCGAATAGGCGAGCGCCAGCAGGAACGCGGCGGCGTAGATCACCTCCATCTCCGCCAGCGTCGGCGTTGGCGATCCGCCAGCCTTCAACTGCGGGGCCATGGCGCCGGTGATCACAACAATGAAGACGACGTAGCCGATGATTCCGAAGATCCAGCCGACCGTGTAGGCGCCGTAGATCTTCTCCCTGCGCGCCTCGTCGATGCGGAATTCGAAGTCACGATCCCCGAAGCTCAGGCCGCCCCAGAGCCGGCCCGACAGCCGCCGCTCGGCCGCCGGCCAGAACCAGCCCAAGGTGATGGCGCTCAGCAACATGTAGCCCAGCCAGGCGAGACCGAAGCTGCGGGCCGAGCCGCGAATATTGAAGCGCACGCCCCGCCAGGATGAGCGCGTGGCGAGATAGCGGAAGGCGGTGAAACGTCCGAGGCCGACGATGAAGAACAGGAAGAAATAGAACGGCAGGATCACCACCAGGGTGAAGAGCGGTCCCAGGAACTGCGCGCCGAACACCAGGCACAGGAACGGCAGGGCGATCACGACCAGGGCCAGCAGGAAGCCCACGAACAGCTCCACGCCGCGGCCGGTGTATTCGAAGGCCTCGTCGTTCAGATAGGTCGTCGCCCACAGTCGCCGGCGAACCTCGGTCTTGCCCCAGAAACGGTAGAGCGTGAGCGTAATGAGGTTCAGCAGGCCGTTGCGCAGGCTGAGCCAGGCGAACGACTTGAGCTGGCCGCGCTGCGACAGCACGACGGGACCTTCGCCGCCGGCGGCGGCTGGCATAGCGTCAGACATGTGAAATTCCCCCCGAAATTCTGCCGGGAGGATCACACGGCTTTTTTCAAAGCGCTACCACGAGTTGCGGCTCCGGAGACAACCCGCGAGACGGCAGAGGGCTGAGCCCTAAGCCCAACCCTCCGTCACCGCGTGCAGGCGGGCGTAGGCGCCGCCCTTCTGCACCAGTTCGGCATGCTTGCCTTCCTCGACGATGCGGCCGTCCTCGAAGACCAGGATGCGGTCGGCCCCGCGAATGGTCGACAGGCGGTGGGCGATGACGATGGTGGTGCGGCCGACCATAAGCTCCTCCATAGCCGCCTGCACCTGCCGCTCGGTCTCCACGTCGAGCGATGAGGTGGCCTCGTCGAGCACCAGGATCGGGGCGTCGGCCAGGAAGGCGCGGGCGATCGCCACCCGCTGGCGCTCGCCGCCTGACAGCTTCACGCCGCGCTCGCCCACCAGCGTGCGATAGCCCTGCGGCAGGCGCAGGATGAAGTCGTGGGCCCGCGCCCGCATGGCGGCGAGTTCGACCTCGTCCTGCGTGGCGTCGGGCCGGGCGTAGGCGATGTTCTCCGACAGGCTGCGGTGGAACAGCGCCGGGTCCTGCGGCACCACGGCGATGGCGCGGCGAAGCGAGCCCTGGCTGACCTGGGCGATGTCCTGCCCGTCCACCAGGATCTGGCCGCCGTCCACGTCGTAGAGGCGCTGGATCAGCTTCACGAAGGTCGACTTGCCCGCCCCCGTCGGCCCGACCAGCGCCACCCGCTCGCCCGGCGCGATGCGCAGGGTGAAGTTGTCGTAGAGGGGCGTCGCGGCGGACTTGTAGCGGAACACCACCCGGTCGAAGACGATCTCGCCTAGGTCGGCGCGGAACGGCCGGGCGTCGGCGGCGTCGATCACCTGCGGGTCCATGGTCGCGTAGCGGGCCACGTCCTCGGCGTCGTCGAGGCCCTTTTGCGTCATGCGGATGTTGTCGCCGATGTTGCGCAGGTAACCGGTCATCAGCATGAAGGCGGTGATCACGAAGGCCACGTCGCCGGGGGTCGCTTGGCCCTTCACCCACAGCCGCAGCAGCAGGCCCGTCAGCCCCGCCTGCAACACCACCAGCATCATGTTGTGCATCAGCCAGATGTCGGTGAAGCGGTTCCAGGTCCGGTTGGCCGCCCGGCGCCACAGGTCGGTGACGCCGGCCACCCGGGCTTCTTCCCGCGCTTCGGCCCCGAAGCTCTTCACAGTCGGGTTGGACGAAATGGAGTCGGCCAGCGCCCCGCCGATGCGGCTGTCCAGCGCCACCGAGCGCAGGTTCGCCGGTCGCGCATAGAGGTTGGTCGTGACGATGTTGGAGACGATGTAGAGCGTGACCATCGCGGTGGAGAACAATCCCACCATCGGCCAGCGCACCGCCATCATCACGCACAGGCCCACCAGCACGATGATCGCGGGGCCCAGGAACACCAAGGCCGCGTCGGAGACGTTGTCGTAGCCCCACATGGCGCGGCTCAGCCGGCGCACCGTCGCCCCGGCGAACATGTCGGCGTGCCAGTCGGCGCTGAACGACTGGACCCTCTTGAAGCCCTCGTCGGTCATCTCCTTCATGTTGGAGGAGGCGAGCGGAATCCAGAACCGCATGGACAGGTTGCGGATCAGCGAGAAGGCGAAATAGACGCCTACGAACGCCGCCCAGGCGCGCCAGGCTCCGGCGGCGTTGGACTGGCCATGGGTCACTGCATCCACCAGCCTCCCCGACGCCCAGGGGGTCGCCAGGTCGAAGGCGATGGCGGCGATGACGAAGCTGACAGTGCCGGTGAGCAGCCAGGGACGACGCAGCCAGAACCGCGCGATGAAGCCCAGCACCTGGCTGTTCTTCAGCACCCTGTCTTTCTGGTCTTCGGTATCCTCGTAGTGATCGGTCATTGGAGCAGCTCGAAATTCCGGCGGCGGCGAGCCGCGAATGTCCTTGTCGGGACGGCGGCGCGGGCGCGGATGAATGGATCCTGGCGGAGCGGGGGTTGGCAAACCCCGGCGGGCCACGGGCGCGCGGAAGCGCTTCGAAAATCGGGCCGATGGAGCCCTCAGACGAAGCAGTCCGGTTGAGTTATAAGCGCGGCGGCGGCCCGGCGCACGGTCGCGGAGTGGCGGTGGTGAATAGCTTCATCTTGCCCCTCCTGTTCGCGTGGCTGAGATCTCGGAATCTAAGCGCGGCCCAGTGGAGCGTCAAGGCGAGCGCAGCGCTTCCCTCGCCTTTATGGGGAGGGTGGCCCGCGGAACACAGTTCGGTAGCCGGGTGAGGATGTGTGGGCCAGGCTCGACCGGCTAGCGCAGGCCAGCCCCTCCCCATAAAGGGGAGGGAGATGACGACTTCCGCACCGCTTCCTGACGCCATGCCGACCAACTGGGTCGATCGGTTCGCGCCGAGCGCGATCCGGCCCTGGCTGAAGATCGGGCGGTTCGACCGGCCTGTGGGGATCTGGCTGCTGATGCTGCCCGGCTGGCAGGGGATCGCGCTGGCCGACGCCATGGAGCACAGGGAGCCGAACCTTGGGCTGATGGGCCTGGTGGCGCTGGGCGCGGCGCTGATGCGCGCGGCGGGCTGCGCCTACAACGACATCGTCGACCGCGATATCGACGCCAAGGTGGCGCGCACCGCAATGCGGCCGATCCCGGCGGGCCAGATCAGCGTCAAGCAGGCCTGGATCTTCGTGATCGCCTGCTGCCTGGTCTCTCTGACCATATTGCTCAGTCTGCCGCCGACGGCGGTGGTTCTGGGCGCGGCGTCGCTCGTCCTGGTGGCGGCCTACCCGTTCATGAAGCGGATCACCTGGTGGCCGCAGGCGTGGCTGGGCCTGACCTTCAACTGGGGCGCCTTGCTGGGCTTCGCGGCGGCCACCGGCGCGGGGCCGCAGTTCTGGCGCGGCATGGCCCCCTATGTGATCGAGACCGGCAACTGGCGGATCCTGAACCTGGCCCTGACCGACAGCACGCTGAAATGGCCAGCCGTGCTGCTTTACGCCTCGGGCGTGTTCTGGACCCTGGGCTACGACACGATTTACGCGATCCAGGACCTTGAGGACGACGCCCTGGCCGGGGTCAAATCGTCCGCGCGCCGGTTGGGGACGCGCGCGCCGCTGGCCATCCTCGGCTTCTACCTCGCCGCCTCGGCGATCCTGATCGGCATGGGCGCCGCGGCCGGCCTGGGCCCTCTCTTCTACTTCGGCCTGATGGCCTACGGGGTGCAGCTCTGCTCTCAGGCGCGCAAGGTGCGCCTCGACGACGGGCCGCTGGCGCTCAGGCTCTTCAAGTCCAACGCCTGGGCCGGCCTGATCCTGGTCCTGGCCATCGTGGCCGGGACCCGGTTCATCATCCCGTCGTAGGGCGACGCCGCGTCAGTCTGTTGCGCGGCCGCTTGCGGCGCTACAATCCCAAAATGGCCGTTGCGACCCGCGTCGATCCGAAGAGCTATTTCGCGCCTCACGAATGGGCGCCCCTGGCGCGCCGTTCGCGCTGGACGGGCCTGGCGCTGCTGGCCCACGCCTGGATCGTCATCGGCCTGGCGATGGCCGCCGCGGTCGCTGCGCCCGGGTGGTGGAAGCTTATCGCCATCCCGCTGGCCATCGTGGTCATCGGTGGCCGCCAACTGGGGGTGGCGATCCTGATGCACGACGCGGCGCACGCCGCCCTGCACCCGAACCTCAAGGTCAATGACTGGGTCGGCAATCACCTGACCACCGGCGGGCTGATCGACTACCGGAACTACCACCTGGCGCATCACAAATACGCCCAGCAGGCGGAGGATCCGGACCTGGTGCTTTCGGCGCCCTTCCCGATCACGCCCACGTCCCTGCGCCGCAAGATCCTGCGCGACCTGACCGGCCAGACCTATTGGAAGCAGCGCTGGTCGAGCCTGGCGAAACGTATCGCGAACCGCAAGCCCGGCGAGCCGCTGTGGCCGATGCTCAAGGACGCGGCCTACGCGCGCCGCCGCTTCCTGACCGGCATGGCGGTGACCGTCGCGGTCACGGCCCCCTTTGGCTATTGGTGGGTTTGGCCGGTGCTGTGGCTGGTCCCGCAGGCCACCTGGCTGCCGATGATCACCCGGCTGCGCAACATCGCCGAGCACGCCTGCGTGGCCAAGGATGAGCCGGACCCGCTCCGCCACGCGCGCACCACGCGCGCCAACTGGCTCGAGCGGGCGGTGATCGCGCCCTATTTCGTGAACTACCACTGCGAGCACCACATGTTCATGCATGTGCCCTGCTACAACCTGCCCCGCGCCCACCGCCTGCTGAAGGCCAAGGGCGTGATGGACGGCATGCTGACCGCGCCGGGCTATGTGAGCGTGCTCAGGACCGCCAGCGCCAAGGCGGCCGCTCCGCACCCTGCCATCGCGGCGGCCTGACTTCCCTTTCCGCGTCCCGGACGACCGGCGAAATGGCGCCTTGACCGCATAGACTACGCATGTAAATCACTCTCGGAATTACAGTCGTAGTTCGGAGACGCCCGTCATGCGCAAGCTGCTGTTCCTCACCCTGGCCGTCACGGCCGTTCCGGCGCTCGCCTGGGCCGCGGCAGGCGATCCGGCCCTGACGGTCCTGCCTCCCGACCAGCGCCTCACCGGCCTGCTCGTCGTCAGCCATGCGAAACCCCTCGTGCTTGTAGCGATGATCGTGCTGCTCGCCGCCGTCATCGCTGCGGCGGCGCTGTGGGTCGCGCAGGCTACGCGCCCAGCTCACCGGCCCGAATCGGCCCTGGGCTGGCTTTCGGCGATCGCCGCCGGCGCGCCGATGCTGGGCCTGTCCGCCGCCGCCTATGGCCTGATGGACGGCTGTATCGGCATCGCCAATCTGCGCCCGGTCCCGTCGCTCAGCATCCTGGCGCCCGGCCTGGCGGAGGCGTTCTTCTGCATCATGCTGGGTTGCCTCGCCTCAGCGATCGCCAGCGTCGGCGACCGCCACCTGAAGGCGCGCTTGCACGTCCTGGACGCCGCCGCGCCCGCCGACCGCGCGGCGGCGGCTCCGCTGTCCCGCACGATGGCCTGACGCAGCCGAACGCGCCGTCCGTCGTTAGGGTCTGGAGCGATCCCTCCAGACCCAGATGGCCTCCATGCCCCAGACCCTCGAAGGCTCTTGCCGCTGCGGCGCAGTGCGCTTCACCGTCGAAAGCCACACGCCGCAGCCCTACCAGCGCTGCTACTGCTCGATATGCCGCAAGACCGCCGGCGGCGGCGGCTATGCGATCAACCTGGGCGCCGACGCAACGACGCTGGCCATAGAAGACCCCGACAAGGCCATCCGGGTGTTCCGCGCCGAAATCCGCGACGATGAGTCAGGCCGCTGCGAGGTCTCGACTGGAGAACGAAACTTCTGCTCGCAGTGCGCCACGGCGCTCTGGCTGTTCTCGCCGGAATGGGCAGACCTGGTGCATCCCTTCGCCTCGGCGATCGACTCCGAGCTGCCGGTCCCGCCATCGAAGGTGCACCTGATGCTGCAGTACAAGCCCGGCTGGGTCGCGGTGAACCAAGGGCCAGGCGATGCCTGTTTCGACCTCTATCCCAAGGAGTCGATCGAGGACTGGCACAAGAGCCGCGGCCTTTGGGTCGACTAGGCGGAGCGACCTAGCAGACCGCCTCCGCAATCGCCGGCTTTGGTTTCGACGAGGTGGAAGGATGCTGATTCACTTCGGCGATGAGCAAGACCTTCCGTCCCTGGCCGGTTGACGGGCGGAAACCGCTGGAGGGTTTACCTTCGCGTCAGGTTAGGGCGCCTGCCGGTCCGAAAGACGGGAGGCGCCGTCCTTGCTGGCCTCCGGGCGATGTCTTTCTGCCCTAGGGCGCCACCTTCTTGGCCGTGAACAGGGCCTCGATCTCGTCGGGGCGGGCGTTGTTGAAGTCGAGGCGGACGCGGCCATCTTCGGTGCGCCTGACGGTCACCGGGGCCGACGAATTGGTCAGCATCCAGCCCTTGGGCAGGACCACCGCGTTCTCGGCGCGGCCGAACGTGCGGTCGAAGAACAGCTCGTCGCCCACCAGCTTGTAGCGGCCTGGATCGGTGTAGGTCTCGCTCATCCGCAGGCGGATCGACTGGCCGGCCTTCAGCGGCTTGAAGTTGAACACCACGATCTCGCTCTCAGGCGTCACCTTGCCGATCTCCGGGTCGTCGATGCCGGCCTTGGTGATCTCGGCGCCCTTGAGGTGGACGGCGGGAATGGCTTCGCCGGTGTCGAGGTTCTTGGCCGACGGATTGGACGCGACCGACCCGGGGCGGACCACGTTGATGTAGCGGCTGACGCCGGCTTTTTCCTCGGTGTAGTCGTGGTAGAGGTCGAAGGCGTGGGTTTCCGGCGGTTGCAGGAAGTAGACGACGTCGCGCGTCTGCTTGGCGCGCTCGCCGAATTTGCCCTTCACGCTAGTGGGCGTGGCCGAGATCTGACCGGGTGAGGCGCGCAGCTTCAGCGGCGCCTCGCCGGGGGTGATGTTGTAGAAGCTGATGCGCAGGCGCCCGTCAGCCTCCTGGGTCACTTGGGACGGATAGTTGCAGCTGACCAGCACATAGCCCTTGGGCAGGACGACGGCGTTCTTCTTGATTCCCAGGCCGCGGTCGAAGACCAGGTCGGCGCCGTCGACGTAGTAGCTCTTGGCGTCTTCATAGGTCTTTTCGATCAGGATGCGCGCCTCGCCGCCATCCGGCGGCACTGGGTGGGCCAGCTCCACGCGGATATAGTCCGACTTGGGATCGGCCTCCGGCAGACCCGTCGTCTTGGCGGACTCGCCCGAGACCTGGGCGAACTTCAGCGGCTGGCCGGTGGCCATGTCGGTGACGCTCTCGTCAGTGGCGATGGAGCCCTTGCGGATCGGGTTGAAGAAGGCCGTGACCCCCGGACGCACGGCGGTGATGTCGTAGATGATCCGGAACTTGCCCGACCCCGGCGCCAGCAACTCGTAGCGGGTGTAGCC
Organism: Phenylobacterium sp.; assembly: GCF_004799395.1. Classification (GTDB taxonomy): domain Bacteria; phylum Pseudomonadota; class Alphaproteobacteria; order Caulobacterales; family Caulobacteraceae; genus Phenylobacterium. The sequence goes on from NZ_SSMZ01000080.1 coordinate 36,435, forward strand.
GTTGGCCTCCTGCGGGTTAGGCCGTTGCGGTGGCTGCGCCTGCGCGCTCCAGCCGGTCGCCAACGCCGCCGCCATGATCAGCGCGCCCAAAGTCCGCATGCCCCACTCCCCTCAAAACTGAAGCGGCGACTATGGCGGTCCGCTCAGCGCTGTCATCCTGGAAATCGCGCTAGCGAACGAGAAGTCGCTTCGGTGCGGCCAGGCGCCAGCTGGAGAGCAGCCGCGCCTCCACATGGGCCCAGTCGAGGGCCGGGTCGGCGAGGCAGAGGCCGATCCAGCCCGAGGGGCCGAGATAGGGCAGCCAGGAATAGAGATCCGGATCGGCCTCGATCAGCAGGTCCTGCTCGTCGCGGCCAGTCGTCTTCAAACAGGCCGCGGTCAGGCCGTCCCCATGATGGTTATGCCAGAAGTAGCAGAACATCTTGCCGGCCACGTCGAAGGCCGGAGAGCCGTGGCTGACCCGCTCGCCGGTCTCCGGAAGGGCCAGGCAGGCGCTCCGCAGGCGTCCGAGAACCGCGTCGGGATCGGCCGCCAGCACGGGACTACACGGCTCCGGTCGCGATCAGGCTGTTGGCGCAGTCGAGGATGGTTTCCTCGAGCGGCCTGGGCTGCCAGCCGAGGACGCGCTGGGCCTTGGCGGACGAGTAGTCGTGCTTGTGCCCAAGGCTGGGCGTCACCGAGCCGAGGTCCTTGTCGAACAGTCCTGCCAGACGGATCACGAAGTCCGGGACCTTGCGGGTCGGCACCTTGTCGGCCTTGTCGCCCAGGCGTTCGCGTAGCAAGGCCGCCAGGTCGCCCATCCAGGCGAAATTGGCCGCGGCGATGAAGCGCTCGCCGGCCGCCCTTTCGTCCGTCATGGCGCGGATGTGTAGGTCGGCCACGTCACGCACGTCGACCACGTTGAAGCCCAGGCGCGGCAGACCCGGCACCCGGCCGGACAGCAGGCGCTCGACGACCTGGACGGACTCCGAGAAGTCGCCGCTGGTCACCGGACCCAGCACCAGCGCCGGATTCACCGTCGCGAGCGTGGTGTCGCCCTGGGTCGTGTGCAGCAGCTCCCAGGCCGCCCGCTCGGCCAGGGTCTTGGACTGGGCGTAGGCGCTGAGCCGGGGCGTCGAAGGGTCGGTCCAGACCGTCTCGTCGGCGGTCCAGTCGGCGCCGCCGACGCCTTTGCTGGTCGCCGCGACCGAGGAGGTCATCACCACGCGCTTGACCTTGGCCTTGATCGCCGCGGCGATCGCTCGCTTGGCGCCCTCGCGAGCTGGCACGATCAGCTCGTTGGGATCTTTCGGGTCGGCGACGCCCAGCGGCGAGGCGACGTGCAGGACATAGTCGCAACCCTCGGTGGCGGCATCCCAGCCGTCGTCCGCGGTCAGGTTGGCGGCGTAGAAGCTGAGGCGATTGCCCGGATCGATGATCTTGGCCAGCGAGGCGCGCACGGCCGACTCCTTGGACAGGTCCCGAACCGTGGCGCGCACCACATAGCCGCGCTGTAGCAGGCTCGCGACGCACCACCCGCCGATATAGCCGGACCCGCCAGTCACCAGCACCGTCTCGCCGCCGCTCATCTGCCGCCCCATGTTTACACTGCTCAGATGACTCCATAGCAGTTTTGGCGACCGGTGGAATTGAAAGCTTGCTACGAGGGCTTGCAACTTCGTGCATCCCGCCGCGCTGCGCTGCAACTCCTCGTGGAGCCGGCGGCGCCCGACATTGGGGGCATGGAAGTACAGCATAGCCTTTCGGAGCCGGCCCTGGACCTGCAGGCCGCCAACGACCCCCCGACGCGTCGCCTGCGGCCGGCTCCGATCACCCCGCCGCTCACCCGTTATATCCAGGAACGCCTGGGCCGGGCCATCCGCCTGCGCCGCCGGATGATGGACCTCACCCTGCAGGATCTGGCCACCGCCTGCGGCGTCACCTTCCAGCAGGTGCACAAGTACGAAAGCGGCCTGTGCAGCGTCTCGGCCGCCCAGCTCTGGGGGATCGCCCAGGCGCTTGAGGTGCCGGTCTCCTACTTCTACGAGACGCTCGCCACCCCCGAACCCTGGCGCGCCGAGGCCTGACCGCCAGGAATCGCCCGCCGCCAGGCGGTCCCCACAACGGCCCATGACGCGCTAGACTGCCCCTGGACGCAACCGCCTTCAGGGGAACAGAGCGCATGATCCGCAACCTGGCGCAGCTCGCCTATCGCCTCGACGAGTGGCTGCAGACCAAGCTCGGGCGGCCCTACAACGCCCTGCTGGGCGTGGGCCTGGTGCTGGGATTGATCCACCAGTTCCAGGACCTGCCCAAGGACTTCGCGCGGGGCGGCGGCGTCAGCACGCTTCTGATCGCGGCGATGGACGTGGCCCTGCTGGTCAACCAGGCGGGCCAGTTCCACCAGCACCTGGAGCGCCGTCGCACCATGCCGAAGCGGCTGAAGCGCCGGGCAGGCAAGGACGTCGCCAAGGCCGAGGGCGACAAGGCCTAGGCCCTGTCGCCGCTTCGTGGGCGGCCTCCCTACTTCCGCAGGTTGTCGGTCTTGGTGATGAAGGCCGCCACGTCGTCGTGCATCGCTTTCAGCGAGGCCTCCTTGGCGTAAACCATGTGGCCGCTCTCATAGTAGTGGTAGCTGATGTTGGGCTGCAGGCTGTCGGGCATCGGCAGGTGGTGCATCTCGTACCAGCCCTCGTAGAACGGCGTGGCCAGGTCGTAGTAGCCGCCTAGCAGCATCACCTTCAAGCCCGGGTTCTGCTTCATCGCGTTGGCCAGGTCCGGCATGACGTTGAGCATGGCGCGGGGCGCGCCGAACCCGCGGCCCGGCGGCACGTGGTTGTTGTCCCAGAAGCGGAAGACATTGACCGATGGCTTGAAGATCTTGCCCTCGCCATAGCCCAGCGTCTTGCGGGCGTAGTCGTTGAAGGCGCTGACGTAGGCCGAGGACAGGGCCGAGGACTGCGGGTCGTAGCTGGACTCCTTGGAGAGCGGATCGAGGTCGGGGCCGGAGAAGCGGGTGTCCAGGCGACCGGTGGTCATCCCTTGATCGACCTGCAGCTCCTTCTCGAACTCACCGCCGGTGATCCTGAGGTCGGCCCGCAGCACATAGGCCGCCGGCAGGCCGGTGTAGTGGGCGTAGCGCTCGGCGATGGCGCGCTTCTTGGCGGGGTCGAGTTCGGAGCCCTTCTGCAAGGCCAGCGCATAGTCGCCGGTGGCGAAATCCTCGACCTCCTTCATGTAGGCTTCGATGGTCGCCGGCGCGCCGGGGACCAGCTTCCGCGCCCAGGCCGAAGCGGCATAGGTCGGCAGGGCGGTGATGTAGGCCTGGTCGCTGCCGGGGTTGTTCTCCGCGCCGTCGACGCTGAGCGCGAAGTTGAGGATCTGCGACAGCAGCATCACGCCATTGAAGTCGACGCTTTCGCCGGTCTCGAGGTTGTTGATCAGAACCGCCGAGCGAGGCGTGCCGTAGCTCTCGCCGAACAGGTACTTCGGGCTGTTCCAGCGGCCGTATTGGGACAGGAAGGCTAGGATGAACTGGGTGAAGGCCGCGCCGTCTTCATCGACGCCCCAGAAGGCCTTTTCCTTGTCGCGGCCGGCGATGCGGCTGAAGCCGGCGCCCGGCGCGTCGATGAACACCATGTCGGTGACGTCCATCATCGAATAGGAATTGTTGATCACCGAATAGGGCGCGGCCGGCGTATGCTGGCCGTTGTCGACCGTGACGATCCGCTTCGGGCCCCAGGCGCCCATGTGCAGCCACATGGTCGAGGAGCCGGGACCGCCGTTGTAGATGAAGGTGATCGGCCGGTCGGCGGCGGGCGCGCCCTTCTTGAAATAGGCAGTGTAGAACATCGAGGCCTCGGCCTCGGGGTTGCCGCCGGCGCCCAGGTTCGCGCCCGGAGCCGCCGCAGCCTCGCGGCGCGCCGCGTCATCCCAGCCACGCGGGTGGACGACGATGGTGCCGGCCACGGCGTGATAGGGGATGGTCTGCCCCTCGACGGTGACCACGCCCTCGCTGTCGGCGCGTTCGGGTTTGAACAGCACGCCGGCGTTGGGCTCGGCGGTGGCGCGGGCGTCGGGCTTCTTGCCTTCCGTGTTCTGTTGCGCCTCGTTGGCCGCCGCCATGGGCCGCCGCCCCGTGGCGGTCGCGTCCGGCGACGTGGCCCGCTCGGAAGCCGGGGGCTGGGCGAAGGCCAGACCCGCGATCAACGACAGGCCGGCGCCGGCCAACAAGACTTTCCTCAGCACAATGGAATCCCCCAAAAATTTAAGCGCGCAAGCTAGGCCGCAGGGGCAGGCTTTGACAACCGAAGGTACGTGGCGCCGATGAAACATGGCGCTCGCGCCTGAACCGCGGACAACCGTCCGTCCCCGGCCCATTCAGCTTGGCCCGCCTAAATTGATCCTCGATCCGACGCCGTTCCGTCCCGGGACGCCGCCGCACTCAGGAGACCGAGATCATGTCGATGAAAGCGATGCTTCTGGCGGCCGCGACCGCCGCCAGCCTGGCGATCCCCGCCGCCGCCATGGCCCAGGACTACCACCACGCCGACGGCCGCTACGAGGCGCGGCGCGGACGCGACGACCGCGATGACCGCAACTATCGCGGCTATGGCTACGCGCCGGAATATGGCTACGGCTACGACGACAGCTATCCGGCCTACGGCTATGACGCCTATCGCTACGCCGCCCCGGTCTTCCGCGACCGCGATGACCGCCGCTGGTACCATGACCGCCGCGACCGCGATCACGGCCGCCGCTAGGCTCTGAGCCCGCCCTGCCGCCAGCCCTACGGGGGCGGGGCGCGGTGATCTAAGCCGAGGCATGCGCGAGGCCCTCACGCTCAGCTCGCGAGGTCTACCCCCCTTCGGCATCCGGCCTTTCACGACCGCGCCGAGCGTGACGGAGCCGTAGGGCTAGCGGCGTCATTCCTCAGCGAACAGGGGATCCGACACCTCGCGGGCCTTCTTCTTCCGGGGCCGCTCGCGCATCACGCCGGGATAGCCCTTGAGAGGCGCCAGCGGCTCGCCGGCCCAGGTCCAGTCGGCCTGTTCGGCGAAGTTCGTGTGGTAGCGCGGCTCGCGTCCAGTGCGCTCGGCGAAGACCGCGCGCGGGATGTTGACCATCTCGGGCGAGCGGGCGCGCTCATAGAGCATGGGCGTGCCGCAGCGGGCGCAGAAGCTACGCGCTGTCCCCGCCTCGGCGTCCTCGAAGCGGGTCAGGTTCTCCTCGCCCGCCAGCAGCCGGAAGCGGCTCTTCCAGCTGCCGACATAGGTGGCGTAGGCGCAGCCCTGGGCGTGGCGGCTGCGCTGCGAATGGTCGTGCCAGGCCCAGACGGCGGGGACGTCGATCTCGATCCGAACCCCGCCGCAGACGCAGGCGCCGCTCGCCTGGACGGCGGGTCTGGCCTTCACCTTGAGCGCTTCGCCGCCTCGTCCAGAAATGGTCACCTAATCACCTCAATTATATCACGTTTCGGGGATGGCGGCCGATCGGCGGGCGCCTATGTCTAGGCCTGCCCGCTACACTCGGGCCAGTTCGACCGTTGGCCATAGTGACCCTCGGCCTCTGGAAAATGGAGGTCATTTTGAAACCGATCCTGAAACCCCTTCTTGGCGCTCTAGCAGGCGCCTCCCTGCTCGCGGCGCCGTTCGCCGCGGACGCGCAGGCCCACGGCGGCCATGGCGGCGGCGGCTTCCATGGCGGCGGCCACAGCGCGAGTGGCTTCCATGGCGGCGGCTTCCGCGGCGGCGGATATCGTGGTGGCGGCTACTATCGCGGCGGCTATCCGTTCGTCGGCGGGCTGGGTCTTGGCCTCGCGTTCGGCTCACTGGCTGCGCCTTGGTACTATGACGGCTACTATGGCCCCGATCCGTCCTACTCGGGCTACGCGCCCGACTATGGCTACGACTATGCGCCGCCGCCCCCGGTCGCAGCCGGACCGCCCGCGGCCTGCGGGAACTGGTCGTGGAACGCTGGCCGCAACCAGTACGACTGGGTTCCCTGCTAGGGCCAGCTGACCTCAGGCGCCGCGTGTCGGCGGATCGCGCCTCGCCCGTCCCCGGCGGTGCGTCCCCGGCGCCCCAGGCCGCCCGGCCTTGACCGCGGGGGCCGGGCCGCCGAGGAAGCGGCATGATCCCCGTCACCCCGCAAGGCCGCCGCGACTTCATCGCCGCCAACACGCGCCTGCAGCGTCCGCCCCACGTGGCCGAGATCGAACTGCATCTGGCCGACGAGATCACCCCCATATGGAAACTGACCGAAGAGGCCCTGGAGGAGATCGGCCTGCCACCGCCCTTCTGGGCCTTCGCCTGGGCGGGCGGTCAGGCGCTGGCGCGCTACCTCATCGACAACCCCGAGGTCGTCGCCGGCAAGCGGGCAATCGACTTCGCCGCGGGCTCGGGCATAGTCGGCATCGCGGCGATGAAGGCCGGCGCGAGGGACGTGCTCTGCGCCGACATCGACCTCTATTGCGAGGCGGCCGTGGCGCTGAACGGCGCCGCCAATGGCGTGACCTGCGCCTTCACAGCCGCCGACCTGCTGGACGCTCCGGCGCCCGCCTGGGCCGATCTGATTCTCGCCGGCGACATCTGCTACGAGAAGCCGCTGGCTGAGCGCGTGCTGGCCTGGCTGGCCGCCGCGCGGGCCGCAGGCGCCATGGTGCTGATCGGCGACCCGGGACGCAGCTATTTCCCGCGCACGGGACTGATCAAGCTCGCGGAATATCAGGTGCCGACAACGCAGGAGCTGGAGGACATGGCGGTCAAGCGCACCGCCGTGTGGGCCATGCCGGAAGGCGCCGCGTGAGTGGAATCGCGCCGCTGGTGGTGGCGCTCGTGCTGGGATCGGCCCTGCTTCACGCCACCTGGAACGTCCTGCTGCGCTCCGGCGCCGACCGCCTGTGGACGATCACGGTTATGAGCCTGGTTTCGGGCCTGACCGCGGCCGCGGCGATCGGCTTCCTGCCCGCGCCGGCCCAGTCGAGTTGGGCCTATGCGGCGGGTTCGGGGCTACTGCAGGTGGGCTACTGCGTCTTCCTCGTCTGGGCCTACGAGAAGGGCGAGCTGAGCCAGGTGTACCCGATCGCACGCGGCGCGGCGCCCCTGCTGGTCGCCCTGGGCGCGGCGGTGTTCGCCGGCGAGCGCCTGTCGCCCGGCGCCCTGGCGGGCCTGGCGCTCATCTCCGGCGGCATCGTGGGTCTCAGCATGGGCCGTGAGCGACTACACCTGCACGCCACCCTGCTGGCCCTGGCGAGCGGCGGCTTCATCGCCGCCTACATGGTCTGCGACGGCATCGGCGTGCGCCTCTCAGGCCAGCCGATCTCGTACTTCGCCTGGATGTCGCTGGCCCAGGCCGCGCCCATGCCCTTCGTCTATTTCGCCATCCGCCGCCGATGGCTGTCGATCGGGGTCGACCGCGAGACCGCCAAGGCGGTGGGCGGCGGGGCGATTTCCATCGTCGCCTATGGCGTCGTGGTCTGGGCCATGGCCGGGGCGCAGATGGCCAAGGTCTCGGGCCTGCGCGAGACCTCAATCCTGTTCGCCGCGATCCTGGCGGTGCTGTTCCTGAAGGAGCGCTTCACCCTGCGCCGCGGGATCTGCGCTGGCCTGATCTCGCTCGGCGCGATCCTGCTGGCAGGCTAGGCCTCCAGCTGGGCGTCCAGGGTGATCTCGGCGTTCAGCACCTTGGAGACCGGGCAGTTCTGTTCGGCGCCCTTGGCCAGCTCCTGGAACTTGGCGTCATCGAGGCCGGGGACCCTGGCCCGGAGCGTCAGCGCCGACTTGCTGATCCGGAACCCGCCGCCGTCGGCCGGGTCCAGCGACACCGCGGCTTCGGTCTTCAGCTCCAGCGGTGTCAGCCCCGCCTGCTGCAGGGCGAAGGCCAGCGCCATGGTGAAACAGCCGGCGTGGGCCGCGGCCAGCAGTTCCTCGGGATTGGTCCCCGGCTCATCCTCGAAGCGGGTCTTGTAGCTATAGGCCGTGCCGTTCAGCACGCCTGACGCCGTCGTCAGATCGCCCGCCCCGTCGCGGCCCGTGCCGCGCCACATCGCGTTCGCCTTGCGGATCATTCGTCGCCTCCTTCTGGTTGCCTGGCCCCCTAGCTGGGCGCCGCCCATGACATTCGCTACCGCAAACCGACTCGACTCCCCCGGAACGCCGATTTATGTTGGAACAAACTGGGAACATAAGGAGCGGCCGCGCCATGCGGGACGACGGCAAGATCGACTATGTGGAGATGCCGGCGAGCGACCTGCCGGCCACCAAGGCCTTCTACGCCAAGGCCTTCGGCTGGAGCTTCACCGACTACGGCCCGGAATACGCCTCGATGAGCGAGGGCCTGGACGGCGGCTTCTACGCCGACGCCGCCGAGGCCGTCGCAAAGCCCCTGGTGATCCTCTACGCCGCCGATCTGGAGGCCATGGAAGCCAAGGTCATCGCCGCCGGCGCGACCATCGTGCGCCCGATCTTCAGCTTCCCCGGCGGCCGAAGATTCCACTTCACCGATCCGAGCGGGAATGAGCTGGCGGTGTGGGGGGAGTAGGCGGCTTTCGCTTGCAGGCTGAGTCCGGCTTTCTTCACCTCCGTCGTCTGATAGTCTGCGCGGCCTTGGGGATGGCGCATGCGGCAACGGACATCGCTGGCAGTCTTGGCGGCGTTCGCGCTGGGCCTTTCGGCCGGCGCGGCGCGCGCGGTGGATGAGGGCAGGCTGAAGAACCTGTCGGCGCCGGCGCCGATCTCGGTGACGGCCCTGCCGGCCGATGCGCGGACGGTGAAATTCGCCAAGCTCGTGGTGCAGCTGAAGCCCGAACCCTGGGCCTTCCTGCGTAACAAGGACAGCCTCGCAGACGACCGCCTGATCAGCGCGCAGGACGGGCAGAAGGCGATCAGCCCCGGCCTCTTCGCCCAGATCTTCGAGGAGGAGCTGAAGAAGGCCAGCGGCAGGACCGCGACCGCCGGCGGCCTCTTCACCACCGAGGCGCCGGCGCCGCCGGAGTTGCTGGCGGCGGCCAAGATCACCGACATGCAAGGGCGGTTCTGCAAGAGCTGCGGCCTGATCCTCTCCAGTGGCCGCTGGGAGGGCGCGGTGGTGATGACCGCCCACTGGGAGGTCTATTCCGTCGCCGAGCAGAAGGTGGTCGTCGCCGCCGACATCACCAGCGGCTTCAACGCGCCGTCGAAGGGCATCGACGGCGATCCCAGCCTGATGATCAACGACGCCTTCCGCGACAATGTCCGCCGGCTGATCGACTTCGTCGACTTCCGCCGCGCGGTCGCGGCGCCGGCGCAGGCGGCGCTCCCCTCCACGCCGCCGCCGTCGACGCTCGCGACGCTCGGCCTGGTGGCGGCCAAGCCCAAGCCGGGCATCGCCCAGGCCTCGCTTTCCGTCGCCCTGGTGATCTCGCCGCAGGGCTCGGGCAGCGGTTTCCTGGTCTCCGACGATGGCCTGCTGATCACCAACCACCACGTCGTGGGCGCCGCCAAGGTCGTGCGGCTGAAGTGGCCGGACGGCGGCGAGACCATCGGCGAAGTGCTGCGCAGCGACCCGCACCGCGACGTGGCCCTGATCCGCACCGCCCCGGGCGGCCGGCCGGCGCTGGGCCTGCGCCACGCCGCCGTCCAGCAGGGCGAGACGGTATTCGCCATCGGCTCGCCGCTCGGCGCCCAATTCCAGAACACCATGAGCAAGGGCATCGTCTCGGCGCTGCGCAACCAGCAGGGCCAGGCCTTCATCCAGAGCGACGTGATGGTCAATCACGGCTCCTCCGGCGGGCCGCTGCTTGACGAGACCGGCCGGGTGATCGGCCTCACCGCCTCGGGCCAGATGGTCAACGAGGCCCCGGTGGGCATCAACTTCTTCATCCCCATCGACGACGCGCTGAAGACCCTGAACGTCACCGCGCCGCCCGAACCTGCGGTCCGCGAAGCCGACCGCAAACCCTGACCCGAAGGATGCCGCCCATGCGCCGCCGCGCGTTCCTGACTGCCGCCGCCGCCGCCGCGGTGGCGGGTTCCGCCCTCGCCTCCGGCCTGGCCCGCGCCGCCGCGCCGACGGGCCTGACCTCCATGACCAAGGACGCCAGGCCGATCTCCCGCGAGGAACGGATGGCGCGGATCGGCAAGCTGCAGCGCCTGATGTCCGAGCAGGGTGTCGGAGGCATGATCATGGAGTCCGGTTCCAGCCTGGAATACTTCACGGGCGTCCAGTGGCGCCGCTCCGAGCGGACCACCGCGGCGGTGATCCCCGCCAAGGGCGAGCCGGTGCTGGTGACGCCGGCGTTCGAGGAGCCCTCCGTACGCGAAACCCTGGCGGTCGGCGGCGAGGTGCGCCCCTGGAACGAACATGAGAGCCCCTTCGCGTTGCTGGCCGGCGCGCTGCGCGACCGCGGCGCGGGCGTTGGCAAGATCGCCTTCGAGGACACCACGCGGCTCTACATCGTCGACGGCGTGCGCGCCGCCGCGCCGGGGCTGAGCATCGTCTCGGGCACCGCCCTGGTCCGCGCCTGCCGGCTGATCAAATCGCCCGCCGAACTGGCGCTGATGCAGACCGCCAACGACGTGACCCTGGCGGCGCTGCGCCACGTCCACGCCAATGTCCATGCTGGCATGAACCCCGGCGAGATCGGCGGGCTGATGAACACCGCGACGTCGGCGCTGGGCGGTTCGCCGGAGTTCTCCCTGGTGCTGATCAACGAGGCCAGCGCCTATCCGCACGGCTCCAAGCAGCCGCAGACCCTGCGCGACGGCTCGGTGATCCTGATGGACGTGGGTTGCACGGTGCATGGCTACCAGTCCGATATTTCCCGGACCTGGGTCATGGGCTCGCCCACCGCCAGGCACCGCAAGGTCTGGGACACCGTCAAGCGCGGCCAGGAGATCGCGCTCGCCGCGGCCAAGCCGGGCGTTCCGGTCGGGACGATCGACGACGCCGTGCGCGCCTACTACGAGAAGGAGGGCTGGGGCCCCGGCTACAAGCTGCCGGGCCTGTCGCACCGCACCGGCCATGGCATCGGCCTGGACGGCCACGAGCCGCCCTATCTGGTGCACGGCGATGCGACGCCGCTGGAGGCCGGCATGTGCTTCTCCGACGAGCCGGGCATCTACATCCCAGGCGAGTTCGGCATCCGGCTGGAGGATTGCTGGCGGATGACCGAGACCGGTCCGAAGCTGTTCACCCCCTTCGCCAGGTCCATCGACGACCCGATCTAGCATCAGGGTTAGCGGCTTGGCCGTACCTTAGATCAACCACGCTCGTTGACCGGCGCTACATCTTTGCGCGGTTTGATGGCGGTCTCGATTGAGGGGGGCTCCTCGATCGGAGGCGGACGTGACCGACCCGGAGCGGCCTGACGCGGCGAACGACGACCTGGGCGCAAATCCGCGCCGCCGTGGCCCGGCGGCGGCGCCCGACGAGCGCCGGGAACTCGACCACCGCCTGGCCAACAGCCTGCAGCTCGCCGCCGATTTCCTGATCTTCGCCCAGCTTCGGGTGATGGACGCCGAGGCCCGCACCGTGCTGCGCGAGACGGCCGACCGGCTCTCGGCGGTCGGCCAGATGCACCGGTTCATGGCGATCCGCCGCGGGCCGCAGGTCGACCTGGCGGCATTCCTGGCCGAGCTGGGCGAGCTGATCGCCGAGAGCACCGGCCTCGCCTGCGATGTCGACGCCGAGCCCGTCGAGGTCCCCGGCGACCTCGCCCAGCACCTGGCGATCGCGGTCAACGAACTGGCGATGAACGCCGCCAAGCACGCCTATGCCTGGGGCGAGCGCGGCCCCCTGCACATCATCTGCCGCCGTCAGGGGAGCGGTCGCCTGCGCCTGACCGTCGCCGACGAGGGCCGAGGCCTCGGCGAGGCTTTCAACGGCCCCCGGCTCGGCGGCCTGGGCATGGCCATCGTCCAGGCGGTAGTGCGCCAGCTGGACGGCCTGTTCGAGGCAGTCAGCGACCACGGCGCGCGCTTCACCCTGAGCGTCCCCCTGCCCGGGACGCCGCCTCCGGCGCCCCGCTCCTTCGCGCCGCCGGGCGCCGAGGACTGAACCCTAGCCCTTCGCGTCCTGGATCGCCGAGAGCTTCCAGGGACCCCCGATCTGACGGACGAAGGTCCAGAGTTCGGTGGTCTGGCTGGGGGTGTCGGGATCGCCGCTCAGCACCGCGCCGGTCGTGCGGTCGCGCATCAGGTCGACGCTCTCGTAGCGCATCGACGCGGTTGCATATTCCACGTCGTTCTCGCGCCAGGCTTCGCCCACGTCGGCCTGCAGGAGGCGCGTGCCGCTGACCTCGTTGCGGCGCCCATGGGTGGCGTTCTCGCTGAGCTCTTCAGACAGGTAGGAGACGATCTCCGGCGTGCAGTGCTCGCGCAAGGCCGCGTAGTCTTCGCGCCCGAACGCGTCCTGGATCTCCTTCAGCAGGCCCTCGAAGGTCGCCTGATCCTGCGGGGTGATCGGAGTCTCCCAGCTGGGGCCCGTGGTGGGCACATAGGGCGCCGCCGCCGGACCGCCGCCGAAGCCCGTGCCGCCGAACGGGCCACCGCCGAACCCTGCGCCGGCGCCGCCGAACGGCTGCGGACCGCCGCCATAGGACGGCTGCTCGAAGGCCGAATAGCCGCTGCGCCGGCGGATCAGGCGCATGACGAAACTGACGATGAAGAACAGCACCAGCAGCTGGATCAGGATGGTCAGCAGGCCGCCCCCGCCGCCGCCCCATCCGGAGCCGCCCCAGCCGCCGCCCCAGTGGTGGCCGAACAGGCCGCCGATCAGACCGCCGGCCACTAGGCCGCCCATGAAGCCGCCAAAGGGGCTGCGCCCGAAGGGACCGCCGCCATAGCCGTAACCCGGCTGATAGCCTGAGTAGCCCGGCATGCCGGGTTGCGGTGCAAAGGCTCCGCCCGGCGTGGCCGAGGGCGAGGTCATGGACCGCTGCACCGGGGCTGTGGAGCCGGGTGCGGTGGCGGTGGGCGCCGGCGCGGAATAGGTGCGCGATCCGCGGCTGCCGAAACTGCCGCCGCGCCGGGCGTCGGCCGGCGCCGCCACCAGCATGCAAACCGCCAGCGCCATGCCGAGCGCGGCGGAAATCTTGGTCCGAAGACGCGTCATCTAAAATTCTCCCCTGACGTCTTTCATGTAAGTCGCCGCCGCCGGCCCCGCCAGATGAGGCCGCTGCATCACAAAGCCGCGATCCCTGCCGCGTCGCGACGCGAGGATCGGTCCGGGCTTGACCGTGGCGGCTTGCGTCACGACCTTCCGCAATCAGCCAGACCGGAGCGCGTCGTGAATCCCTTTCCCGAAGACATCTTCACCGAGCCGGAAGACGTCGATCCAAACACCCTGGCCAACCTCGGCCCGCTCGCGCGCCTCGCCGGGATCTGGCAGGGCAAGAAGGGCGTCGACCTCAACCCCAAGGCCGACGGACCCGAGCGGCGCGTCTATCTCGAGCGCATCGAGATGCAGCCGATCGACCCGCAGGCCAACGGCCCGCAGCTGTTCTATGGCCTGCGCTACCACGTTCATATCAACACCGAGGAAGAGGACATCACTTTCCACGACCAGGTGGGCTACTGGCTGTGGGAGCCGGCGACCGGGCTGATCCTGCAGACCGTGGCGATCCCCCGCGGCCAGGTGGTGCTGGCCGGCGGCGTCGCGGCGCCCGACGGCTCGGGCCTCAGCGTCAGCGCGCGCCGCGGCTCGACCGAGCACGGCATCGCTTCCACCGCCTTCCTGGAATACGCCTTCCGCACCGACGCCTACGATCTGAAGGTGACCTTCAATCCCGATGGAAGCTGGTCCTACGTCTCGGAAACCATGCTCACTGTGCGCGGCCGCGCCGAGCCGTTCCGCCACCTCGACATCAACCGCCTGACGAAGATCGGCGAGCCCACGCCAAACCCGCTGGCGCTGATCGGCGCGGCCCAGCCGGCCTGATTGGAACGTCAGGCGCCGGGCTTCTCGCCGCGCCGGTCGGGCGTGTCCTGGATCGGCATGTCGATGTCGCGCAGCCCCGAAGCCTTCAGGGCGGTATGGATGTCGCCCGGCCCGTTGACGTCGGTGGTGGTGGTGAAGCTGAAGCCGGCCGGTAGGGCGCGATGTTCGGACTCATTCTGGAAACCGCCCTGCGCGCCGGCGTTTAGCGCCAGCTTGTAGGTCTTGCCCGGCTCAGCGGTGCAAAGAAGGACGAAGGTCTTGCGGTCGTCCAGCAGACGCGCGGTCTTCAGGCACGGCAGCGGCTCGGCGCCGGCCGAGGAGGTGACGTCGAAGCCGGTCTGCAGCATCGATTGGTCGAAGGTCACGCTGAGCACAAGCAAGCCCGGGGCGATCGCCGCGCCGGCGGCCGGATAGGATTTGACCAGCTTGGGCGCCTCGCTTCTCGGGAAGACGGTGAGCGGCGAGACAGTGGCCGGCGGCGGCGGCGGGCCAGGTGCCACGGCGGGCGGCGCGGCGGCGGCGGCGCTGCTGGCAAGGGCGGCGGCGAGGATCGAGGCGGCAAGACGCATGGCCTTAAGACCCTGCCGCCCAACCGCGACCGGAACAAGGCCTCACCGCATCACCAGCGTTTCAGCTGGCTGGCGCAGGTCACCGGACAAAGGGACCGTCCAAAGACGATCCTCTTCGACATTGATGGCGGTCGGCGATCAGGCGCTCTGCAGCGCCTTCCGATGGCGGTAGGTCATTGCGCCGACGGCGAAGAACCCCAGGATCATCATCGCCCAGGTCGAGGGCTCGGGAGCCGCCGAAGAACTGATCGTGGGAAAGGTCGCGGTCCAGTAGCCGGCCGTCGGGTATCCGGCGTAGGGATCTGCATTGTTGAGGGCGTTGAACTGGTCGGCCACGCTCGTCAGGGTTTGTCCCGAGGGCGTGTGGGCTACGGCGTCGACGGGAGGTTCAATGCCGCACGCAGCGAACTCGGGCCGGCTAATCCTCTGGGCCTGCTCCGCAGCGTGTCAGCGATAGTCAAAATCCGGACCTCGCCACCGCCCACGCCTCTGCTAACACTGCGAAGTCCAGCCGGGGAGCGCCTATCCAGATGAACCGCCGCAACTTCATCGCCGCTGTGCCAGCCGCCGCATTTTCCGGCCGCGCATTCGCCACCAGCCGGCAGGAGAACCCGGTGCGGGATCGGCCGGATGTGCATGGCGGGGACCGGATCGACGGGGCGACATGGGCGTCGCGCAGTCCGGCCTGGGGGCTGCACGGGGCGGCGGCGACGGCGCATCCGCTGGCGACGCTGGCGGCCATCGAAATCCTCAAGGCCGGCGGCTCGGCGGTGGACGCCGCGGTCTGCGCCAACGCGGTGCTGGGCTTCGGCGAGCCGATCTCCTGCGGGGTCGGCGGCGACTGCTTCGCCATGCTCTGGGACCCCAAGAGCCGCAAGGTGCTGGGGATCAACGGTTCGGGACGCAGCCCCAAGACCCTGACGCTCGCCGAACAGCGCAAGCGCGCCAACGCCAAGGGCCTGATCAATTCCTACGGCGCCGTGTCGGTCAGCGTCCCGGGCGCGGTCGACGCCTGGTGGACCTTGCACCAGAGGTTCGGGAAGCTACCGTGGAAGGACCTCTTCCAGCCGGCCATCCGCCACGCCGAGGAAGGCGCTCCGGTCGTCCAGAACGTGGCCTTCTACGTCGGCTCCTCGGAACGGATTTTCAACAAGCCCGAAAGCCACATCGAGGAGGCGGCCAATTTCAACGCGCTTTGGGCTCCCGACGGCAAAACCCCGCGCGAGGGAGAGGTGTTCCGCAATCCGATGCTGGCCCACACCTACCGGCTGATCGCCGAGGGCGGCGGCCGCGCCTTCTACGAGGGCGAGATCGCCGACAGGATCGAGGCCTATTTCAAGCGCATCGGCGGCTGGATGACCAAGGCGGACCTCGCCGCCCACCAAACCGAATGGGTCGAACCGCATTCGATCAACTACCGAGGGACCGACGTCTGGGGCCTGCCGCCCAACAGTCAGGGCCTCGTCACCCTGCAGATGCTCAACATCATGGAGCAGTTCGACATCAAGGGGATGGGCTTCCAGTCGGCCATGACCCTGCACCACGAGGTGGAAGCCAAGCGCCTGGCGTTCGAGGACCGGGCAAGGTTCTACGCCGACCCGAACTTCTACAAGCAGCCCACCGAGTGGCTGTTGTCGAAGGCGTACGCCAAGCAGCGTGCGGCCCTCATCCGGTCGGACAAGATCCTGGACCCCGCCTACGCCGGTCAGGCGCCAAGCCATGGCGACACCACCTATTTCACCGTCGCCGACAAGGACGGGATGATGGTCAGCCAGATCCAGTCCAACTACCGCGGCATGGGCTCGGGCCTGATGCCGGACGGGCTGGGCTTCATGTTCCAGAATCGCGGGGAACTGTTCGCGCTTCAGGACGGGCACCCCAACATCTATGCGCCGGGCAAGCGGCCGTTCCAGACCATCATCCCCGGCTTCGCCACCCGCGGCGGCGAGCCGGTGCTGAGCTTCGGCGTCATGGGCGGGGACATGCAGCCGCAGGGGCAGGCGCAAGTGATCTCCAACCTGATCGACTTCGATTTAGGCCTGCAGGAGGCGGGCGATGCGCCCCGCTGGCACCACGAGGGCGGCAACGAACCCACCGGCGAACAGCTGGGCAATCCCGGCAAGCTCAACCTGGAGACCGGCGTGCCGGACGCCACCAAGAAGGCGCTCGCCGAGCTCGGCTGGCCGCTCGCGCCCAACCCCGGCGTCTATGGTGGCTACGAGGCGATCCAGCGCCACCCCGGCCGCTACGCCGCCGCCACCGAGATGCGCAAGGACGGGACCGCGCTGGCTTACTGATGGCCCCGAGGTTCTTCGCCACCGCCGCAGAGTGGCGCGCCGGGCTGGAGGCCAACCACGCCACGGCGTCGGAGCTGTCGGTCGGCTTCTGGAAGGTGGGATCGGGCAAGGCTTCTATGACCTGGCCGCAGAGCGTGGACGAGGCGCTGAGCTTCGGCTGGATCGACGGCGTGCGGCACCGGATCGACGATACGGCCTACCGCATCCGCTTCACGCCGCGCAAAGCCGGCGGCGTCTGGAGCCAGGTGAACCTGAAGCGCTTCGCCGAGCTCGACGCGCAGGGCCGCATCTCGCGGGCCGGCCGCGCCGCCTGGGAAACCGGCAAGGCGCGGACCCAGGTCTATTCCTACGAGCGCCCGGCAGGCGAGCTGGCGGCCGACGAGCTGGCGGCGTTCCAGGGCCTCGCCGCCGCCTGGGCCTTCTTCCAGGCCCAGCCGCCGGGCTACCGCAAGCTCACCATCCACCGCATCCTGGCGGCCAAGACCGCGCCGACCCGGGCCCAGCGGCTGGCGCTGTTGATTGACGCATCGGGCGCGGGGCGCAGACTGGCGACCGCAACCCGGATGGAGCCGAAATGACCGCCGACGAAATGGACGCCATCGTCATGGCCTTCCCGATGGCTGAGAAGGGGATCAGCTACGGCCGGCCGTCCTACAAGGTGAACGGCAAGTTCTTCACCCGGCTGCGCCGCGAGGACGAGTCCATGGTGCTGATGGAGGTGAGCTTCGACGAGCGCGAGATGCTGCTGGAGGCCGAGCCTGGCACTTTCCACTTCACCGCGCACTACAAGGACTACCCGGCGGTGCTGGCGCGGATCGCCGCCCTGCACCCCGGCTCGCTGAAGGGTTTCCTCGAACGCCGCTGGCGCAAGGTCGCGCCGAAGAAGCTGGTCAAAGAGTACGACGCGGCGAACGGCGCCTGAGCCCTGACGTCGCAGGGGCCCGCGCGGCGTAGCGGCGGCGCTCACCTTTTGGTAGGCAATCTGCAACTTATAAGCGAACAGCGGCAATGGCGCCGGAGTACCTCAGGCGTGCAGCGTTTCATCTTGCAGCAGAACATCGACCGGTTCCGGGCGCGTATGGCCGGCTCGGTGGACGAGGGCGACCGGCGCCGCGTCCAGGCCATGCTGGCCACGGTCGAGCGGGAGCTTGCCCTGTTGGAGGCCACCGAGGCCGGCGCCGGCGCACCGCCCTGGCCGATCGGCGCCAGGGAGAGCCTCGCCTCCAGCCAGGCCGGGTTTGTCGCCAACTTCCGCCGCGAGTTCGGCGCCTCCCCGCGTGTCGCCTATCTCATCGACCCAGCGCCCGGCCTGAACTTCGTGGACGTGAATGCGGCCTTCGAGGCGGCCACCGGGCTGCTGCGAGATGAGGTCGTCGGCCGGCCGCTGTTCATGATGTTCCCGGAAAACCCCGGCGATGAGACCGCCGGCGGCGTCTCGCACATTTACGCCTCGCTGCGCAGGGTCGCCGAGACGGGGCGGCCGCACGCCATGCCGGTGCTGCGCTACGATGTGCGCGACGCCCATGGGCTGTTTGTTGAGCGCCACTGGCGGCTGGTGAACACCCCGCTGCACAACGAAGACGGACGGCTGATCTACCTGTTGCACATCGTCGATGAAGTGACCGACGAGATCCTCAAGGCTCGACCTTCGGCCGCCTAGAACTCGTCCTCGATGCTGGCGCGGAACTGCTCGAAGACCTCCCTGGCGCGTTCCTCCGGCGTCTGCTGTGGGTCGGCCTGGGTGGGCGGAGCCGGTCCGGCGGCGGCGCCGGTCAGGCGGCCGACCACCGCGCCGTTCTGCACCAGCAACACCTCCTCGCCCGCCTCCGTCCCGGCCAGCAGGGCGGCGAGTTTGGGCGGCAGGTCATCGAGGTCGATGCGCTTCATGGCGCCGATCCTAGACCCGGCGCGGCCGCGCCTCTAGGGTCCGGCCCGGTTCGGAGGGGCCATGGCCTACAAGTCGCTGCGCGAATTCCTGAAGACGCTCGAGGCGGCGGGCGAACTGGTGCGCGTCACCGAGCCGGTCTCGACTGTCCTGCAGATGACCGAGATCCACCGCCGACTGCTGGCGCAGGGCGGCCCTGCAGTGCTGTTCGAGAACGTCATCCGCGCCGACGGCGAACGTTCGCCGATGCCCTGCCTGATAAACCTGTTCGGGACGGTGAAGCGGGTGGCCATGGGCGTGACGCTGGAGGGCCGCGCACGGACCACGGCGGCCGACCTGCGCGAGGTCGGCGAGTTGCTGGCCTTCCTTCGCGCGCCGGAGCCGCCGCGGGGCTTCAAAGACGCCATGGAAATGCTGCCGCTCGCCAAGACGGTGATGTCCATGCGCCCGGCGACGGTGAAGTCCGCACCGGTGCAGCAGGTGGTCTGGACCGGCGACAAGATCGATCTCAACAAGCTGCCGATCCAGACCTGCTGGCCAGGTGAACCGGCGCCGCTGATCACCTGGCCGCTGGTGGTCACCAAGGGTCCGTCCACGACGCGCGAGGACGACTATAACCTCGGCATCTACCGCATGCAGGTGACCGGCAAGGACACCACCATCATGCGCTGGCTGGCCCACCGCGGCGGCGCCCAGCACCACCGCCGTTGGAAGGCCGAAGGCAAGCGCGAGCCCCTGCCCGCCTGCGCGGTCATCGGCGCCGATCCCGGCACGATACTCGCCGCCGTGACACCGGTCCCGGACACGCTGTCCGAGTACCAGTTCGCCGGCCTGCTGCGCGGCGCCAAGGTCGACCTGGTTCCGGCCAAGACCGTGCCGCTCCTGGTGCCGGCCCAGGCGGAAATCGTGATAGAAGGTCATGTATTACTTGATGAATATGCCGACGAGGGCCCCTACGGCGACCACACCGGCTACTACAATTCCGTCGAGCGGTTCCCGATCTTCCAGGTCAGCGCCATCACCATGCGCAGGGACCCGATCTACCTGACCACCTTCACGGGCCGACCGCCGGACGAGCCCTCGGTTCTGGGCGAGGCGCTGAACGAGGTGTTCATCCCGTTGTTGCGCCAGCAGTTCCCGGAGATCGTCGACTTCTGGCTGCCGCCGGAGGGCTGTTCCTACCGGATCGCCGTGGTGTCGATGAAGAAGGCCTACGCCGGCCACGCCAAGCGCGTGATGATGGGAGTCTGGAGCTATCTGCGGCAGTTCATGTACACCAAGTGGGTGATCGTCGTGGACGACGACATAAACGCCCGCGACTGGAAGGACGTCATGTGGGCGATCTCCACCCGCATGGACCCGGCCCGCGACATTACCGTCGTCGAGAACACCCCCATCGACTACCTGGACTTCGCCTCGCCTGAGAGCGGCCTGGGCTCGAAGATCGGCCTCGACGCCACCGACAAATGGCCGCCGGAAACCCACCGCGAGTGGGGCCGCAAGCTCGCCATGGACGAGGCCACGGTGGCGGACGTCAGCGAGATGTGGGCGCGCCTGGGCCTCCCGGGCTCCGGAAAGCCGGTCGGTTGAGCTTGCGGGTCGCCGCGAAGCGCGCGCAGGTTCGCGGCTGAGGGAAAACGCCATGGACGCCATGCCTTCCGCCCACGCCGCCGCCCTATGGGTCGGACTGCATCTGATCCTGCTCCTGGTGCTGTCGGTGCTGGTGGTGCGCCAGCGGCGCAAGCATCAGGTGGTGCTTGGCGACGCCGATATCCCGCAGCTGGCCCAGGCGGTGCGGGCTTTCGGCAACGCCACGGAGTATGTGCCGGGCGGCCTGATCGCCATCGCCGTGCTGGCGATGGCCGGTGCGCCGCCGATGGTGGTGCACGCCGTGGGGCTGACCCTGTTCGCGGGCCGGGTGGGCCATGCGGTGGGCCTCAGCCGCAGCGGCGGCTCCTCGATCTTGCGTTCGGCGGGCGTGATCCTGACCTGGCTGGCCTATATCCTGGGCGGGGTCGCGCTGATCTTCTACGCGATACCTTAGCTTGTTCCTGGCCCCGGGCTCCGCCATATGGCCGCCATGGACGAAAACCTGCTGAACGACGTGGTGGCCGCCGCCCTGGCCGCCGGCGCCGATGCCGCCGAGGCCGTGGGCGCCGAGCGCCGCGCCCTTTCGATCACCGTGCGCAACGGCGAGCTCGAGGAAGTCGAGCGCGAGGAGAGCCGCGACCTGGGCCTGCGGGTCTTCATCGGCCAGCGCCAGGCCTCCGTCTCCGGTTCGGATGTGAGCAGCGAGGCCCGCGCCAAGCTGGTGGCCCGCGTCGTGGCCATGGCGCGGCTGGCCCCCGAGGATCCCTACGCGAGCCTCGCCGATCCCGAGCGGCTGGCCCGTGGGCCGCTGGCCGACCTCGACCTCTATGACCCGGCCGAGCCTGAGCCCGAAGCTCTGGAAGCCAGGGCGCGCATCGCCGAGGCAGCGGCCCGCGCGGTGCCGAAGGTGACCAATTCCGATGGCGGCTCGGCGAGCTGGTCGGCTGGCCAGTGGCGGATTGTCACCACCGCAGGCTTCTCGGGCCTGCACCGGGCCTCCTCGTTCTCGCTGGGGGCCTCGGCCATCGCCGGCGACGCCGACGGCATGGAGACCGGCTACGACGGCCGCTCGGTCCGCTGGCAAGGCGACCTCCCGGACGCGGCGGCCATCGGGACAGAGGCCGGCTCCCGGGCCGCCGGCCGGCTCGGCGCGCGCAAGATCCAATCCACCACGGCGCCGGTGATCTTTGAGAACCGCCTGGCGGCCTCGCTGCTGGGTCCGCTGATCGGCGCCGTCTCCGGCCCTTCGATCGCGCGCGGCACCTCATTCCTGAAGGAGAAACTGGGCCAGCCGGTGTTCGCCAAGGGCGTCGCCGTCACCGACGACCCGCACCGCCTGCGCGGCCTGGGCTCCTCGCCCTTCGACGACGAAGGCGTCGCCAACGGCAAGATCAGCCTGGTCGACGACGGCGTGCTGACCACCTGGCTCCTGAACACCTCCTCGGCCCGCCAGCTGGGCCTGGCGACCACCGGTCACGCCTCGCGCGGCCTCGCGGGACCGCCCGGCGTCGGGCCGTCGAACCTGACCCTGGTTCCAGGGACCCGCAGCCAGGCGGAGCTGATGGCCGACGCCGGCGCGGGCTTGCTGGTCACCTCGATGTTCGGGCCTTCGCTGAACGGCAACACCGGCGACTGGTCGGTGGGCTGCTCGGGCTTCTGGTTCGAGAGCGGGCAGGTCGCCTATCCGGTCAACGAGATCACCGTGGCGGGCAATCTGATCGACATCTACGCCCGCCTGGTCCCCGGCGCCGACCTGGAGATCAGGGGCGCCTCGAATGCGCCCTCGATCCTGGTCGACAACCTGGCGATCGCCGGCCTCTAGGGCACGGCCCATTGATCCCAAGGCGGCGGGAGCCTATCGGCTGCGCCAAAGCGCGTGCGCGCATCTCCACGACCCGAAAAGACCTGAGACCTCCATGCCCGACAAACAGCTCCTCCACCTGGTGATCGGCGGCGAACTGAAGGCCCTCGACGGCCCCGCCGAGTTCCGCGACCTGACCAAGGTCGACCTGGTGGGCGCCTATCCGAACTACACTCAGGCGCTAGCCGCCTGGCGCGGCAAGGCCCAGTCGACGGTGGACAATGCGCTGATGCGCTACTTCATCATCCACGCCCACAAGCTGCTCGACCCAGACTCGGACCACGACCACGACCACGGGCACGACCACTAGCGGCTATTCGCGCCGCAGCAGCTTCTCCGTCAGCACCGAGCCCAGCATGCCGGCGCGGAAATCGGCCTTCATGCCGGCGGGGTCGTACATCGGGCTCTCGACCCATTCGAGGAACGACATGCCGGCGGGCTCGCCCTCCCCGAGGTAGCGCTCGAAGACGTAGTCCAGCACGCCGGTCTTGCCCTGCTTCACGTGCAGATAGCGGATGTGCAGCTGATCCAGGGCCTCGCGGATCGGTAGGCCCTTGTGGAGGTGCATGTAGAGCACGCTCATGATCCCCGCGCGGTCCGCGCCGGACTTGCAGTGGATCAGGGCCGGATAGGCGATGGTCTCATAGAGCCGCTTGGCGCCCAGCACCCGGTCGCGGCTGGGGACTTCGCGCGATGTGATGGTGAAATCGACCATCTCCAGGCCGAGTCTGCGGCAGGCGTCCTTTTCCAGGGCGTGGAAGCTGGCGTCGAACCCGCCGCGCAGATTGACGATGGTCTTGATCCCACGCGCCTTCCAGGCGGCCAGCTGGTGCGGCCAGGGCTGGTTAGTGCGCACCAGGTCCTCGGAGATCCAGTGGGCGTTCTGGAAGCCGAGCCGCAGATAGGCGTGGTCGTTCCACAGGTAGTCCGCATAGGTCTTGAACCGCCCACCCGGGGTGGCGAGGTCGAATCCAGGCTTGGTTGGCGCAAGCGTCATGGCGCCCCATCTAAGGGTTCCGCCGCCCCGACGGAAGCTGTGGCGCTCATACGATGACGCCGCACCTCGGCAGGCCGGCCGCTTGACTCCAACCCCGCATCGGACGACCCCAAGCCGTATGACTGCGCCCGAACCGCCCGAGCTTAGCGCCCGCGCCCTGATCGGCCGGGTGGCGCGGATTTACCTGTTGCCGCGCTGGAAGGGCTGGATCACCGCCTTCCTGGCGGCCATCGTCAGCGCGTTCTTCACGACCGAGCTGGCCCAGATCCTGGAGCCGGCGACCAACGACCTGTTCGTCAACCACAAGCCCGGCCAACTCGTCCGGCTGCCGCTGATGATCGTGGCGATCGCGGTGGCGCGCCTGGCCGCATCGATCGTACAGGCCTCGCTGGTCAACCGCATGGGCAATGGCGTGGTGGGCGATGTGCAGGTGCAGCTCTTTGGCCGCATGGTGCGCGCCGACCTCGCCCGTATCCGCAGCCAGCATTCTGGGTCCTATGTGGCGTCGGTGCTCTATGACGCCGGCCTGATCCGCGAGGCGGTGACCTCGGGCGTCATCAACTACACGCGCGAACTCCTGATCGTGATCGGGGCGTTCACGGTGATGATCGGCAACGACCGCTGGCTGACCATCGGGGTCGTCGTCGTCGCGCCGCTCGCGGTCGCCATCATGCGCCGTTTCTCCAAGCGCTCCAGCAAGGCCGCCCGCGGGGCCATGGCCGAAACCTCGGCGCTATCGACGGCGATCATGGAGAGCCTGGACGGGGTCCGCATCGTCAAGATCGAGAACCGCGAGACCTATGAGGAAGACCGCGTCGCCGAAGTGGTGACACGCCGCCAGAGCCACCTGATCAAGGGCGCCAATGCGCGGGCCTTCGCCGCGCCTTCCACAGAGCTGGTGATGACGCTGCTGACGGCGGCGGTGCTGGCCTACGCCGGCTGGCGATCGCAGCAAGGCCACATGACCGCTGGAGCGTTCGTGTCGTTCATGGCGGCGCTGGCCATGGGCTCGCAGTCGCTACGGCAGGTGGCCAACCTGCAGACCGTATTCGCCGAAGGCATGGCTGCGATGCGCCGCCTCTTCACTGCGCTCGACGTCGAGCCGGAGGTGCGCGAGCACGCCGGCGCGGGGGTCCTCACGCTCAGCGGCGGCGCCGTGCGGCTGGAAAAGGTCAGCTTCCGCTACGAGGGCCATGGCCCGGCGATCCTCAACAGCGTCTCGCTGGAAGCCCGGCGCGGCGAGACCGTGGCCCTGGTCGGCCCTTCCGGCGGCGGCAAGAGCACGATCCTGAACCTGATTCCCCGCTTCTATGACCCGACCGAGGGCCGCGTGACCCTCGACGGCGTGGACGTTCGCGACGTGACGCTGAAGTCCTTGCGCAGCCAGATCGCGCTGGTCACCCAGGAAGCCTTCCTGTTCGACGACACCATTCGCGCCAACATCGCCTACGCCCGGCCTGACGCCAGCGCCGAGGCCGTGGAGCTGGCGGCGCGCGAGGCCGCGGCCCACGACTTCATCTTGGGCCTGCCCAAGGGCTATGACACCCAGGTCGGCGAGGCTGGCGCGCGGCTCTCCGGCGGGCAGCGGCAACGCATCGCCATCGCCCGCGCCTTCCTCAAGGACGCCCCGATCCTGCTGCTGGACGAGGCCACCAGTGCGCTGGACACCGAGAGCGAGGCCCAGGTGCAGGCGGCCCTGAAGCGGCTGATGGCCGGCCGCGCCACCATCCTGATCGCCCACCGTCTGTCGACCGTGCGCGGCGCGGACCGCATCTACGTCCTCGACAAGGGGCGGATCGTGGAGACTGGCGACCATGCCTCCCTGGTCCGCAAGCGCGGCCTCTACGCCCGCCTGGCCCGCAACCAGGACCTGGAGCCCGAGGCCGCGCCGGAGCCGGCGGCTTGAAGAAGCTGCTGCGCAGCGACGCTGTCCAGAACCTGCTGGGCTGGCTGTTGGGGATCTATATCCGCCTGATCCTGCACACGGTGCGCTGGCGGCACGTGAACCTGGAGTGCGTCGAGCCGGTCCTGTCCGGGAACGCCGGCGCCGTGGCCCTGTTCTGGCATGGCCGCATTCCGCTTTGCCTGGCCACGGCGCCGCAGTGGTGGCGCAAGAACACCAAGGCGATGATCTCGCCCTCGGCGGATGGCCAGTTCATCGCCACCGCCCTCGAGATGGCGGGTTTTCCAGGCGTGCGCATCTCCACCGCCAAGCCGGGCGACACGGCCAAGGCGCGCCAGGCGGTGGTGGCCTTCCGCGAGGCGATCAACCACGTGGCCGCGGGAGGGGCTCTGGTGGTGACCCCGGACGGGCCGCGTGGGCCGAACGAGGTGATCGCGCCCGGGGCGCTGCAGATCGCCAAGCGTTCGAAGCAGCCGGTCTTCCTGATGGGCATAGCGGCCAGTCCGGCCATCCAGCTGAACGGCTGGGACAAGATCATGTTTGCAGCCCCCTTCGGCCGCGGCGCCGTGGTGTGGGACGGCCCGCTCCATGTGCCGGACGGGATCGACGAGGCGGGCTCCGAGGCATTGCTCGCCCAATGGTCGGCCCGCCTCTCAGCGGTCACCCGACAGGCGGAAGCCCTGGTGGGACGTCGCGCCGGCTAGCACCCCGGCCGTGATGTGGATATCACGGTCCGATGCCAAGGCGCGTCAGAGGATCGGCTCCGGGCGGGGACGCCACGCCCACCGCGGTTCGGCTGCGCGACGCGGCCATGGCCGAGTTCAACGCCCATGGTTTCGCCGGCACCGACAGCAACCGCATCGCCCGGCGCGCCGGCTTCGCGCCACAGACCTTCTACCGCTGGTACAAGGATAAGACCGAGGTCTTCATCGCCTGCTACCGGGCCTGGTGGGATGAGGAGGAGGCGTCGCTGCAGGCCCTGTTCGACCGTGACGCCCCATCCGAGGCCCTGGTCGAGACCGGCGTCGCGCACCACCGCCGCCATCTGATGTTCCGCCGTAGCCTGCGTCAGCTGTCGATCGACGACCCCGCGGTGCGCCGCGCCCGCGCCGAGGCGCGGTTGCGGCAGGTCACGCAGCTGCGCGCCTGGGCTGGCCTGGGCTTCAGCGACGAGCAACTCGCGGTGATGTTCTTCCAGTTCGAGCGCCTGACCGACGCCATCGCCGAGGGGGAGCTGGCCGACATGGGACTCGGCGAGACCGAGGCGCGACGGCTGATCGCGGGCCTGGTGGATCGGGTGCGTGGCCGCGCCTAGCCGGCGACGCCGGCCGCGCGCCCGTAGCTGGCCGCCAGGATCAAGAGGCCGCCGCCGATCGCCAGGTCCTTGAGGAACAGGGTCCGCTCGGCCTTATCGCCCAGGTCGAGGTGGAAGACGAAGGCCGTCGCCACACAGAACCCCGCCAGGGCCAGCGCGCCCCAGCGCGCCTGGAAGCCGCTCAGCACCGAGAGGCCTGCGCCGATCTCCAGCGCGATCACCGCCGGCAGCAGGAAGGCCGGGACGCGATGCTGGGCCATGTGATCCAGGAACGGCTTCGGCCCTAGGATCTTCGCTACGCCCGCCAGGATGAACAGCAGGGCGACCAACGCACGGCCAGCCCAATTCGCCGCGATCCAAACCATCCCCGTCTCCCTGATTCCGCCCTGCGTTTGTGATATTGATATCACCTTCTTGACCTCGTCAAGCCGCGCCCGCCGCGTTGGCGGATTGATCCTGCCGGCCCGCGGTGAGACATAGGGCCATGGCGCACACCCACGACCACGGCGATCATGACCATGACGACCATGATCATCGGGACCACGCGCATCACGACGATGCCGCGCACGGTCATGAGCATGGCCACAAGCACAGCCACGGCCACGCCAGCGGCCATCACCACCATGCGCCGGTCGACATGGGCAGCGCTTTCGCCGTCGGGGTGACGCTGAACACGCTCTTCGTGCTGGTCGAAGTGGGCGCGGGCTTCCTGTCCCACTCGATGGCGCTGCTGGCCGACGCCGGCCACAACCTCTCCGATGTCCTTGCGTTGCTGATGGCCTGGGGCGCGACGGTGCTGGCCAGGCGGGCGCCGACCAGCCGCCGCACCTACGGACTGCGCAAGGGGACCATCCTGGCCTCATTGGGCAATGCGGTCTTCCTATTGCTGGCGATCGGGGCGATCGTCTCGGAGTCGATCCACCGCCTGACCCTGCACACCGCGATCGACGCCCGCACCGTCATGCTGACCGCCGGCCTTGGCGTGGTGATCAACACCACGACCGCGCTGCTGTTCATGCGCGGCAGCCAAGAGGACCTGAACGTCCGCGGCGCCTTCCTGCACATGGCCAGCGACGCGGCGATTTCGGTGGCAGTCGTGATCGGCGCTGCGGTCATCGCCTTCACCGGCCTGCAATGGATCGACCCCGTCCTCAGCCTGGGAATCGCGGCGATCATCGTCATGGGCACCTGGGGTCTGCTGCGGGACTCAGTGAACCTGGCGCTGGACGGCGCGCCGCGCGGAATCGACGTCGCTGAGGTGCGCGAGTGGCTGGCCGCCCTGCCCGGCGTGGAAGAGATCCACGACCTGCACGTCTGGGCGATGAGCACGACGGAGACGGCGCTGACGGCCCATGTGATCCGCCCGGCCGCCAAAAATGAGACAGGGGGCGACGATGGCGACAGCTTCCTGCACTCGGCCTGCGAGGGCCTCGCCCACCGCTTCAACATCGGTCACGCCACCCTGCAGGTGGAGACCGACAGCGAGCACGCCTGCCGCCTGGCCCCCGCCGGCGTGGTGTGAGCCGAACGCCCCGCACCTTGCCGCTGGCCCTCTACGCCGCGGCGACGGGCCTGCTGGAGCCCCTGGCGCCGAGCCTGCTGCGCCGGCGCGCGGCCCGCGGCAAGGAAGCGCCTGACCGCCTGAACGAGCGCCTGGGCCGGCCCGACCTGCCCAGGCCTGATGGCCCCCTCGCCTGGCTGCACGGGGTCAGTGTGGGCGAGAGCCTGTCGCTGCTGCCGCTGATCGCCGCGTTGCGCGCGGCCCGCCCGGGCCTGTCCATCCTCGTCACCTCCGGCACGGTGACCTCCGCCCAGGTCCTGGCCCAGCGGCTGCCCCCCGGCGTGATCCACCAGTTCGCACCCGTCGACGCGCCTGGCGCGGCGGCGCGCTTCCTCGACCACTGGCGTCCGGACGCCGTGCTGTTCGTCGAAAGCGAGCTCTGGCCGAACCTGATCGTGGCGGCCAAGGCCCGCGGCGCGCGCCTGGCCCTGATCTCGGCGCGGATGACGAAGGCCAGCGCCGACGGCTGGGGACGCGCGCCCGGCACGGCGCGCGCGCTGCTGCAGGCCTTCGATCTGGTGCTGGCGCAGGACGGCGACACCGAGGCGCGATTGGCGGCCCTGGGCGCCACGCTCGGGCCGCGGCTGAACCTGAAGCTGGTGGGCGAGGCGCCGCCGGTAGACGCAGCGATCGTGGCCGCCTTGAAGGCGGGCCTGGGCGGGCGCAAGGCCGTGCTGGCCGCCAGCACCCATCCCGGCGAGGAGGCGCTTGTCGCCCAGGCGTTTCGCACCGCCACGGCCGAAGGGCCGCCCGCCGTGCTGCTCGTCGCCCCGCGCCACCCCGAGCGCGGGCCCGACGTCGCCAGCGAACTCCAGGGCCTGGGCTTCACAGTCGCCCGGCGCGCGGCGGGGGAGCCGCTGACGCCGCGGACCGACGCCTATGTGGTGGACACCCTGGGCGAGCTCGGCGGCTTCTACGCGACTTCGGACGCGGTGGTGATGGGTGGCAGCTTCGTGGCCGGGGTCGGCGGGCACAACCCGCTGGAGGCCGCCCGGCTGGAAGCCGCCATCGTAACGGGTCCTCACGCATTCAACGCCCGCGACATCTATGCGGCGATGCTCGCCAACGCCGCCGCCATCGAGGCCGCCGACGCCGGCGCGCTCGCGCGGCACATCGCGGGCCTGCTGGCCAATCCGATGATCGCGCGGCGGATCGGCGAGGCGGCGGCCGACTACGCGGCGCGGCAGGGCGCAGCGCTGATCGCCGCCATGGCCCTGATCGAGCCCCTGCTGGCCGCATGAAGCTCTCGACGCCCCGCTGGTGGTACGTGCGCGACGACGCCCAGCGGCGCGGCGGCATGCCGTGGATCCGCGCGGCGCTGACGCCGGCCTCCTGGATCTGGACGGCGGTGACCGCGCGGCGGATCGCCCGCACCGTCCCCGTCGATCCCGGCGTCCCGGTGATCTGTGTCGGCAACCTCACGATGGGCGGCGTCGGCAAGACCCCAGTGGTGAGCGCGCTCGCCGACCGGCTCGCCGCGCGGGGCCTGGCGGTCCATCTGCTGTCGCGGGGCTACGGCGGCCGGCTGGAGGGTCCCGTGCGGGTCGAACCCGCGACGCACACCACAGGCGATGTCGGCGACGAGCCGCTGATGCTCGCGGCCCACTATCCGGTCTGGGTGTCCCGCGACCGCGCCGCCGGAGCCAAGGCGGCCGCAGCCGCCGGGGCCCAGGTGATCGTCATGGACGACGGCCACCAGAACCCCTCGGTGAAGAAGGCCCTGTCGCTGGTTGTGGTGGATGGCGAGACCCGCGGCGAGGACTGGCCGTTCGGCGACGGGCGCGTGTTCCCCGCCGGGCCCATGCGCGAGCCGCTGGCCGTGGGCCTGGCGCGGGCGGATGCGGTTCTGGTGCTGCTTCCCGGAGACCTGCCCCAGGCGGAGGCGGAGCTGACCGCGATGCTGGCCGGGCCGCTATTGCTGACCGGCCACCTCCAACCGACTTCCGCGCCGCCGGCGGGGCCGCAGGTGGGCTTCGCCGGCATCGGCAAGCCGTGGAAGGTGGCCGCCTCTCTGAAAGCCGCCGGCTGCGAGCTCGCCGACTTCGCGCCCTTCCCCGATCACGCCGCCTACAGCCAAGCGACGCTGAAGGCGCTCGCCGACCGCGCCAGCGTCTTCAACGCCGGCCTGGTGACCACCGAGAAGGACTGGGTGCGCCTACCGCCGGAATGGCGCGCGCGGGTCGCCGTCTGGCCGGTGAAGGCGGTGTTCGACGACCCCGCGGCGCTGGACTCCCTGCTGGCGAAGGCCGGGATCGGCTAGGCGACCGCGCCAGCCTTCTCCGCGAACTTCCAGCTGGCCTGGGCCAGGGAGATCACGCGGTCGGCCTGCTGGGCGGCGTGGGGGCTGTTGGCAGTGCCGTCGCGCACCCGCCCGACGATGCCCTGCAGGATGCCCGCCAGGCGGAAGGCGTTGTAGCTGAAGAACCAGTTCAGATCGTGCAGGCCGGTGCGGCCCGTCAGGCTGCAGTAGTACTCCACGGTCTCGTCCATGGTCGGAATGCCGTGGGCCTTCTGATCCGGGACCGTCGAGATCGTGCCGTTGACCCAGTTCATGAGCAGATAGGTGAAGTCGGCCAGAGGCTCGCCGAGCGTCGACAGTTCCCAATCCAACACCGCAGTCACCTTGGGTTCGGTCGGGTGGAAGATCATGTTGTCGAGACGGTAGTCGCCGTGGACGATCGAGGTCCGTTCCTGCGCGGGCAGGGTCTTCGGCAGCCAGTCGATCAGCCGTTCGATCTCCGGGATGTGCTGGGTCTCGGACGCCTTGTACTGCTTGGTCCAGCGCTCGACCTGACGACCCATATAGTTGCCCGGCCGGCCATAGTCGGAGAGGCCGATGGCCTCGTAGTCGGTGTTGTGCAGGTCGGCGAGCACCTTGATCTTGTCCATGAAGATCGCGTGGCGCTCGGGCGGTTGGTACTGCGGCAGGGTCTGGTCCCAGAGGATGCGGCCCTCGACCATGTCCATGATGTAGAACCAGGTGCCGATCACCTCGTCGTCGATGCAAAGGCCGTAGGTCTTCGCCACCGGAAAGCCGGTCGTTCCGAGCGCGGTGATCACCTTGTATTCGCGATCCACCGCGTGGGCGGATGGCAGCAGCTTGCCCGGCGGCTTGCGGCGCAGGACGTACTTCTTGCCCGGCGTGATCAGCTGATAGGTGGGGTTCGATTGGCCGCCCTTGAACTGGCGCACCTCCAGCGGACCGGTGTAGCCCGCGACATTGGCCTGCATCCAGCGGGCTAGGGCGGCTTCGTCGAACTTGTGCGACTCCGCCACGTCCTTGGTGCCGGTGTTGAGCTGTTCGCGCTCCTGCTCGGCGACGTCGACCATGGCGATCCCTCGTACAATTGTTTGAAGCCACTTTATCGGGGCGGCCGCCTTCGGAGCAAGGCGCTCGGGTCACCTTCTCAGCGGGCCAGCGCGCGCCAGCCGATGTCGGTGCGATGGAAGCCCTGCGGCCAGTCGATCCGGGCGACCGCGCCGTAGGCGCGCTCGCGGGCCTCGGCGAGGTCGGTCCCGGCGGCGCAGACGTTGAGCGCGCGGCCGGCGCCGGCCAGCACCGCGCCGTCTGGCCCGGCCGAGGTCCCGGCGTGGAAGACCACCACGCCTTCGCCGAAATCCTGGTCCAGGCCGCCGATCACGCTGCCGGCCTTGGCTGGACCGGGATAGCCCTCGGTGGCCAGCACAACGCAGACCGCGTCGTCGTCGCGCCAGACGGGCTCCGGCATCTCGTGTAGGCGGCCCGTGGCGCAGGCCACCAGGTAGGGCACGAGGTCGCTTTCCAGGCGCAGCATCAGCACCTGGCATTCCGGGTCGCCGAAACGGGCGTTGAACTCGATCAGCTTCGGCCCGTGGCGCGTCGCCATCAGCTCCACGAACAGCACCCCG
This sequence comes from Phenylobacterium sp., assembly GCF_004799395.1. Lineage (GTDB taxonomy): Bacteria > Pseudomonadota > Alphaproteobacteria > Caulobacterales > Caulobacteraceae > Phenylobacterium. Next base: position 68,197 of record NZ_SSMZ01000080.1, read on the forward strand.
CGGTAGGGCGCGCCGTCGGCGGCGATGCCCTTGAACGCTGGCTCGACGAGGCGTTTGCGGGTCTGCTCGACCAGGTCGTAGGTGAAGACCGGCGCCGGCGAATAGGTCCCCATGCCGCCGGTGTTCGGCCCCTCGTCACCGTCGAAGGCGCGCTTGTGGTCCTGGGCCCAGCCGAACAGCATCGAATGCTTGCCGTCGCAGAGCGCGAAGAGCGAGCCGATCTCGCCTTCGAGGAATTCTTCGATGACCACCCGAGCGCCGGCCGCGCCAAAGTTCCCTGAGAAGGCGTCGTCGATAGCGGCCTCGGCGGCGGCGCGGTCGGTGGCGATCACCACGCCCTTGCCCGCGGCCAGGCCGTCGGCCTTGACCACATAGGGCGGCTCGAAGTGCGCCAGGGCAGCCTTGGCGGCCGGGGCGTCGTCACAGATGCTGTAGCTGGACGTCGGCAGGTGATGGCGGTCGCAGAAGGCCTTGGTGAAGGCCTTGGAGGACTCCAGCCGGCCCGCCGCGGCGCTGGGCCCGAAACAGGAGATGGCGGCGGCCTCCAACGCGTCGGCCAACCCGGCCTCGATGGCCACCTCAGGCCCGATCACCACGAGATCAGCAGCGATTTCCTGGGCGAGTTGCACCAGGCGGGCGACCTCAGTCGTCTTGATGTCCCGTGTCTCCGCCAGCATCGCCATGCCGGGATTGCCCGGCGCGCAGACCAGGCGGGTCAGCAGAGGCGACTGCTTGATCTTCCAGGCCAGCGCATGTTCGCGCCCGCCCGAGCCCACGAGGAGGATGTTCATGGGCTGCGCTTTAGCGCGGCTCAACCCTCAAGGTCGAGGGAGTAGCCGGCTGAACGAACGGTCCGGATCGGATCGTCGGTCTCCGAGACGCCGAGCGCCTTCCTCAGCCGGCCGATATGCACGTCGACGGTGCGGGCCTCGACATAGACGTCGGAGCCCCAGACGGCGTCCAGCAGTTGCTCGCGGGAGAACACCCGGCCGGGGTGCTGCATCAGGTAGTCGAGCAGCCGGAATTCGGTGGGGCCGAGGTGGATCTCCTGGCCGGCCCGCTTCACGCGGTGCGCCACGCGGTCGATGAGCAGGTCGCCGCGGCGGACGCGGTCCTCGGCGAGGCCCGGGCGGATGCGGCGCAGCACGGCGCGAATGCGCGCCGTCAGCTCGGTCATCGAGAAGGGCTTGACCACATAGTCGTCGGCGCCGGTGTCGAGGCCGCGCACCCGATCGGTCTCCTCGCCGCGCGCGGTCAGCATGATGATCGGCACGTTGCGGGTCTCGTTGCGCTGGCGCAGGCGCCGGCAGACCTCGATGCCGGAGACCTTGGGCAGCATCCAGTCCAGCACCACCAGGTCCGGCAGGCGCTCATCGACCAGCAGCAGGGCTTCCTCGCCGTCGCCGGCCAGGGCGACCTCGTAGCCCTCCTTCTGCAGGTTGTACTGGAGGAGGGTCGCGAGCGAGTCCTCGTCCTCGACCACCAGGACATGAGGCGTCATCTGCATCGTCATCAGGCCTTTAGGGCGTCGGTCTTGGGTCGCCCGCCGATCATCTCGGCGCCGGTGATTTCATAGTGCACGATCTCGGCGATGTTCGTGGCGTGGTCGCCGATCCGTTCGAGGTTCTTGGCCACGAACAGCATGTGGGCGCAGGCGGTGATCGTGCGCGGATCGCCCATCATGTAGGTGAGCAGCTCGCGGAACAGCGAGTTGTAGTGCTCGTCGACCTCGTCGTCCTGGCTCCAGACGGCGAGCGCGCGCTCCAGGTCCGAGCGGGAATAGGCGTCGATCACGCTGGAGAGCCGGCCCAGCACCAGCTTGCCCATCCGCTCGATGGAGCGGGTCAGCGGGGTGAGTGGATCGCTCTCGATGATCACCAGGGTGCGCTTGGCGATGTTCTTGGCCAGGTCCCCGCAGCGCTCGAGGTTGTTGGCCACCTTCATGGCCGCCACCGCGCGGCGGAGGTCGTCGGCCACCGGCTGGCGCAGCGCAATCAGACGGATGGTCTTGCGCTCGATGTCACGCTCGGCCTCGTCCAGCTTGTCGTCGCGCACGACGACGGAGGCGGCCAGTTCCTGGTTGCGCTTGACCACGCCGCTGACCGCATCGGCGACTTGGGCCTCGGTCAGGCCACCCATCCGTACGCACTCGGCCGCGAGACTGTTCAGCTCATCTTCGTAGGATCTGACGATGTGCTCGTTCATATGCCTCGCCTTGGGGGCTTAGGCGCCCCACGCGGTCCCTATGCTACAGTCTCATGACGCTTTGACGACGCCTGCCGGGACGTTCGCCATGGGAAAATAGGCGATGAAGGTCGAGCCCTCGCCCTCGGCGCTGGCCACCACCAGGCCGCCGCGATGGCGGTTCATGATGTGTTTGACGATGGCGAGGCCAAGGCCCGTCCCAGACCGCGCGCCGGTCTTCTGGCCATCCACCCGGTAAAAGCGCTCCGACAGTCTGGGCAGGTTCTGGCGCGCGATGCCGGGACCCAGATCGGTGACCCGCAAGACGGCGTAGGTCTCGCCCGACGGATCGGGAGCCACCAGCGACAGGCGCGGCATGGGCTCATAGCTGGCTGCAGCCGTCAGGTCGTTGATCCCACTCTGCATCTCGATGCGCACGGCCGCCCCGTCGGGAGAATATTTGATGGCGTTGTCGAGCAGGTTCTGGACCACCTGGACAATCTGGTCGCGCTCGCCGCGCACGAAGGCCGACTGAGCCGCACAGGGCCGCCAGTCGAGCTTGACCCGACGCTGGGCGCCGAGCGGCGCAGCGGCCTCAACCACTTCGCCGACCAGCAGGCCAAGGTCGACCACGCCGCGCGGCGGCACGTGCTCGTCGAGCTCGATGCGGCTGAGCGAGGTGAGGTCGGCGATCAGGCGGGCCATGCGGTCCGCCTGGGCCTGCATGATGCCGAGGAATTTCTCCCGCGCCGTGGGGTCATCCTTGGCGTGCCCGCGCAGGGTCTCGATGAAGCCGGAGAGCGAGGCCAGGGGCGTGCGTAGTTCGTGGCTGGCGTTGGCCAGGAAATCCACGCGCGTCCGCTCGACGCGCCGCACCTCGGTCTCGTCATGGAACGTGAGCAGCGCCAGGCGCGCCCCGTCGCCCCCGAAGCCCAGCCAGCGGGCCCGGACCCTGAGGCTGCGGGTCTGAGCGCCTGTGGTTTCATAGACCCCCTCGGCGTCGACTTCGTCGAACAGCGCCTTGTCGACAGCGCCCAGCACGTCCGGGTCGCGCACCGCGGAGAGCAGCATCCCCTCCTCGGCTGTGATGCGCAGGAGCTCCCGGCCGGCGGCGTTGGCCAGGATGTAGCGCCGCCCGGTCAAGTCATCGCGCTCAAAGCCGGCCACGACCAGGATCGGGTCCGGCAAGGCGTCGATCAGCGTCGCATATAGCTGCGAGGCCGGCATCGACGGCGAGACTGGATCAAGCAGGGACAGCGGCGAATCTCCGTTCCTATAGGGCCAGTCTAACATCGCCGATCGTGTGACGGGCCCGTGACGGTCGCGCAATCAGCTGTTGATGACGCGACAGGAACTCGAGCTTGGCCGTGGCCGTTGATGCAACTGAGCCAGGGGCGAGCCGATGTCCAACCTTGTCGCCAACACCGTGGGGACCGCCGCCGCGCTCTGCTCGATGAGCAGCTTCGCGCCGCAGATCGTCAAGATCTGGCGAGACCGCGACGCCTCTGAAGTCTCGCTGACCATGTACCTGGTGACAGTGGCCGGCTTTTGCCTGTGGAGCGGCTATGGGTTCATCATCGCCAGCTGGCCGGTGACCGTCTCGAACCTCGTCTGCCTGGGCATGTCCGCCACCGTGCTCGCGCTGAAATGGCGTTTCAGCCGCAGAGGCTGAGGCCTTGCGGCGGCGCGTGCTCTAGCCACATGGAAGCCGCAGCCTTAAGGCTGCGCGACGCGCGGGGGCGCAATGGCCTTTTGAGTCGAAGCATGGATGAACGTTTGGCCGCAGCGGACGCGGCGCTGAAGGCCGGCCAGACCGACGAGGCGATCGATCTGCTTATCGCATTCGCCACTGACGAGCCCAATCAACCGGCGCATATCTACCGTGTGCTGTTGACCCAGCTCTACCACCAGCAGCGCTACGAGGAAGGCGTGGTCTGGGGCTCCGCGGGAGCGGCCCGCTATCCGCGCGACCTGGGCATACTCAACCTGCTGGGCGTAACCTACCGCAAGCTCAGGCGCTACCCGGAAGCGCTGACGACGCTGGACCTGGCCTCCAAGCTTGCCCCGGGCGACGTCGCCGTGATGGCCAACCGCGGCAACGTGCTGCTCGACCTCGACGACGGGGTGCGCGCCGAGCCGGTGTTCACCCGCCTGGTGCGCAGCGACCCGCGCAATGCCGAGTACTTCCGGCAGTTGGGCCGGTCCCTCTTCAAGCAGGGCAAGCTCGGCGCCGCCCGGAGCCGCTTCAAACAGGCGGTGGCCCTGCAGAAGACCCTGGTCGACGCCTGGCTGGATCTCATCTCTGTCGCGAATGAGGAGCAGGACCCGATCGAGGCCGAGGCACTGCTCGAAAAGGCCCTGGTCGCCAATCCAGAGCACCAGAAGCTGCACGAAGCGCGAGTCGTCCTGTTTCGCCGCGCCCAGCAGGTACGCCGCGCCGACGCCTATCTAACGGAACTGTTGGAGCGGCTTCCAGAGGTCGCCTGGGTGCATTTCCAACTTGGCGTCAGCGTCGCGGACTACGCGCGCGACCGGGCGAACATTCACCTGAAGCGGGCCTCGGAACTGGCGCCGGACAATGTCGACTACCTGCTGGCGCTGATCGAAAGCCTGGAGCGGACCCGCAGCGGTGACGAGGGCGGGAACGTTGAGGCGGCCTACCAGCTCGTCGAGCGGGCCCTGGCGTTGGGCCCGACCGCTCCGGGCCAGCTGAAAGTGCTGAACGAGGTCCTGATCCGGGTCTGCGCCTTCGACGAGCTCCCGAGGCTCGGCGACTTCAAGAGCCTTGGACGCGGCTGGGCGACCACCAACCGCCACACAGCGCTCTTGAAGCAGCTGGCGCAGGTCAAGACCCTGGAAGATCGCTACGAACTGCTGGAGCAACACACGATCTGGGGCCGCAAGGTCGAGGAGGCGGCCGCCAGAGCGCCTATTCGCCATCCCGCGCCGCGCGCACCAGATGGCAAGATCAGACTGGGTTTCATGTCGTCGGACCTGCGGCAGCACCCGGTGGGTTACTTCGCCCAGCCCCTGTTCGACCACCTCGATCCGCGGTTCGAGCTCTATTGCTACTCGTTCTATCAGGGCGATGAGGCTGACCGGATGCAGCAGTATTTCGCGTCCAGGTCGACCGCTTATCGCTGGACGCCGGAGATCAGCACCCGCGACGCCGCCCAGGCGATCGCCGATGATCAGCTCGACATGCTGATCGAGCTCGGCGGCACCACGCACATGAACCGACTGGATGTGATGGCCTTTCGCGCGGCGCCGAAGCAGGCGAGCTGGTTGGGCTACCCGCACTCCGCGGGGCTATCGACGATCGATTACCTGATCACCGACCCCTACAATACGCCGCCGCGCCGCGACCTCTTGCTTGAGACGCCCCTGATGATGCCGCACACTTGGCTCGCGCTGGGTCGCGCGGTGTTCAGCGACGCCCACGAGATCAAGCCCGGGCTGCCTCAGGACAGGACTGGCGTGATCACCTACGGCACCGCCAACAACCCACATAAGTATAATCGCGAGATGTTCGCGCTGTGGAGCCGCGTGATGCAGGAGACGCCGGGTTCGCGGTTTCTGTTCGTCCGACCCGAAGGCAGTTCGGCCACCTTCCGCCGCAACATTCTCGCCGAGTTCGAGCGAGGCGGCATTGCCAAGGAGCGGATCGATTTCGCCACAGTTCGTGGCGTCCACATGCCGTTCTACAACGAGATCGACGTTAGCCTCGACACCTTCCCCTTGACCGGCGGCACGACCACCACCGAGTCCCTGTGGATGGGCGTACCCGTTGTCAGCCTGATCGGCGAGGCATTCTATGAGCGCCTGAGCTACTCGCTTCTTGCAAATAGCGGTCTGGCCGACCTGGCGAACCCGGACATGGATAGCTTTGTGCGGACGGCCGTGGCGCTCGCCGGCGATCGATCCCGTCGTATCGAGTTGAGACACGGCCTGCGCGAGAAAATCCGATCTGGCCCGCTCGGCCAGACCGACAGGTTCGCCCAGGATTTCTACGACCTGATCGCCAAGACTGTGCAACAGCCCGCTGCCTAACTGACTGACCTGCTTCAGATCAGTGCGGATAGATTGGGAGCGGCGGCAATGTCTGGAGCCCCTTTGTCAGATCGATCCAACCTGATTGGGCCACGCTAGGGACGGAAGTACTCACCCATGAGGTCGTCGGGCCGGGGGCGCATGACCAACTCGGCGCCCGCGCCGGCGAACACCATCTGGCCGCGCGGCACGTGCTTGCCGATCACCCGCGTCCCCTGCGAGATCACCACGTCATCCTCGATCATCGCCCCGGCGGCGATGGAGCTGCCTGGGTACATCACCACCCGTTCGCCGATCACCGGGATCTGGTCCTTGTGCCGCCCGACCGTCGCGTTCTGATAGAGTACGAGGTAGTTGCCGTAGGTCGCCTTGGCGAGCACGATGCCGAGGCTGTGACCGATGTAGAACACCTCGGGCATGGCGATTTCATAGAACAAATCGATGCCATTGAAGGCCTTGTTCATCAGGAACAGCCGCGTCGGCGCCTCGGTGTCCCCCGACCGCTTCCAGATCGTGTTGCTGAGGTAATACAAGAAGATCGCGTGCTGCGAAGACTGCAGAACGTTGAACTCGTCGACCCGCCACGGCGCGCAGGCGTTGATGCAGCGGTGCATCCGCTCCAGCGCTTCGTCGAAGTGGGCCTCGGCCACCGTGCGGAACACCGCCTCGCGCCCGTCCGGAACCACATGGGCGCACTGGGCGGTGATGTAGGCGAGCAGGGTCTCGCGGGTATGGCCCCGTAGCTTCAAGCCTTCAGCCCTTCCAGGTGGTGGCGCACCACATCCTTGACCGGAGCGGGCGTCACGCCAAGCGCCCGCAGGCGCCCATTGTCCGATCGCGGCGGCGGAGCCGGCGAGATATCGCGCGAAAAGTCCACGCGCCAGCCAGCTTGCAGGAAGATGTTGGCGATCTCGCCATTGGCGGTCAGATCGCCGCTGGCGACATTGACGATGCCCTGGGCCGGCTTCTCCGCCATGGCGATCAAGGAGGCCACGACGTCGTCCAGGTGGATGTAGTCGCGCGCGATGTGCGGGCTGGAGTCCAGGCGCAGTTCTCGCGTCCGCGCGGCTTCGATTAGCCATTCGGAGAGAAACCCGGGCGCCTCCAGTTCCCAGTCGAAGACATTGGACAGCCGGGCCACGGCGCCGCGGCCCTCGGTGCGCGCCAGCGTCAGGTTCTCGCCCAGGGCCTTGGAGAGGTCGTAGACCCGGCGCGGTTCGGTGACGTCGAACAGCAGCGGCGCGGTTTCGTCGAGTTCGGCAGCAGCTTGGCCGTCGTAGAGGCGGGTGGACGACAGGTAGATCAGCTGTTCGAAGCGCCCGGCCTGGATCAGTTCGCTGACCAGGGTCGCATGGGCCGCCACCGTATCGAACGGCCTGCGGTCATAGTCGGCGGTCAGGCCCGCACAGTAGAACACCACCCCCATGTCGCGGCCGAACAGCGACTTGTCGCCCTTGGCTGGGGCGTAAACGTCCCAGCCAAGGGTCGTGAGCCTGGCCTGCAGGCGGCGACCGACGAAGCCGGTCGCGCCCAGGATGGTGGCGAGGCCAGTCACCGTGGCTAGAGGCCTCCCACCGGGTGATGCAGCTTCGGATCCTTGTGGCGCAGCAACTTCGGCGAGACGTCGCGCACGATCTTGTATTCGCTGGTCTCGAAGACCTTCGGATCCTTCACCGCGACCATGTTGAAACCGTGCGGCGGGCCTTCGAGATGGATGGCGTCTGCCGGGATCAGCTCGATCGGCTTGCCAGAGAGGTCGTAGTTCGAGTTGAAGTCGCGGAGCGCGAAGAGGTGGTAGCCGTGGCCCGTGAGCAGGCGCGCGATCTCCGTCGCCTCCAAGCCGTTCGACCAGTCGACGTAGTGGCGGTGCACCTCGAAGAGGATGTCCGGCGCCTGGCCCGCCGGCATGGCCAGAAAGGGCTCGGCGCCTTTCAGCGCGCCTAGCTCGGCGCCTTCGATATCGACCACGATGAGGTCGAGCTTATCGACGCCTTGGGCCTTCAGATAGTCGGCGATGGTCACCGTCTTGAAGCCGTCCTCCGCGCCGGCCTCAGCCACTTCGACGCTGGCGAAGCTGTCGTAGCCCACGAGTTTCAGGTTGGTGCTCGAATCCGACCACAGGCCCTCGGGGCGCGGGCGGATATTGGTAAGGCCGTTCAGTTCGGCGTTGCGGGCCAGCATGGCGCGCTGCTGGTTGTTGGGCTCAAAAGCGTGCACGACGCCGCCGCGTGGCGCGATCTCGCGGGCGATCAGCACAGCATGATCGCCGAAATAGGCGCCGCCCACGACCACCTGCTTCGCGTGCTTGGCGAGGTTCACCAGGATGCGGCTTGTCTGCGGCTCCCAGGCGTGGTCGGGCGCCTCGGGGGTCGACATCACGAAGTCACGGGCGATCTTCGAGCGGTAGAGGAATTCGAATGTGACGCCCGTCGAAAGCGTCTTGCGGATGACCTGGTCGCCGTCGAATAACGCGTCGACCAGCGGGCCGGTGATCTCCTCGCGCACGTCGACGCCGGGTGCATCGATCGCGTCCTCGAAGGCGATGAGCTCGCGGATGAAGGCCGAGCGCCAAGCCTCGTCGCCGGCAATGCGTTCCAGCGCGATTAGCGCCTTTTCCTGAGCCATGAATGCGAACCTATTCCTTGAAAGCGCGGTGTATCTAGCAGATCGCTCGGGCAATCTCAGCCTCAGTGATCGGCAGATCTCAGGTAGTCGGGATAACCCGCGTCGCGCGGCGAGATAAGCGCAGGCTGGGCGGGCCATGTGATGGCGAAGGCCGGGTCGTTCCAGCGCACGCCGGCCTCGTGGCCGGGCTGGAAGGCGGGACTGATCTGGTAGAGGACATCGGTATCGGGCTCCAGCGTCAGGAAGCCGTGGGCGACACCTTCCGGGATGAACAGGGCCCGGGCGTTGTCGGCCGAGAGCTCCTCCGCGGCCCAGCGGAGATAGGTCGGGCTGTCGGGGCGCAGATCCAACGCTACGTCAAACATCCGCCCACGGACAGTTCTCACCAGTTTGGCCTCACCGTAAGGCGCGAACTGGTAGTGCATGCCCCGCAGCGTGCCGGCCCGCGGGTTGCGCGAGAGGCTGGTCTGCGCCGGGACGAACGCATGGCCGGCGGCGGAGAATTCCTCGGGGCACTGAAGGCGCGCGAAGGCGCCGCGGTCATCCGCGCGTGGCTCGATGTCGACCACCATGACGCTGGCGATCGGGGTCGGCGAGAAGCGCATCAGGGCAGGACCTGCGTCTCCGGCGACGCCGTGACGAAGCGGCCGCCCCAACTGCGGATCAACGCCATCTGGCCCATGATCTCGTCCTTCAGGTTCCAGGGCAGGATCACCAGATCGTCTGGACGCACCGCGCTGATCGCCGCGGGGCTAAGGATCGGCAGATGGCTGCCGGGCAGGAACCGTCCCTGTTTGGCCGGACTGGCGTCGAACACGACCTCGATATCGTTTGTGGTCGTACGACAATAGTTGAGAAAGGTGTTGCCCTTGGCCGCCGCGCCGTAGGCTGCGATCCTTCGGCCCGCCGTCTTCTCGACCGCCAGGAAGGCGCGGAAGCTGTCGCGCACCGCTTCCACCCGCGGCGCGAAGCCTCCGTAGGAATCGATTTGGTCGAGGCCCGCGGCGTGTTCCTCGTCGCGCAAGGCGGCCAGCGCGTCGGCTTCTTCGTGGCCGGAGCCCATATGGCAGCAGAACAGCCGCAGCGACCCTCCATGGGTGGCAAGTCGTTCGACATCGAACGGCCTGAGGCCATTGGCCCGCAGCACCTGCTCCACGGCCAGCAGCGACAGGTAGGAGAAGTGCTCGTGGTAGATGGTGTCGAACTGCACTTTCTCGATCAGGTTGAGGAGATGCGGGAACTCGAAAGTCAGCACGCCCTCGTCCTTCAGCACCTCGCGGAAGCCGGCCACGAAGTCACCGATCGCCGGGACGTGGGCCAGGACGTTGTTGGCCGCCATCAGGTCGGCGCGGTCTCCGCGCGCCGCCAGCAGCGCGCCCGTCTGCTCGCCAAAGAACATCACCTCGGTGCGCACGCCCCGGGTGATGGCGGCGGCCGCCGTATTGGCCGTCGGCTCTACGCCGAGCACCGGAATGTCCATTTCGACGAAATGTTGCAGCAGATAGCCATCATTGCTCGCCACTTCGACGACCAATGACTCCGGCCCTAGACCGAACCGTTCGGCCATGGATTCGGCGTAGCGCTTGGCGTGCGCCACCCAGCTCGTCGAATAGGAGGAGAAGTAGGCGTAGCCGTCGTCGAAGATGGCGTCGGCCGGTACAGCGTCGTCGGCCTGCACCAGAAAGCACTTGTGGCAAACGCGCACGTGCAGTGGAAAGGCGCGCTCCGTTCCCGCCGCCAGCTGTTCGGCGGTGAGGTAGCTGTTGGCGAGAGGCTGCTCGCCCAGGTCCAGGAAGGTGTGGATGAGCGGCGTCTTGCAGAAGCGGCAAAGCGGGGTGGTCATGCGGCGCTTTCGTAAGTTCGGATCTGGTCGCGGCACAAGAGAGCCGCGTCCTCGCCGTTCGCTTGCCGGCGGTACCAGTCCATGGTGAGCGCGACTGCGGCCGGCGCGTCGAGCCGGCTTTCGAAGCCCAACACGCGGCGCGCCAGGCTGGCGTCGATCGCCAGCGACTGGGCTTCCAGGGACGTCGGATCCGGCTCGTGGCGCCAGGCTTGCGCGCCCAGGGCCTCCACACCCAGGGTGGCGAGCTCGCCGACGGTGACCTCGCGTCCGCCGGGCCGCGGGCCGAAATTCATCGCGCGCGGCGTCGAAGGCGCCGTCGCCAGTGTCTGCAGATAGACCAGGTAGCCGGCGACGCAGTCCAGGACGTGCTGCCAAGGCCGCGTGGCTTCCGGGTGGCGCAGGACAACCGGCTGCTGCGCTCGGGCTGCGCGCACGATATCGGCCACGATACGGTCGGGGGAGAAATCGCCCCCGCCGATCACATTACCGCCGCGCGCCGTCGCGAGCGGTATGCCCGCCGGCTCGAAGTAGCTCTTCGCGAAGCTTTGCACCGTGATCTCGGCAGCCGCCTTGGAGGCCGAATAGGGGTCCTTGCCGCCCAGCGCGTCGCCCTCGGCGAATGCGCGACCGCTTTCGGCGTTGGCGTAGACCTTATCCGACGTGATCACAAGCACCGCGCGCAGCCTCGTCTGCATACGGAGTACTTGCAACAGGTGAACCGTCCCCATCACGTTGCTGGCGAAGGTCGCCACCGGATCAGCGATCGCTGTGCGCACAATGGGCTGGGCGGCCATGTGCAGCACGAGGTCGAAGTCGCGGCCAGCCAACGCGGTGGCCACCGCCGCGGCGTCGCGCAAGTCGACGATCAGCGAGGTCGTGCAAGCCGCGACGCCGGCCAGCTCGAACAGGCTCGGCTGCTCCGGCGTGAGCGCTAGACCGGTGACGACTGCGCCCAATTCCGTCAGCCAGGTCGCCGCCCACGACCCCTTGAAGCCGGTGTGGCCGGTCAGGAGGACCCGCTTGCCGCGCCAGAACCCTGGGTCTATCGCCGCCACGGCGCCTCGCCGGAAGCCCACAGCGTCTCCAGATGATTCTTGTCGCGCAGGGTGTCCATGGCGGCCCAGAAACCGTCGTGGCGGTAGGCCATCAGTTGCTGGTCGTGGGCCAGGCTCTCCAGGGGCTCCACCTCGAAGCTGGTCTCGTCGCCTGCGATGCGATCCAGGACCTTGGGCTGGAGGACAAAAAAGCCGCCGTTGATCAGGCCGTTGTCGCCGGGCGGCTTCTCTATAAACCGCTGTACCTTGTCGTCGACAATCTCCAGGGCGCCGTAACGTCCTGGCGGCGATACGGCTGTGACTGTGGCCTCGCAGCCGTGCGCCCTATGGAAATTGGCCAGGGCGCGCAGGTCTACGTCGGCCACCCCATCGCCATAGGTCAGGAAGAACGGCTCGTCCTTGTCGAGATACTGCGCCACGCGCTTCACGCGCCCGCCGGTCATGGTGCTCTCCCCGGTATCGACCAGTGTGACGCGCCAGGGCTCATGCTTGGTGGCGTGGTATTCGGTGGTCCCCTTCGCCAGGTCCACGGTCAGGTCAGCGTTGTGCAGCACGTAGTTGGAGAAATACTCCTTCACCACGTAGCCCTTGTAGCCAAGGCAGACGATGAAATCGTTGAAGCCGTAGTGCGAATAGAGCTTCATGATGTGCCAAAGGATCGGCCGTCCGCCGATCTCAATCATCGGCTTGGGCTTCAGGTGGCTCTCTTCCGAGATGCGCGTGCCGAGGCCGCCCGCCAGGATCACCGTCTTCATGGTCGTAAACGCCTCTCACCCACCGCCTGTCTTATCGCCTAGGGCGCGGCCGATGAAGCGGCAATGAACGCATTAGATGGCCTTGCGGGGCAGGGCCCGGTGGGGGATGTCGGAGCCATGCCTGATGAGCGCGTCGCCTTCATCGTCGCCGGTGTCCAGAAGGGTGGAACGACCGCCCTCTTCGACTATCTGGGTGAGGAAGCAGGCTTGGCGCTGTCAGGCGACAAGGAGCTCCACTTCTTCGACGACGATGCAGTCGACTGGGCCAGACCGGATTACCGAGCCTACCATGCCAGGTTCCCGCCGGCCGACGGCCGCCTGCGGGGCGAGGCGACGCCGATCTACCTCTACTGGCCCGGGAGCCTTGAGCGGATCGCCGCTTACAACCCGGCGATGAAACTGGTGGTGATGCTGCGTGATCCGGTGGCGCGGGCATGGTCGCACTGGAAGATGGAGTTCGCCCGCGGAGCTGAGATGCACCCCTTCGCCTGGTGCATCCGCCAGGGCCGCCAGCGTCTGTTCGCGGCTGAGCCCTGGGGCGTCCATCGCGAGTTCTCTTATGTCGAGCGCGGCTTCTACGGCGAGCAGATCGAGAGGCTCAACGGATTGTTCCCTCGCGAACAGGTTTTGGTGCTGCGCGCCGAGGACCTGCGCGCCGATCCCGGGCCCAGCCTGGCACGACTGCGCGCCTTCCTGGGCTTGACGCCGTCCGCCGCGCCGTCACCGCGTGAGGTCCATGTGGGACAGGAGATGGACTATGGCGCCCAGCTGACCGACGAGGACGTGGCCCACCTGCGGGCGGTCTACGCCCGCGACGCCGCGCGACTGAGGGACCTTACAGGCGTGGGGTTCGGTTGAGGCCACAGTTTGGTCGCCGCGCGACGCGAGTGTGGACGCGCACAGGAGGCCCGCCATGCGCCTGACGCCCTTCGCCGCCTTGACCGTCCTGGCCCTCACCACACCCTGGGCCGGCGCGCGCGCGGGCGGTGAGGGCACGCCGAAACTGGCTCTGCCGCTGGCCTGCGACGTCGGCCGCAATTGCGAGGTGCAGAACTACGTCGACCGCGACGACGGCCCGGGGGCGCTCGATTTCCATTGCGGCCACCGCACCTACGACAAGCACGACGGGACCGACATCCGCGTCCTCGATATGGCGGCTCAGCGGTCGGGCGTCGACGTCCTGGCCGCGGCGCCGGGCACGGTGGTGGCGGTGCGAGATGGCGTGCCCGACATCTCCATCCGCGCGCCGGGCGCCCCATCCGTGGTCGGCCACGAATGCGGCAATCGCGTCGGCATCGCGCTCGGCGGCGGCTGGATCATCGACTACTGCCACTTGGCGCGCGGCAGCCTCGCGGTGAAGGTCGGGGACACGGTCTCGGTAGGTCAGCGATTGGCCCAGGTGGGCCTTTCGGGCCAAACGGAGTTTCCTCATCTTCACTTCAGCGTTCGTCACGGCACGGCCGTGGTGGATCCGTTCGCGCCCGGGCCAGTAGCGCCTCCGGTCTGCGCCTCGCAGGCCGGCTTGTGGACACCAGTAGCCGCCCAGGCGTTGGCCTATCGGCGCGGAGCTGTCCTCAATGTGGGCTTCTCGGCTGGGCTCGCGTCGATGGACGCTGTGGAAGAAGCTTCGATCTCCCCACCCAAAACAACCTCGTCCATCGTCGCCTACGCCCGGCTGATCGGTCTCGAAGCCGACGACGTAGTCGAAGTCTCGGTCATAGGCCCGGATGGCAAGGTTTTCGTTCGCGACGTTCTGCCGGCGCTGGATCACGACAAGGCCCAGTGGATCGTTCAGGCCGGCCGTAAGGCCGCGCCCGCCGGGGGCTGGCCGCATGGCGCCTATTCGGCGCAGGTTCAGGTCCGACGCGGTGGCGCTGTGGCTCTAAGTCGCCAGTGGCAGATGCTGCTCTGACTGCGGTCAGACGGGCTTGATGAACAGACCCTGCCCGGTCGGCAGGGCCAGGATCTCCAGCCCGCGCTGGGAGAACCATTGATTCTCCGCATCGTGCTGCGCCCGCGCCGTCGCCCAACCGTAGTCGTCGAAGACGATGATGCCTCCCGGCGAGAGCCGGTCGAACAGGGCGTCGAGGGCGGCTATTTCGGCGGTGGAGTTGTTGAGGTCCATGTGGAGGAAGGCAATGCGCTCCGGCGTCGAATCCTCCAGGACCTCAGGGACACGGCCCTTGATGACGTCGATGTTTGGGAAGGCTGAGAACCGGTCGCGGACCTCTTCGAAGCTAAAGGTCCCGCTGTAGGTCGCCTTGTTGCTCGCCGCCCAGCCCGGGTCGAGCTGATCGTCCGGGATGCCCTCGAAGGTGTCGTAGAGATGCCAGCGCTTGTCCCAGGCCGCAAACTCCAGGTACTCGGCTGCGAAGATGGTTGTGTGCCCCTTGAAGACACCCAGTTCTACGAAGTCGCCGATGATCCCGCGGGCCCTTTTCAGCGCCCACAGAACGGTCTGCAGGTTCCAATGCCAATTGGCGATCGGCAGCAGGGACGCATGCTTGTGCGCAAGTTCGACGAAGCGCTGGTCTTCCAGGAAAGGCGTGGTCTTGTGCCAGGTGGCCAGTCCCTCGCCGATGAAGACATGCGAGCCGAAGCCCTCGAGTTTCTCCAGGGCTCCGAGAAGGTCCACGCGCCGTTGGTGAGGATAGGTCGCCAGCCCCTGGCGCACGAGGATCGCGTTCCGTTGAAGCGGCGACGCGCGCCGCAAGGCTATCTCGTAGAGCGACGCGGCCGTGCGCACCTTGCCCGCGCGCATGAGGCCATCGGCCATGTTTACCAGATCCGCAGTCGGCGGGTCCTGAAGTGTAAGATCAGGCAAGGCATGGATCTCCCGCCACCGGGGGGCTGGTGGCTATAACCCCAAGGATCGGCGAGGTAGTTGCGTAGCATATCTGGCTGGAATGATTTCAAGCTTCAACCTTGCTTTCCATGACCCAGTCGCTTTGGCCTTGCGCTTTACGCGGGCTCGCCGTGATCAGCTCACGAGGGGACTTTCACCCAAGAGAAAGCCCGCAGGCTGGGCGGACAAAGAAAGGGGCCGCCCCGAAGGGCGGCCCCTGACCTAGGTCGTTAGTATAAGTCGAGGCTTAGATGATGTTCGCGGAGCTGATGTCGGAGAGCGACTTGCCCACCAGCACCACGGCTTCGTCGCCAGCGGTGATCGTGCCGCTGTGGTCGGAGTCCGCGAAAACCACCACGTCGGAGCCGATCTGCACGGCCACGTAGTTGCCGGCGCCGCCCAGGTGGGCGTTTGCCTGCGTCACAGCGCTGTTGAAGTCGGTCGCCGTGGCCGTGGAGAAGTTCAGGCTGGTGCCCGCACCTTCCGAAGCGCCGGTGGTCGACAGGTTGAAGTGCAGAGCGTCGGCGCTTGTCCAGTCCTTGATCTGGTCGAGCTGGCCGGCCACCGCCGGCGAGTCGAGCGAACCGGTGGAGCTGCCGAACACGAACACATCGCTACCGCCGCCGCCGGTTAGGCTGTCTTGGCCAAGGCCGCCGGTGATGGTGTCGTTGCCCGTGCCGCCGTGGATCACGTCATCGCCGGCGCCGCCGGTGAGAACGCTGCTGCCGCCGGCCACCGTGATGGACGAAGCGTGGGTGCCGGCCGTGATCGTGTAGTTGCCGGTGGCGCCAGTGATCGTGTCGCTGCCGACGTTGGTGCCGCCACTGAAGATGGCGTTGCCGTTGCCGAGCGTGACGACATCGTTGTGGGTGCCCGAGCTCGTGATCGTGTCATTGCCGCCGCCGGCGCTGATCGTGTCGGAACCCGATCCTCCGGTGACGTTGATCGAGTCATCGCCAGCGCCGCCGTAGATCAGGTTCTTGCCGCCGCTGTCAGTGACGGTTTCGGTACCCGTGCCGGTCGGGCCGGTGATGGTGTCGTTGCCGGCGCCCACGGTGATCGTATCATTGCCGGTGCCGGCGACGATGCTTTCGTTCCCGCCCACTGCGGAGGTGTTGATCGAGTCGTTACCACCTTCGGCCAGGATCGTCAGGTTTCCGGTGGCGCCAGCCGCGGCGACGATGGTGTCGTTGCCGAGGTTGCCGTCGATGTACTTGTTACCGGCGCCGCTGACCGTGATCGAGTCGTTGCCAGCGCCGCCGTAGAGGGAGTCGTCACCCGCGGAGCTGTCGGTGATGGTGTCGTTGCCTTGGCCACCGTCCGCAGTGCTTGCCTGAGCCGCAGTACCGCCGGTCAGGTCGATGCTGTCGTTGCCATTGCCGCCGGTGATTATGTCGTTGCCGCCGCCGCTGGCTTCGATCGTGTCGTTGCCGATCCCGCCGTCGATGGTGTCGTTGCCGGCGCCGCCCACGATGCTGTCGTCACCGCCCACGCCGGCAAGGCTGTCGTTGCCACCGCCGCCCACGAGGGTGTCGTTGCCGAGGTCGCCGCTGAGGATGTCGTTGCCGTTGCCGCCAACGAGGCTGTCATCGCCCTGGCCGCCGAGGAGGGTGTTCGCGCCACCGCCGGTCGCATTCGCGACGACGGTGTCGTTCCCGAGGTTGCCCTGGGCGAAGTTGTTGCCGGTGCCGACGTCGATGGAGTCGTTGCCAGCGCCGCCGTAGATCGTGTCGTTGCCGTCGGCGGCGGAGGTGCCGGCGCCCGCGGCAGTGCCGCCGATGAGGGTGTCGTCGCCCGCGTTGCCTTGCAGCAGGTCGGCCCCATTGCCGCCGGTCATCGAATCGTTTCCGGCGCCACCGAACATGCCGTCACCGAAGCCCGCGCCCGTCGCCGTATCCTGGCCTGCGCCAACGGTGGTATCGTTGCCACCGATGACTAGGGTCGAGCCGTCTCCGAACAGCGCCATCGTATGGCCCGCCGGGGTCGTATCGCCCAGATCATAGACGCCGGTCCCGAAGGTCACCGCATGGCCGTCCGCGTTATCGAGCACGGTCACGGTTGCCGCCGACGTGGCCGTGGCCGCGTTGTAGAGAACCGTCATCAAATCGCCGTGCGATGTCGGGTTCTGGAACACCAAAGTATCGGTGGCCGAGCTGAACGTCAGCGCTTGCGCCGCCGTAATGGTTTCAAAGAAATAAGTCGCCATAGATCTCTCCAGTCTGTGTCACACGGACCCCCGGCACGCCTGACCCCCATCCCCGATGGAGCAGTCCCGACGGTCCATTTGTCCCAAGCGCCATAGCATGGCTGCGGCGAAGGTTAAACGAGCCCGAGGGAAGACGTATCGGAAGCCTGCAATTTACGCAACAGCAAAAAGGCCGTGGAATCCTTCCACTTACCGCCTGTAACCGAGACGCATCTACTGATCCGAGAGCGCTCCGCGAAGGGTGTCGGTGATGGGGGAAATGAGCGACTCCATGACCGTCTTTTTGCCGCTGACGAGCTGCACTGAGGCCGGCATCCCCGGCGTGATCTTGGTGTCCTTCTTGAGCTTGACCAGTTCGCGCGGCTCGATCCGCAGGTCGACGCGGTAATAGGCGGCGCCTCCCTGAGGCGGCTGGCCGCCCTGCGCGCCCTGGCCGGCGCGTTCGTTGACGATCTTGTCGGCCGAAACCATGATCACTGTGGCCTTCAGCGGGCCGTGCCAGCGCGGGTTGAGGCCGGTCAGACGCACCTGGGCGTCCATGCCCACATGCACCTTGTTTATCTCCTGCGGAGAAATTTGCGCGGTGACGATGATTGGCGCGTCAGCTGGCACGATCTCCATCAGGGTCTCGCCCGGGTTGGTGACGCCGCCGGCCGTGAACTGCGTGAGGTTGAGCACGTAGCCGTCGACCGGCGCGCGCACTACGGTCTGGTCGAGCGTCTCCTTCGCAGCGGTGAGTCGCGGCAGGGTGTCAGCGATGTGGCTTTGCGCGTCGCGGAGGCCATCGGCCGCCTGACTCTCGCGGGTGTCGCGGTTGGTCGCCCCCTGCATCTTCGTTTCGCCCATCTGCTGATGCAGGCGGGCGATGTCCGACATCAGCGACCCCTTGCGCCCCTTCAGCTCGGCGATCGTCCCCTCGTAGCGCAGGATCAGCGGCTTGGGGGCGAAGCCCTTGTCATAGAGCGTCTGGTAGCCGGCCATTTCTTCCTCGCTGAGCCTGATCTGCTCATCAACGGAGGCGACTTGGGTCTGCTGCCCCTCGACCTGGCTCTGCAGCTGATCCATCCGCTGAGCGAGCACGGCGTTCTGACTCTGGAAGAGCTGAGCCCGGGTGGCGAACAACACCTCCTGGTCGCGAATCATGCCCGCCACCCGCGGGTCGGACATCCGCGCTGTCAGGTCGGCGGGGTACGTCACCGACGGGCGACCCAGGGCTTCGGCGGTATACCGCGCCGCCTGGGCCTCATAACTGTCGAACTGATTCTGCAACACGTCGTAGGCTGCGCGCGCCTCGATGTCGTTGTAGAGAATCAGTGGCTGGGTGGCGCGCACACGCTCGCCTTCCTGCACCAGCACTTGGCGCACCATGCCGCTCTCGCGGTGCTTGACCGTCTTTTTGTTCATCTCGACGCGGACTTCGCCCTGGGCGGTCACCCCGGTGCTGAGCGGGCTGAGCGAGGCCCAAAGCCCCAGGCCCAGCACCAGAACGCCGATGATCACGCCGCCAACGATCATCGGATGGCGCATCCGCTGCTTGAGCACTGGATCGATCGGCAGATGCTCGTCGCCGAAAGTCGGCGCGACGTAGGACGATTTCAGGGGCGTGAGATCGAGTTTCACCGGCTGGCCTCGACGGCGCGCACTTCCGTCGGCTTCGTCAGACGGCTCATCACCTGGTCGCGGGGGCCGAACAATTCGACCCGGCCTTCTCGCAGGACGAGCATCTTGTCCGCGGCACGGAAAATGCTGGGTTTGTGGGAAATGATGACCACGGTCGCGCCATTTGTCTTCATGGCGTCGATCGCGCGCAGCAGGGCGTCCTCACCCTCGGCGTCGAGGCTGGCGTTGGGTTCGTCGAGGATGATATAGGCCGGGTCGCCGAGCATGGCGCGGGCCAGGCCAACGCGCTGGCGTTGGCCTGCCGACAGGGTGTGGCCACCCTCGCCGACATCGGTCTCATAGCCCTTGGGCAGCCGCAGGATCAGGTCGTGGACGCCGGCGAGCTGGGCGGCGGCGATCACCTCCTCGTCGCGCACGTCGAGGCGGAAGCGGGCGATGTTGTCGCGGATGCTGCCGGCGAATAGCTCGGTGTCCTGCGGCAGGTAGCCCACATGGCGGCCGAAGTCGGCGCGGTCCCAGGTGAACACATCGGCCCCGTCCAGGCGGACGACGCCGTTGGTGGGACGCCAGATGCCGACCAGCAATCGCGCGAGCGTCGACTTGCCCGCGCCGGACGGGCCAATGACGCCCAGGGTCTCGCCCGGTTCGACCGTCAGGTTGATGTTCATCAGCAGCAACTTGGTCGCGCCCGGGGGCGCGAAATTGACGCCCTCGGTGGTGAGCCTGCCCTTCGGCCGCGGCAGGGCGGTCGCCAGCGCCTGCGGCTCAGCCTTGGACAGGATCTGCATCAGCCGTCCGTGGGCGCGGACCATGTTGTTCAGCGGGTCCCAGGCGCCGACGATCTTCTCGATCGGGGCCAAAGCGCGGCTGGCCAGGATCATGTTGGCGAACAGCATGCCCTGGTGGATCTTGCCCTTCAGGATCAAGTAGGCGCCGATCGCGATGATCAGCACCTGGATGCCCATGCGAGTGGCCTTGATGATGTCGGTGAACGTGTTCGAGATTTCGGCCGCCGCCGCGCCGCGCTCGATGGCCACCGCCCGGTGGGCGCCCCACGAGCCGCCGAGCGTCGGCAGCATGCCCATAGCGCGCACCACCTCGCCGTTGCGGAGCGCTGCGTCGGTAAAGGCATAGCTACGCAGCTGGCCGTCGCTGGCGTCCTTCATGACCGGGCGGAGCAGGCGCTCCTGAAGCAGGGCCAGGCCGAGCAGCGTCAGCGCACCGACCGTGGCCAGCACCCCGACCTCCGGGGCGATGATGTAAAGCACGATGACGAAGACCGGAATCCAGGGCACGTCGAAGAAGGCGGCGGCAGCCACGCCGGTCAGGGTCTGGCGGAACTGGTCGAGGTCGCGTAGCGCCTGGGCCTTGGCCGAAGGATCGCCACGCACCGAGGCGTCGAACAGGGCCGAGAATACCCGGCCAGAGACCCGCTGATCGAGCATCACCCCATAGTTGATCAGGATGCGCGCCCGGTAGTCGTCGATGGCGCTGGACACGGCGAAGACGAACAGCGTGACTGCGCTCAGCACCACCAGCGTCGGGATCGACTGGCTGATTAGCACGCGGCCATAGACCTGGTAGGTGTAAAGCGGCAACGCCAGGTAGAGCACGTTCGAGAAGAAACTGAACGCTGCGGCGACC